>JADGRP010000289.1 GCA_017880805.1 Burkholderiales bacterium
ATGGGGTGCAAGGGGTCCCGAGTTCAAATCTCGGCGCTCCGACCAATACTTACGAGCGCTCCTGAAATCGAGTGTGTCCGCGCTTGTGTCCACTTCTGAATTGCCGCAGGCCCACTCGGCGCGAGAACTTGGTCATGACGAATGATGCAACGGCGCCGGCCGGAGTGTTGCCGCCGCCGATGCCCGTTTTCTTCTTCGCCGTCGTGGCCCGCACCAGCGGGTACATATAAACGTGGCTTCACGGACGATCTGTTGCCAGATTCGATGTCGCGCGTCCAGGTAATTTCTTACCATTTCAACCTTCGCCGCATGGCGCGTTTAGCATCGTGCTTCGTAGGCCGGCGAGGTTCAGAGGACGAGGACATGTCATCAGGCGGCAATCGCCGGGGGTGGAATTGGGCCGAGCGCGCTCTCGAGCGATAATCCGAGCGCGAGTAACCTGCGATCACGTCCCGGCAAGGCATCGAATTCCAGCCCGACCGGCAGACCGCTCGCCGTCATTCCGCTCGGGAGCACCAGGCATGCGAGGCTCGCGCAGCTCCCAAGCCCGATATTCCGGCCGATAGCCGTAAATAGATCGACTTGGTGCCCGCCGATCTCAACGCTGTCCGCATCCCCTTGCGCAAAGGCTGGCATCAATACCGGCGCAAAGGCGAGCGCCTCGAGGTTGTTCACACGGAAGTAGCCAATCGTTGCGGCCTTGATTTCTTCTTTCCGCCGCAGCAACGACAGGTAGATCGAACGCTCCCCGGGCTTGCGGCTTGCCGCGAGTAGCGGTGCGAGATTTGGTCCGACCTGAGAACTCAGTTGATCGATCGTCAACCCCGTACCCTGCTCCTTAAGAAACGTCGCGATGCTATCGAGTAACTCGTAGCCCAGAATCGTTCTCACGACCGTCGAAGCGTCGCGCACGACCTGCGGCAGCTCAGCCACGACGACCTTCGCTCCGGCGCTTTCGATCCGCCGCAGCGCCTCGCCCATGATTCGCTCGCATTCGGGCTCCATTCCGGCGGACAAATGTTCCGGCGATATTCCGATCCGCAGTCCCTTCAAGGAAGGGGCGCGCACCGGGGCACGCTCGCCCGTCACAACCGAATCGAACAGCACGAGGTCGCTCACGCCACGCGCGAGCGCACCGACCTGATCGAACTTGCCGCGACTGAGCGGCAGAATGCCGTCGCCCGGATAGCGACCAAACGTTGGACGCAGTCCAGTAAGCCCACAGAACGTTGCCGGGACGCGAATGGATCCGTACGTGTCCTCGGCGATCGCAAGTGGAGCGATATGGCTCGCTACGGCGGCGGCCGAACCGCCGCTGCTACCACCGGGCGTACGCGTGCGATCGTACGGGTTTTTCACTGGCCCGAACGTGGCGTTGTTGCTCGACCAGCCGCAGGACAGCTCGTGGAGATTGGTCTTACCCATGAGAATAGCGCCCTGCGCGAACAATGGTTTCAGCACGGCGGCATCATCCTTCGGCATGAAGTTCTGCAGTGCTCGCGTGCCTTGCGAGGTCGGCAAGGCCTTCGTGCTGACGCTGTCCTTCACAGGAATGGGCAATCCATGCATCAAACCGAGCGACCGGCCGGCGGCGCGTCGCTTGTCAGCCTCCCGCGCCGCCGCTTTCACGTCATCCGGTCTCAGCGTCCGAAATGCGTTGAGATCCGCGAGCCGCGTTGCCTGATTGAGCAGCGCGACGGCGTATTCCTCGGCTTTGATTTCCCCGTCGCGCATCGCAGCGACCGCTTCGCTCGCCGACAGTGCTGTTAAGTCAGCCGTGCGTCCCTTGCTTGGTCGAGACGCCGCGGCGGCGAGCACAGCCGATGTGCCGATGATGAATCCACGTCGATTGGTCAGTGGCGGCATAGATGCCTCTTTTTATCTAGAGCGTTGGTGAATGATGGCGCGTCCGCGCAAATTCTGCAGCGCTCATTTGTTCTCGACTCGTCGGTCGATCGGGGTGAGCGTGTCGACTCGAACTAACTGCTGCCATGACGGCTGTGAGCCCTGCGAGTGACCAGCAGTTCCGCCCGGCCATGCCGTGGTCCGTCATGACACCATCCCAAGCTCGCACGCAATCGCGGCGGTATGTTCGCCAAGGCGCGGCGCAGGCCGGTCGAGCGTAAGCGTGCAGGCGGACAAACGGATCGGGGCCCGTAGGCCGCTCACCCGTCCGCGAGCGACACCGGCGACCGGCAGATCGAGACGAAGCTTTCGCGCCACCACCTGCGGGTCCTTGAACACGTCGCCCAGCGTGTTGATCGGCCCCGCCGGGACTCCGGCGCGGCCAAGACCAGACAACAGATCGTCACGGTCCCAGGTCCGCAGTTCGTGCTGTAGCACGCCGACCAGGGCCTGACGGTTGCTCACGCGCGCCGCATTGGTGCGATAGGAGTCATCGACGACGAGGTCGGACCGACGAATGACGCGGCAGAACGCCTCGAACTGTGCGGCGCTTCCGACGGCCAGCATGATGTGGCCGTCGCGAACCGGGAAAGTCTGATAGGGAACGATATTCGGATGCGCATTGCCGATGCGCCGCGGGACGATACCGGATACGAAGTAACTGAGCGCCTGGTTTGCGAGAACGCCCACCATCACGTCGAACGGGGCCATGTCGACGTGTTGGCGTTCCCCTGTTCGCTCGCGATGCGTGAGCGCGGCCTGGCCGGGCTGTCCCTCGGCACCCGGACCCCTTGCTCAGACGGCGATTCACAGGGTCCAGGAGCGACGGTTGAGGGACGGTTGAGCAGTAAGCTCGTGCGAAACGCTCTGAACACGCGCGATCGAATCTGAATCCTGTGCGCGAATCTAACTCACTGACGTAGAGCAGAAAAGCCTATGTTTCAAGGCATTTCAGGTGAGGTCAGGGGATTTCAGGGTCCGAATCTATGGGGTGCAAGGGGTCCCGAGTTCAAATCTCGGCGCTCCGACCA
>JADGRP010000290.1 GCA_017880805.1 Burkholderiales bacterium
ATCGACTTCAACGACATCGACGTCTACGTCGGTGTCTCGTCGGGCGGCTTCGTGGCCGCCGCGCTGGCGAACGGCATTTCCCCAACGCAAATGTACCGCCTGTTCATTGACAACGGCGCGGATGCGTCCTTGTCGCCGGCGCTTTTTCTGCGGCCGGCGCTCGGCGAGTTTGCCCGCCGCGGCTTGTCACTTCCCCGACACTTTGTTGGTGCAGCGCTGTCCCAGATTCGAAAGGTGGACCGGCGAAATTTGATGGAAACGATTGCGGCCTTCAGTGCCGCACTCAGCCGTGCAATTCCGACCGGCTTGTTCGATCAGCGCGCGCTCGACCGCTTTCTGAACCGGCTCTTCTCCATGCCGGGCCGCAGTAACGATTTTCGTACGCTAGAGCACAAGCTGTTCGTGATCGCGACCAATCTCGACACAGGTGCGTCGACGACGTTCGGCGGCCCCGGCTTCGACCACGTTCCCATCGCCAAGGCGATCGTTGCCTCGGCCGCGCTACCCGGCCTTTTTCCGCCGGTCGTCATCGACGGTGCGCATTACGTCGATGGGGCGCTTAACAAGACCTTGCACGCATCGGTCGCTTTGGACGCCGGGGTGGGCCTGCTTCTGTGCGTCAATGCGCTGGTGCCCTTCGACGCGAGTCCGATGCCGGGACGCGACCCGCACAGCAAGCTGGCGCTTGGCGGGCTGCCGATGGTCCTCGCACAGACCTTTCGTGCGATCATTCACTCACGGATGGAAGTCGGCATGGACCGATACGGCGCGCAATACCCCGATGCCGACATCCTGCTCTTCGAACCCGATCGCGAGGACGCCGACATGTTTTTCGCCTCTATCTTCAGCTATGCGCGACGCAAGGCGCTGTGCGAGGCCGCCTACCGCAAGACGCGTCAAAGCCTGTTTGCGCGCCGCGCAATGCTCGCGCCTCTGCTCGCAAGACACGGCATCCGCCTGAAGATCGAGGTTCTGTGCGACAGCCAGCGGTCAATTGGCGCCGCGCTGATCGACACTCGCCCGCTGAAGGCGCGCAAGCCTGGCGTGCACCAGGCGGCCCGCGACCTGTCGCACACGCTGGACCAACTCGAAGCCTGGCTCGTCGCCGCACGGTAGCTCCGACGCGCGGACGATATCGTCATGGCGGAGCGCAAACGGCCGCGACGCACGCGCGAGCGGATCGTCGAAACCAGCCTGGTGATGTTCAATCGTCTCGGCGAACCAAACGTCACCACCGCGGATATCGCCGACGAGATGGGCATCAGCCCGGGGAATCTCTACTATCATTTCCGCAATAAGGACGCGATCGTCGGCGAGCTGTTCGCGGCCCTCGAACGCCGCCTCGACGCGCTCCTCGACCCTCGCGGCAGTGGCGTCGTCGGTGTCGAGGATCTCTGGTTCTTTCTGCACCTGTTGTTCGAAGCGATGTGGGAATACCGGTTTCTCTATCGCGATCTCGACGAAATACTGTCGCGCAGCCACAAGCTGGCGACGCGCTTCGCCTCGATTTTGCGACGCGGTACGGCGACCGTATCGGCGCTGTGCCGCAGCATGGTCGCCGACGGCGCGATGCGCGCGTCGGAGCGCGAGATCGCGGCCATCGCCGACAATGTGGCGCTCGTTGCGACGTTCTGGATCTCCTATCAGAGAATTGCCGCGCAACAACCTGATGCCGCAGCGGTCAACCTCGGCCGCGCCGCGTATCAGGTGTTGTCCTTGATCGCGCCATTCCTGCAAGGGCCGTCGCGTGCATTACTCGATCGGCTTAGCCAGGATTACCTGTAACGCTTGCCGAAGGAGAAGATCGATGGCGAAGAAGTGGGCGAAATTTCCGCACGCCGGAAACGCGTATGTGTACGAGGGAGCGGCTTTGAAGAAGAGTTGGCCCCGCCTTCACCGTGGCGACTGCGAGCCGTTTCCGAAGGACGCTGCCACGCAGGACGCGTGGCGGGCGTTTCACGCCGGCGAGTTTCAGCGCGCCGTCGAGGCCGGACTCGCGGTGGGCGGCGCCGCAACCAATGCGGCGGTCAAGGCCCAGTCGATTTACGCCAACTATATCGATAAAGCCGAAAAGTCCAGGTTGGCGCTTTTCGAAGAGGCGGCCGCCTGGGCTGACGAGAGGCGCAACGTCGCGCCGGGCGACGCCAACGCGCACTACCTGTACGCATACGCGCTGGGAAGGTACGGCCAGGGGATTTCCGTCGCCAAGGCACTCGCGCAGGGCTTCGGCGGCAAGATCAAGGATGCGCTGACCAAGGCATTGAAGCTTGCGCCCGCGCACGCCGATGCGCATGCCGCCTACGGCGCGTATCAGGCCGAGGTCATCAACAAGGTCGGCGGCCTGGTCGCCGGGATGACCTACGGAGCGAAAAAGGATTCCGCGCTGGAGCACTACCAGCAGGCGTTGAAGCTCAATCCCGACTCAGCGATCAGCCGCATCGAATATGCGAACGGACTGATCATGCTCTTCGACAAGGCACGGCTCGACGAGGCGACCAAGCTGTACGAACAGGCTGCGCGTTGTGAGCCGCTGGACGCAATGGAAAGACTCGACGTGGAGCTCGCCCGTTCGGAGTTGGAATAGGGTTCGCCGGCCCAATACATTCGGCCCTACAAAGACACCGTATATTCCATCTCTGCGGCGCTTGGTGGTTGATCCCACGGCCACGGCGACAGCAGCGTTGCCAACACCAGTTTTTCGAATTCCGGCGCAAAGCCCTCGATTACGTGACCGGGATCGGGACAGAGCCCGCGATCGGCGACGACACCGAAACGGACTTCGCCGTTGTACGAAAGTATCGAGACGCCCAACCCGATGTTGCCGGATTGCGGCACCCAGAACATCATGCTGCCAATGAGCGCACCACCGAGATACAGCGGCTGTTGCGGACCTGGCACATTGGTCATGACCGCGGTCGCGTTCTTGGCCAGCAGCGCCAGCAATTGTTCCTGCAGGACCTTCGGTCCCGCGCCCATCACCGCAAGGAGACCCAACGCGACCACTGGTTGATACGAACCCTTGAGCACGCGCATGTTCTCGCGAACCGCATAAAGACGTTCGACCGGATTTTCGATGCCAATAGGCAGGTCGAGAAAAACCAGGCCGAAGCGATTGCCGAGCTTCCAGGCCTTTTCCGCCGGCCGTAAATTGACCGGCACCAGGGCGCGGATGCTCAAACCCTCGACACTTTCGCCTTTTTGCATCAGGTACGACCGCAGCGCGCCCGCAACCGACGACAGGAGCACGTCATTGATCGAGCTGTCGAGTGCGCGCCCGACGGCCTTCACCTCCGATACCGCGATCGGTTCCGCCCACGCAACACGCTTTGCAACACCGGGCTGACCTTTGAAACGCGTGCGCGAGTCCTCGCCCATCAAGACCAGTTTGGCAAGTTCCTCGGTAAAGGCGCTCCCTTGCTTTGCAAATGCCACTGCCTTGGCGGGATCGTGCCAAATGCCGACGCCTTTTTCGATCAGGTCGGAACCGATCTTGGTCGCCATCTCGAAAACGCCTGCCAGCGGGTCGCCATCGGTCGATTCCGAGCGCTTCGGGGGAGGCGGAACCGGCCCCGGCACGCGACCCTTGCGGTCGGCGTCGGTCAGCGACAGCATCACCTGGATCAATGCGATTCCGTCCGCGTAGCAGTGATGAATGCGCACGACGACGGCGCTTCCACCCTCGTATCCTTCGACGAGATGAAACTGCCACATTGGCTTCGATGGATCGAGCGGCGTGGCCATCAGCTCGCTCACCAGGGTTTCGAGCTGGGCCTTGCCGGCGGCGCCGCGCAGCTTGGCGCGGCGCACGTGCGCGTCGATGTCGAATTTGGGGTCGTCCGCCCAATACGCGCCCGCGGGGGCTTGTACCGCACGTTGACGGAAGCGCTTGAATCGCAAGAAACGATCGCTCACCGCAAACTTCAGCCGAGCCAGGGTAAGCCGTTCGCCGAAAATCAGCACGCCGCAGATCATCATCAGATTGCTGGGGCGGTCCATGCGCAGCCAGGCGGTATCCACGCTGGACATGCGTTCCGGCTTCTTGGGTGGTATCCGAGGCATCTGCGGTTCCGCTACATTGCGGATTGCCCAGTCTTTGCGAGTCGCGTTAAAGTAGCACACAAGCACCGGTGCCCGTGCACCGAAGATGAATGCCTCACTCGCAGGAGAAACGATGCCCGCCGCCCCGAAGGACCTGAAGACCAAATTCGAAGCCGCCACCACCGCGGCGAAACACGCGAAGAAGAAGCCCGACAACGCAACACTGCTTAAGCTCTATTCGTACTACAAGCAGAGTACCGAGGGTGATGTCCAGGGCGAGCGCCCAGGCGGATTCGATTTCGTCGGCGCCGCCAAGTTCGACGCATGGACCAAGCTCAAAGGAATGAGCAGGGACGATGCCATGCAGAACTACATCAAGCAGGTGGAAAAGCTCAACCGCGACTAAGGGTCCGGATGTTAGGCAAAATTAGTTTGTCCGCGGTGACAAAACCTGCAGCTCGTGCGAATGTCTACGCAGCTGCGGCGATCAAGAATTCGCAGCTCTAGATCATCAGCTTCTTCAGCTTCTCCAGGTCCTTCACCACCGTTTTCTGGCGGCCCACCGGCGCGCCGTACAGCCCGGCAGGCGGGTTCGTCTCCAGGCGCAACAGCACCGAAGCATCCGCGCAGCGCTTGTCGAACATCACCGACACCTGGTCGCCGGCGATGCCGCCAAGGGTGAAGCACGCCAGACCGAGCTTCGCATTGAGCGGCTTGAGCACGTCGCTTGCGACAAGATCGCCCACCGAACCATTCCCCGCAAGCTGCAGGTCATAGCTGCGAGGGCTTGCAGCTGGCCGCGGCGTCGCCGTAATCACTCCAGGCAGCCCGACGAGCTCGCGTGCGAGCAGGTCTTCTGCCGCCGCATTCGGCATGCCTTCTACGTTCAGCGTAACCCTTTGTCCTGTCACGTTGACGTGCTGAAGAAAAAAGTCGCGCGAGAATTCGTCGGCGATCTTCGTGCCAATCGCCTTAAGCGCCTCCTCCTCGCTCGGCCAGCTGCCAACGCCCTTCGGCAGGGTCGTGTTGTAGTAGATCTCCTCGCCGGTCTCGCGATCGATGCATTTCACGGTCCAGGACGTCAGCGCGAACTTGGTCACGGTCAGGCCCGAAGCCTCGAGACGCGCGGAGAGCTTCTTGATTTTGGCTTCGCCAAGGACCTGAAAGTCGGCGCCCTTCTTGCTCCCGTCGGCCCCGGACTCGCCTTCGGACCACGTGCGGAAACCGAACGACTTGATCCGTTCCTTGAGGATATTTTCTGCCACCGGCGAAGTCTGCGATGTGGCGTCCGGCTGATCGGCATCGCGCACCGAGATCTGCACCGATACCTTCGGATTGCCGTTGGCGCGAATTAGCTCGATGCGCTCGTCGCGGGACATCTCATTGAGCGATTTCTGAACCGCCTTGACGTTCACCACAGCCTCGGTCGTGATCGACATCAAACCATCCTTGCCCATGCGCGGCTCGCTCTCCCGAACGACGGCCGTAATGTAGCTGCCGCTCTTCGACATGAGTTTGTCTTTGAGCACATCGTAGTTCTTGGCGAGCGACTTCGTCTCGAGCAAGAGCCCCAACGCTTTCTCGACGAGCTGGCTCTTGGAATCCGCTCGCAGGTCACTTTGCAGCAACGACTTGTCGCTCTGGTAACGCGAGTCGCTCGGATCGATCAGCCCCACCGCGGAGATCACCATCGTGCCGGGATCGGCCTTTGGCACCGCCGTTGTCGCTGCTGGCGCGGCCGACGGTGGTGAAGCGGGCGGCGCCGACACCAACGGCTGCGACGGAGGACCCTGTCCGGGCCTTGCGCCATCGCCCGCTTGCCGCTGAAACGTGAACCATGCGCCCGCGCCGAGCGCGATGACGGTAACGCCGACGACGATGGCGATTGCCGGCATCTGCGACTTCTGCTGCGGCACTGGCTGCGCAACAACGGGGGGCGACGCCGGCGTTGCGGTGAGCGCGTCATTCAAGACGACGGTCTTGTCAACGGGCGCGACCGGCGCCTTGGCAACGGTTGAGATAAGTGTCGCGTCGGTGTTGGTGATGGTCATTTCCGGCGCTGTGGCACGGATGGCGGCAGCAAATTCGGCGGCTGTCTGGAAGCGATCCTCGGGACGCTTGGCCAGCGCCTTGCGCACGATCGCGTCCATTTCGATCGGCGCCTGCACATTGAGGCTCGACGGCGGCAGCGGGTCCTCCTTCAGCACCTTCTGCATCGTGGTCGCCGCCGAACCGGAGAAGGGGCGCTCGCCGGTCAGAAACTGGTAGAGGATCACGCCCGCCGAGAAAAGGTCCGAGCGGCCGTCGACCGGCAGCCCCATGATCTGTTCTGGCGACATGTACGCCGGCGTGCCCATTACGGCCCCAACCTGGGTCAGGTTGGACGCTTCGATATGGGCAATGCCAAAGTCGGCAACCTTCACCGAGCCGTCGGGCAACATGAAGATGTTCGCGGGCTTGATGTCCCGGTGTATGACACCCTGGCGGTGCGAATAATCGAGCGCCTCGAGGATCTGCGACATGATGCGCACGATGTTCGCCGTCGTGAACCGCTCGTTCGCCTCGAAGCATTCCTTGAGCTCGCGGCCTTTGACGAACTCCATGGCGATGAACCAGGCGCCCGCTTCTTCGCCGAAATCGTAGATGGAAACGATGTTGGGGTGGCTCAATCGTCCAGCAGCCTGGGCTTCGCGGCGAAACCGCGCGATCACGTTCTCCGAGTCTTCGCCGGAGAGCTGATCCGCTCGGATCGTTTTCAGCGCCACGACACGCTTGATGTAGGGATCGTAGCCTTCATAAACCACGCCCATCGCACCGCGACCGATCTCGCGACGGATCTCATACTTGCCGAGGCTGCCGATCTCTGCCATGCATCGCTCCTCGTTCGACTCCGAAAGCGGCGACGCCGGCGCGGTGCCGGCGTCGCGGACCTTCACAGTCAATGCATCATTTGTACTTGTTGTCGATTTCCCACACCGACTTCTGGACCAGGCGCTGCACCATCGTATCGAGCGACACGCCGCCCTGCTGGGAATTGGACACGCCGAGCACCGATGTCGATTTTGCGCCGACCTCCATTTTCTCTTCGGTATAGCCGTTCGCCACCTGCTCGGTGGTTTCCGCATTGATGATCTTGTAGCGCATGCCGATAATCCAGACCCCGCTGGATTCGCTGGTTTGCACCGAGCCAACGCCCGCGCTGGCAACCGCGCCACCGCGCGATCCGTAGCCGCCCAGGAGCCCGGCGATGTTGCCGATCGCGCGACCGTCGAATCCCTGTTGCGCTGCGGCGACCTGTTCCGTCTTGAGAATGTCGAACTTCACCACGTACTTGGTCGACTTGAGCTTGCCCATGCGCAAGAACTTGCGCGCCTGGTCCGGATCGCCGAGGTTGTAGGCCAGTTCGAACTCCTTGAGGAGCGGGCCAAGATTGGAACGCTCGAGCACCGGAAAGTTGGCGCTCGAGAGCTCGACCTCGCCGAAGTCCGCGATGTTGTTGGGCGTGAACTTTTGCAGGAAGGTCGCGTTGTTGCTCTTGATTTCGCCAGGAATGACGATGACTGCCGGGCCCCGTTTGTTCGCGTTGGTGTACTCGACGGCCTGGTAGAGGGCCTGGTCGGCGGAGGCATTTGCCTTCTGTGAAGTGTCGCTTCCAGCGGTCGGCGACGGATTCCCAAATCGCGGCTGCGCCAGTGCCAGCGATGCGCTCGCCATCAGGACCGCGCCAAGCGCAAGTTTCGTAATCCGGATGCAGGTGTGATTGCTCATTGCAAATACTCCCTCTGAAGTTCAAGTCGATTGCGATACGTGTGGCCTCACTTCGGCGCCTGTCTGTTCCCACCGGTGAGCCCCGCATTCCTGCAATAGTCGGAATACAGCTGCGCCACGACTTCGTCCGCTTTTTCGTTGACCAGCGTCAGCGCCATGCGCTGCACGTCCGCGCCCGCATACGAACTGGAGTTGGCATCGACATTGGAGATCACGCGCCCATTGCCCCCGGTAAGCGTGAAACCCATGTTCACCGACACTTGATTCACCGCCATCATCGGATTCACGGTGGCTTGCGATGAGATCAGCCCGCGCAGCACGAAACTCGCGCCGAGCCGTTTCGATGCGGCAAGCGCCGCATCCGGATCGTTGCGAAAGTAGGCGTCGATTTCGGCTTGGGCGATCTGCCTGCGAATCTCCTCTGGCGTATAGGTCTTGAGGCCGAGGGCGCGAAGGCGCGAGTTGATCGCCTGAAAGTGTCGGCCATAATTCTGCTGTTGCGCTGCGATGACGCCGTTGGACTGCACTTCGCCTATGACCACCATGATCTTCTTGTCTTTGATGCCGGCGCGGCAAGGCGTCGACAATTGCTCCGCGATGTCGCTCTGGCGCGCCTCGTCCTCGACGCGGTCGGATTCATCGGGCTGCGAGAACTTGAAACCCTGTGCAGCCGCCGGTCCCGTCGATAGCGGGACAAGCATGGCGAGTATCGCGAAAGCGCGTCTCAGTCGCATGGAGGCTTGAATAGAGGGCACAAAGTCACATGGGACAAATAACACCCTGAAGCGTTGAAAGGTTAGCCCAACGCGCCCCGAAAATCCATATGGAATATTCGACACCTTTGGGCCAAACACGGGCCCCACAATTTGTGGGGAACAGGGTTGCCATGATGCAACGGCACCCCGGGCCGATGCATCGCCCTCCTCGGCGCGCGTTATTTCAACGCGGCCTTGGCGTGTTTGGTCGCTGTTTTCATGGTCTTCTTCGCCGTCCTGGTGGCGCTGGACACGGTCCTGGCGGCCGTGTTGGTCGCGCCAGAAACCGCCTTGGCTGAGCTCCGCGTCGCGTTGCGCGCCGCGCCCTTTACCATTCTTTTCATCGGTGACGCCGGCGGCTTACGCTGAATGCCTTGCGCCTTGAGCAAGGCGTTGACCGCTTCCGCCAATTCGTTGACGCGCTCGCTCAGCGTCCCGACATCCGAGGCCGTGTAGACGCCGAGCCGCGACAGTGCGCGGGATACACGGTCCTCGAAAACCTGCTCCAGCTTGTCCCATGTGCCGCCGGCCATGGTCTGCATTTCCTTGGCTTTGGCTTTGGCCGCTTCGCGTGCAGCGTCCGCCGTGTGCGATGCTGCGCTGCGCGTTTTGGCTTCGAGGACTTCGCCTTGCTTGACCAGCATGTCGAAGACTTGTTTTCCACCCTGCTGCGCCTTGGCGAAAGCGCCCAGTCCCGCGAGCCAGATTTGGTGCGAAGACTCGAGCACCGCTTTGGAAATTCCCATATCCCCGCCGCCCTGCTTGGGGCCACCTTGGGCTTTGGCTTGCTTGAGCATCCTGATTCTCCTCGAAAGTGCGGCAACAAGCGCCGATCATTGTTCATTGTATGCGAGCGTGTTAGAGAAATCATTCTAAAGAGTCACGCGTTGCCTGTCTTGCGACGATATCGGGCGACAGGGGCTCGGTATAATGGGACGCATAGCGCGCGCGGACGCCGGTCGCAGGAATCGCCGGTAGCGGTTCGCTCGCTAAATGCAAGCGTCACGAGAACGCAGCCCGAAAGTCTTTGAGGAGGATCGCGATGGCCTACTTCGTCACCGGCGGCACCGGGTTCATCGGCCGCTTCCTGGTCGAGAATCTGCTCAAGCGCGGCGAGCCCGTCTATGTACTCGTGCGCAAGGAATCGCTGAAAAAGCTCGACGCTCTGCGCGAAACCTGGAACGCGGACGACAAGCAGATCATCGCCGTGCTCGGCGATCTTGGCAAATCCGGCCTAGGCGTCAGCGATGCCGACAAGAAGAAGCTCAAAGGCAAGATCAAGCACATGTTTCATCTGGCCGCGGTTTACGACCTGAACGCCAGCGCCGAAGACCAGCAGCTCGCCAATATCGACGGCACGCGTCACGCAGTCGAATTCGCCCAGACAATACAGGTCGGCTGCTTCCATCACGCGAGCTCGATTGCCGCGGCCGGCCTCTATGAAGGAACATTCCGTGAGGACATGTTCGAGGAAGCGGAGGAACTGGACCATCCCTATTTTCGCACCAAGCATTTGTCCGAAGGCATCGTGCGCAAGGAGTGCAAACGTCCCTGGCGCATCTATCGCCCGGCATTCGTGGTCGGCCATTCGCAAACCGGATACATCGACAAGATCGACGGTCCCTACTATTTTTTCAAGCTGATCCAGCGGCTGCGCAGCATGCTCCCGCCGTGGATGCCGACGATAGGGATCGAGGGTGGACGCATCAACATCGTGCCGGTCGACTTCGTCGCCAACGCAATCGACTACCTCGCGCACAAGAAAGGCCTCGACGGGAAGTGCTTCCACCTTACCGACCCGGAGCCGCACCGAGTCGGCGAGGTGCTGAACATCTTCGCCAAGGCGGCGCACGCACCGCAAATGACTCTGCGCATCAATGCGCGCATGTTCGGCTTCATTCCGGCGCCGATCCTTCACGGGCTCGGATCAGTGGCGCCGATCAAGCGGATGATTCGAGCAGTGCTCAAGGATCTGGGAATCCCGAAAGATGTGTTCGAGTTCGTGAATTGGCCGACGCGCTACGATAATCGCGAGGCAGCCAAGGCGCTCAAGGGCTCGGGCATCTCTGTCCCTTCGCTCGAGAGCTATGCGCCGCGAATCTGGGACTATTGGGAGCGCAATCTCGACCCCGATTTGTTCATCGATCGAAGCCTCGCGGGCCGCGTCCGCAATCGGACCGTGGTCGTTACCGGCGCTTCGTCGGGCATCGGCAGGGCGACGGCGCTCAAGCTCGCCTCGGCGGGCGCCAAGGTGCTGCTCGTCGCGCGCGGCGAGGAAAAGCTCGTCGAAACCAAGAAGGAGATCGAAGCAGCGGGTGGCAAGGCATGGATCTACGCCTGCGATGTTTCGGAGCTCACGTCTTGCGATGCGCTGATTGCCAACGTGCTCAAAGATCATGGCTCCTGCGATTATCTGATCAACAATGCGGGACGTTCGATCCGTCGCGGCATCATCAACTCGTTCGATCGTTTCCACGATTTCGAACGCACGATGCAGCTCAATTACTTCGGCGCGCTGCGCTTGATCATGGGTTTTCTGCCCAAGATGATCGAGAACAAGCGCGGCCAGATCATCAATATCTCGTCGATCGGCGTGCTGTCGAATGCCCCGCGCTTCTCTGCCTATGTAGCGTCGAAATCCGCGCTCGATTCGTTCGCGGCCTGCGCGGCGTCCGAGTTCGTGGACAAGGGGATCAGCTTCACGACCATCAACATGCCGCTGGTGCGCACGCCGATGATCGCACCGACCAAGATGTACCAAAACGTGCCGACGCTTTCGCCCGAGGAGGCCGCCGACCTCGTCGTGGAGGCCATCATCCACAAACCGGTGCGCATCGCGACGCGACTGGGAATTACTGGCGCCGTCGCGCACGCGATCGCGCCGAGGCTTACGCAGATCATGCTCAATACGGCATTCAACATGTTCCCCGACTCCGCTGCCGCCAAGGGACAAATCGAGGGCAAAGGAGAGCTTTCTGCCGAGCAGATGGCGTTTGCGCAGCTTACGCAGGGGATTCACTGGTAGGCGTCAGCCGGAGCGTCGCGCAGTTACTGGCAGTGCGGCGACCGCCGCGCGCCGATAACGGAGCCCCCCGACGAGCGCGGGTCCCGTTTGACCTTCCAAGACGCACGCTAGTCTAGGCCGCGCCGCTGCCGTAGAGTAGGCACCCTGCTCTCACTGGCTCAAGGGCCCGGGCGTGCACGACCAACCCGCAGTCACGACCTATCTCTTCACGGACATCGAAGGCAGCACCCGCCTGTGGGAGGAGGACGCCGAGCGGATGCGTCCGGCATTGGCGCGCCACGACGCGTTGGCGCGGGCAGCGGTCGAAAGCAACTGCGGTGTGGTCGTGAAGACGCTTGGCGACGGACTGCATGCTGCCTTCGACGACCCGCTCAACGCGATCGGCGCGGCGCTTCAGTTGCAACTGGCGCTGGCAGATCCCGATGCGACTGGAGGCGTTGACCTTCGGGCGCGTTGTGGACTGCACGCGGGTGTTGACGAACGGCGCGACAACGATTTCTTCGGCAGCGTCGTCAACCGTGCCGCACGCCTCATGGCCGCCGCTCACGGTGGACAAATACTGTTGTCGCAGGCGGTGGCATTGTTGTCCCGCGAACGCTTGCCTGCTGGAGTCGAGCTGCGCGATCTGGGCACTGTGCGGTTGCGCGATCTGGCGAATCCCGAGCATGTGTATCAGGTCGTTCATGAACAGCTACGGCAGGATTTTCCGG
>JADGRP010000053.1 GCA_017880805.1 Burkholderiales bacterium
ACCAAGTTTTTTCGCATCGGCCTCCCAGAACCGCTGCAGCTCCGGCGCGTCCATGTATTGGATCGGCGTCTCGACCGTCGCCAGCGCGGCCATGAATCTGGGATCGACCGCAGCGGCGCGCGCGGCTTCGCGCAGGCGAGCAATCACCGGCTCCGGCGTTCCCGCAGGCGCGAACAATCCGGACCACTGGAAGAACACGGCGTCGTATCCCGACTCGGTCAAGGTCGGAACATCGGGCAGCGATGCGAGGCGCTTGTCGCCCCAGGAAGCGAGCACGCGCAGCTTGCCGGCCTTGACGTGCTGGATGACGGTCGAAGGGCCGGAGGCGACGGCGTCGATGTTGCCGCCGAGAAGTCCTACCACCGCCGGCCCGGCGCCGGTGTAGGGCACGTGCAACAACTTGACGCCGGCGCTGCTCGCCAGCATCTCCATCGGCACGTGCATGGTCCCATAGTTGCCGGACGAGCCGTAGGTAATTCCTCCCGGCCGCTTTTTTGCGTCGGCGACAAAGTCCTGCAGCGTCTTCCATGGGCTGTCGACGCGCACCGCGAGCACGGTCGGATCCGCGGTCAGACGCGCGATGGGAACGAGCTGGTCGAGCTGAAACATCGGCGCGCGGCCGGTGACGCGGTCGGCCTCGGGAAGTATCGAGATCGACGACAGCGCGAGCAGCACGGTGTAGCCGTCCGGCTTGGATTTGGCCACATACGCCATGCCGATGCCGCCGCCCGCGCCGGGCTTGTTCTCGATGATGATGGGCGCATTGAGCACGCGGCTCATCGCTTCTGCCGCGGGCCGCGCGACAATATCGGCAACGCCGCCCGGAGGAAACGGGACCACCATCGCAATCGGCTTCGACGGATACACGTCCTGTGCGTGCGCGGGAAAAACGGCGAGCATCGCCAGCCACGAGACAACGAGCGCGATCCTGACGCAGAAGGTCATGCTTTTCTTCCTGCAGTTAGCGCGGCCAGCGTCAGCAGCATGGTCGCGAGTTGCGCGGCGGTGAACCGGCCCGCACCGCTAGACGAACATCCAGTAGAGAAATCCGCCCAGGACCAGCCACTTGGCGACGTAGTACGCGAACTTGCTCTTGCGCTTGAGGGCTTTGGCGGGGAGTCTTAGGTAATACGCGAAGCTGAAAATCTTGTTGAGCACGCCGACGTGGTCGCCCGCCATGTTCTCGGTCTGGCTCGCGCGAATGACGGTCGCCTCGTACCAGTGATTGATCGTGGCCATGATGCGGCTGGTCAGCGGCCGCTCGACGTCACAGAACAGGATCACGCGCAGTTGGTCGGTCTTGTTCTCGGCCCAGTGCATGTACGTCTCGTCGAAGATGACCGCTTCGCCGTCGCGCCAGTGGTAAGGCTCGCCGTCGACGAAAATGCGGCACTTCTCCGAATTCGGCGTCGAAAGCCCGAGGTGATAACGCAGCGACCCCGCAAACGGATCGCGATGCTTGCCCAGGTCGCCTCCGGCCGGCAGGAGCGCGAACATCGCCGCGTTGACCGAGGGGATCGATTGCACCAGCGCGGCCGTCTTCGGGCACAGCGCCACCGCCGAAGGCAAGGGATCGTCGTACCATTTCACGTAGAAGCGCTTCCATCCGCGCCGGTAGAAGGAATTGAATCCAAGATCGTTGTATTTCGCCGCCGCGCGGATATGGCCTTCGTCGAAGAGCTGCATCGCTTCCTCGCGCAGCATCTGCCAGTTGTCGCTCAGCTTTTTCAGCTCCGGGAATTGCTTGATGTCGACGTAGGGGCGGTTGGGCACGGCCGAGAAAAAATACATCAGCACGTTGTACGGCGCCATGAACGTCGAGTGGTCGGTAAGCTGGCGAAAAAAGGGATGTCTGATGCGGCCGCGATAATGGACGTAGACCGCTGATGCGGCGAACGTGTAAAGGACAATAAATTTCGGCGCCAGCAGATTTGGCAGTTGCTCGAGCATGTCGATGGTTCCTTCGAAGCCGTTATTATAGGCCAACCCCCGAGCGCGACGCTCCGGCATACCCGGGACGACGCCAACCGGGAACTGAAGGCGAAATGAGCGCCTCGCTATTTCTTGGGGTCAACGTCCTTCCATCGCCGATGCACCCAGAACCATTGCTCCGGGTGCCTAAGGATCATGCCTTCTAGCACCGCGTTGTAGGCGCGCGTGGTACGCCGGATCTCCTCGCCCACATTGTCGCTTTCGACCGGCGGCACGGGGTCCTCGAAGCGCAGCACGTGCCGGCCGTCGGGCTCGCGCCAGCCCGCGGCCGGCACGACCGGCGCGCCGGTCGCCAGTGCGATGATAGCGAGGCTCTTGAACGTCCACGCAGGATGCCCGAAGAATTCGCTCTCGATCCCGTCAGGCGGACCCGCATGCTGGTCGAACGGGAAGACGACGATGTCGCCGGCCGCGAGCCGCTCGAGAATCGCATCGAGCGACCCGCGCTTGGCCATGACACCGAAGCCCGCCCGTCGAAATCGCCGCGTCACGAGAGCATCCAGCCATCGCGGCTTGATGGCGCGACGCACGAAATGAAGGCGGTTGCGCATGTGCGGGAAGTTGCCCAGGACCGCGACCGTCGCCACCTCGAAGTTGCCGAAGTGGCCGGTCAGCATCAGCACCCCTTTGCCACGCTCGAGCGCACGGTCAAGGGTCTCGACATTCTCCAACCGGACCGACGCGCCACGGCGCGCCGCCGACATCCAGCGGAAGCGCAGAAATTCGGTGAAGAGATGCCACAAGTGCGCGTAATGCGCTTGCGCCAGCCGCTCGATCTCGGCTGCCGGCGCGGCGGCGCCGAACACGCGCCGCAGATTGTCGAGTATCACCACCCGACGAAGCGGCAGGACGTGATAAAGCACCTTTCCCGCCAGCGGCACCTCGGCGTGCGCGGCAATCGCCAATACGACCGCCGACGCGCTGCTGCGGTCGTGGGTCAATGATACGGTGATGGTGAGAATCCGGTGCCGGTCGAGCAATGCTTGCGCTTTCGCTCCCAATACGACTTGCGGAGCGCCATAGGCATCGCGCACCACGGAGAATTCCGAAGGCTCGATCTGTCCCAGCGCGAGTTCGCGCGGAAAGAGCTTGACGCAGGCTTCCTTGGCCGCAAACCGCGCCGCAAGACTCGCGGCGCGCCCAGGGCCCGCGCCGCTGTCGGCGAGCTCCTGCGCAGAAAAAATCTTGGCAAGCTCTTCGGCCGGCGTTTGCAAAAGCAGACGCTCGATCCGCGAGATCTCTACGCTATCGATGCCGCAGCGGGTGGCTGTCTCCACGGCCGCTCCGCCGGGAGCCCCCGTGGCGGCGCTTTTGGCGTCGGCGCCATCCGCCATGACGCTATGCCGCGCTGACAATCAGCGCCGCGTTGGTCCCCGCAAAACCGCGACTGAGAATGAGCGCGACATTGCTGCGCGGCGCCTGCGCCGCTTTGGACACGCGTAATCCCGCGCAAGCAGGGTCGAGATTCGCCAGTGTCGCTACGCCGGGAACGATGCGTTCACGCAAGGCGGCGAGCGCAACAACGGCTTCGATGATGCCAGCCGCGGCGATCAGATGGCCGATGGCCCACTTGAACGCGGTTACTGGCGGCGCATCTTCTCCGGTCCCGAAGCAGGATCGAATCGCCGCCGCTTCCGAGGCGTCCGATTGGCGGGTACCGTTGCCGTGCGCAACGATCATGCCGACGTCGCGCGGTGCCAGTCCCGCATCGTCGAGCGCGCCCGCAATGGCGCGCGCGAGACCGTCGCCATCTTCGCGAATGGCGAGCAATCCTGCCGCCTCCGTCGCGTAGCCGCCGCCCAGCACTTCCCCCAGCACCGTCGCGTTACGGTCCGCCACCGCTCGTTCGGTCTCCAGCGTGAACGCACCCGCACCCTCACCGAAAACGCTGCCGTTTCGCGCAGCGTCGAACGGGTGGATGGTGTCTCGCGAAAGCAATCCGCACTGATGGTAGGAGAGCATCAATTGCGGCTCGATTGGAGCATCGTGACCGACCGCGACCACACGATCCGCTTCGCCTTGGCGCAACGCCTCGGCGCCCTCGATCACCGCAAGCGTGCCGCCGGCGCTGTGATTGGTGATGCAGGCGTTGGTGCCCTTGAGGTTGTACTTGATGCCGACGTGACAGAGAACGTTGTTGGGCAGCGTGCGCAAGAGCCACATCGGATTGACCGCGCTGCCCAGCTCGCGGCCGAAGGCTTCGAGATCGCCGTGCGATTCGCTCATCAGCGGAAAGAATTCGTACTGCGAGTTGTATGCGCCGCCGCCCGAACCGACGTATACGCCGCTTCGATCGGAAAACGTCGCCGCAGCATCCGCACTCAGCGATTCGCGGTGAGTCGTGAAGCTCGCGCTGTCGACGGCGCGGCTCGCGGCGTAGAGGCCGAGCATGTCGCTGCGCCGGATCAGCTTGTGCAGTTTCCGGTCCTCGACCAGCGCGCGTGGATTGAAGTCCGACATTTCCGCCGCCATCGTCACCGGCCACCCGGTCGTGTCCCACTGCTGTATGGGCCCGATCGCGGAGCGTCCCTCGCGCAACGCGGCAAGGATTTCCGCCGGGTGCATGCCCGATGCACAAACGGCGCCGGTCCCGGTGATCAGCACTTTCGGCTTGGCCATGCTCACCGCGCGGCGTCCACGAGCTCAGGATTACGAAGCACCACGCAACTGTTCGATCCGCCGAACCCGAAGGAATTCGAGAGCGTCATTCGTACGCGCTCCTTCCGGGGCGCGCCGACCACAAAATTGAGATCACACTCGGGATCGCGGTCCTTCAGGTTCGCATTGATCGGCATTTCCCCGTGCTCGATCGCGAGCGCGCAAATCGCGAGCTCGACCGCGCCCGCGGCGGCGATCAGGTGCCCCATCGAGCTTTTGGTGGAGCTGACCGACACGTCCTGCACGCGCGCACCGAATACCGTGTGGATCGCCGCGCTTTCGCTCTTGTCGTTCATATGCGTCGACGTTCCGTGGGCGTTGATGTAATCGACGTCGGCAGGCGTTGCCCCGGCGTCGGCCAGCGCCGATCGCATCGACTGGATCGGTCCGTCGCCGTCCGGCGGCGAGTCCGTAATGCGGTACGAAGACAGCGAATTGCCGTCGCCCGCAAGCTCCGCATAGATATGCGCACCGCGTCGCCGCGCCGACTCCCACTCCTCCAGGACCAGAAATCCAGCGCCCTCACCAAGAACGAAGCCGTTGCGAGTCGCATCGAATGGTCGGCTCGCGCGCTCGGGCGTATCGTTGTCCGCGGACACCGCGGATAAGAGGCAGAAACCGGCCAATCCGACCGGGCTGATCATCGAGTCGAATCCTCCCGCCAGCGCAAAATCGACGTTCCCGCGACGGATAAGCTTCAACGCGGTGCCGATTGCCTGTCCCCCCGAGGCGCACGCGGTATGCACCGACGTTGCATAACCGTGGATGCCGAAGCGGCGCGTCAGCAACGCCAGGCCGCCCGTCGCCTGACTGCGGCAGAACACCATCGGATCGTTCGCGGTCTCGCTGTGCAGAATGCGGTCCGGATGCAGCTCGCCGTCGGCCGCGGCTTGAAGCTGGACGCCTTCGAGATCCGCGTAGGCGACGCCCATCATGCCGGTGCCTACCGCGCAGCCCCAGCGCTCGCCGGTCGCCGTCGTGGGCGCAATGCCCGCATCGCGGATCGCTTGCTCGGCGGCGACGAGCGCGAAACGGTGCGAGCGGTTGGCGAACTTGATGAGCTTTCGATCGAGACCAAGCGCCGCAACGTCGAAGCCCTTGACTTCGGCCGCGATGCGCGTCGAGAAACCGCTGGCGTCGAACAGGCTGATCGGTGCCGCGCCACTCTTTCCCGCGAGCACCGCATTCCACGTCGTCGCGACATCGTTGCCGACCGGCGTGACCAGACCGAGTCCGGTGATCGCCACGCGGCGCTTCGATCCGTTCATTCAGGCTCCCTGGCCGCAAACTCGACCCGCGCCGTCGCCACCGACTTGCCCGCAACCTGCGCGCTCAGCATGACGCGGGCGATGGCAGCGTCCTCACTCGAAAGCGTGGCCCCAAGCTCGACCTCCTGGCCCGGCGTGATGAAGGCGCGCATCTTGACGTGAGTCATGCGCGATGCAACCGGGCTCGCAAATTGCGGACCGCAGCTCGTTTTCACCAGTTGCGCCGCCAGGCGGATCTGCGAGTCCAGCAAAAGCGTCGCGGGAAATACGGGGTTGCGCGGAAAGTGATCGTCGAAAAAAGTCGCGTGGCGGGGAACGCTCAGGATCGCGCGCAACGATTCGCCGGGCACATGCTGCGTCAAAATGGCTTCCGGCACATCCACGCCATGAAAACGCCCTCGCGGTGCTCCCTGCGTGCGAAGAAGTTCCAAGCGCTCGCGCAGGACATCGGGCGCGTCGAAATCTTCGACCGGCAGCATCGGGCCGAGACAATGCTCGAGCCTGATGACCTGTCTGCCTTCGACGAAGGCGCTGCCACCGTAGGCCACGATATCGTCGTCGCAATCCTCGATATCAACCGCGAGCTGAAGCACGTCTCCAGGCAGGACTACGCCCTGGAATCGAGTCTCGGTGGCCAGTGCCGCCACCGGTCGCCCGCGAAATTCGACTTTGCTCATCGCGACCCACGCCGCGAGCTGGCCGACCGCTTCGGCCACGAGGCACGGTGGAAAGGCCTGAATCCCTTGCGGGACCCAGAACACCCCGCGCGCTCGCGTCCCGGCGACACATTCGGTGATGCGGTCGACAAACGAGAACGCGGCGAAATGCGCGGTCATGCGAGCAGCACGCGATCCCGGCCGGCGCGATCAGGCGGCGGGTGGCGCTTCGCGCGTTGCACGTACCACCAGCTTGCAGAACGTCTCAGGGGTGAACAACCGTGGAATATCCGCAACTTTCATCGGCGTCTTGAAACGCTCGGCAGGAATTTCCGACAGATACGCTCGCAACTGCGCCATTCCTTTTTCGGTGACGATGCCTTTCTGCTCGAACTCGGCTTCAGGAAGATCGCCGCGCGCATTCTCCACGATCTTGCCGCGCGGAATCTTGATCTTGAACGCGCGTTCGAGTCGAAAGACCATATCCAGAAAATCGATCGATTCCGCGTCCAGGCCTTCGATCAGCGACACGTCGAGCTTGACATCTTCCACGTCGCAGCCAAGCGCGTCGGCCATCGTCTCGGAGACCTTGGGATAGACCGCCACGATTTCTTCCTTGGTGACTTCCGTTTGCATCATGCTATTCACTCCGCTCGTTATTCGACTCATTATTCCACTCACTATTCCATCTTGAAACCGCCATCGACACTGATGACCTGACCTGTCACATAATCCGCGTAACGCGAGGCGAGAAACCAGACGGCGTAAGCAACTTCCTCCGGCTTGCCGTAGCGCTTGAGCAGGATCCGCGACTTGACCGTGTCGCCCGCCATGTCACGGACTGCCTGCGACATTTCGGTCTCGATCACTCCCGGCGCAACGCAATTGACCGTGATTTTGCGCGGTGCCAGCTCTACCGCCAACGCGCGCGTGAACGCATTGACCGCGCCCTTGCTCGCCGCGTAATTCGTCTGTCCGCGCCCGCCCTTCTCGCCCGCGACCGACGAGAGATTGATGATCTTGCCGGCGCGCTGAACGATCATATGCGGCACCACGGCGCGCGTGACGTTGAACACGCCGCCGACGTTGGTGTCCAGCACCAGCGAAACATCCTCGTCATCCATCGCCGCGAGCTGGTTGTCGCGAATTATTCCCGCGTTGTTCACCAGAATATCGATCCTGCCGGCCCGTTCGGCAACCCGATCGACCGCCGCGACGCATGCCTTGCTGTCGCGCACGTCGACTTTTTCCGACTCAACCTTCACGCCGGCCGATTGCGCAGCGGCAACGACTTCCTGCGCGGCCGCGGCCTGATCGCGATAAAACAGCGTCACGTCTGCGCCCTCGGCCGCGAGCAATTCGACGATCGCCCGGCCGATGCCGCGGCTGCCGCCGGTTACAATCGCGACCTTGCCGGCAAGACCCGAGTCCGGCGTCATCGCCATGTTGTCTGTTCTGTCATCATCCCGAGATGCAAAAACCGCCGTCGACGACCAGCGTGTGACCGTTGATCATCGCGGCCTCGGGCAGGCACAACAGATAGACCGCCCCGGCGACATCCTCGGGGCTCAACACCGGACCTGCTGGCGTGCGCTCGGCGAAGTTCGACAGCAATTGCTCGCGATTGGGAAAGTAGCGCAGCGCATCGGTGTCGACGACGCCTGCGCTAACCGTGTTGACCCGGATGTTTTTGGGCCCAAGCTCCTGCGCCAGCGTGCGCACCAGCGATTCGAGCCCCGCTTTCGACGCGCCGATGAAACCATAATCGGGCATCGCACGCGATGCACCGAGGCTGGACATGGCGATGATGCGCCCGCCATCGCGCATCAAGGGTACCGCCCGCTGTGCCAGTAACGCCAGCGCAAAGGCATTGGTCTCCATGCACCAGCGCCAATGCTTGAGCGACATTTCCATCGCCGGCTTGAGCACGCCGCTTGCGGCATTGCTGACGACGATGTCGAGCCGATCGAAATGCTTGCCGAGCTCGGCGAACATGTCGTCGACGCTCTCCGGAATGCCGACGCTGCCCTGGACCGCATGCGCGGCCCGCCCCATGGCGCGCAGCTCCACGCACAAGGATTCAGCCTCGTCATGGCTGTTGTAGTAGTTCACCACGACGTCCGAGCCGCCGGACGCCAGCTTGCGCGCAATCGCGCGACCGATGCCGCGCGATGCGCCCGTGACAAGCGCGACCTTTCCGGCGAGAGGGCCTGACATGGACGGGAGCTTTGCTCTTGAGGTCCGGGCGCCCCGATGCAACCCCCGTTGCAGCCCGGAGCCGACGCAGCGCGTGGCGGACAATCGGTAATTATCGCCTGCTTCGCTCCCGGGAGCAACGTTTGCGGGGCGCTGTCCCGGGGGGTGCGCTGTGAGCAGCGAGCCAGGTCCCGCTCGCGAATCGAGTGGGGTGCGAGGGCCCGCGAATCAGCGCTAACCACCGACACGCGCCGCCGCAGGCCCCCGGTACCGCGCAGGGAGGTCAGCGCACCGCGAGCGCCGCGCGCCTGGCTCGAATCAGCTGCTGCGCCTCGAGACACCAGTGCTTCTTAATGCTGAACCAGACATCGGCAGCCCACAGGATGTTTTCGCCGCTGACGTCCGAGGGAGCCTTGAGCACTTCATCATCGCCGCCTGCCGGCCGGTAGGCATTGATCCATTCGCGCGCGCGCGGATCGTTGGCCAGCGAAGAAGTGAGCGGAACCGTGATGTGATTGTACGAATTCGGCAAGGTCACGTTGCGCACCTTGGCCACGCCGTCGTGCCGGAAGCGGCTCGTGCTGGTCGCCTCGGGGAACGTCCATGCGATAAGGTCGCCGGGAATGATGTATCCGGTGAACTCGTCCACGCTATCGGGAATCATCCGCAAGCGGTGCAGCATGTTCCACTGGTTGGGAAGGAAGAACGCCGCGCCTCCCGCGCCGACCGCAGACACGTACGCGACTGAAATACCGACGACTGGACGCGTGTCGCCGGTGAGCGGATCGGTGATCGTGACCCTGCTTTCCGCAGTGTCCGCAAGCGGATTCCAGACCGCGATCTTGTCGCCGAACGCGCCCTCCAGCTCATAGAGGACCTTGATCGCCTGCATTCCACCTTGGCTGTGACCGATCATCATTGGACGAACGCCATCGTGCTCGTAATACCACGCGATCTCTCCGGTCAGCCTGTCGCTGTTGCCGTAGGGACTCTGGGAATACGCTCCATCGATCGGGTCGCGCAGCTTGTCCCCGGGATAACCCATTCGCTCCAGAAAGGTGGCGAAGGATTTCATGATCAGGTGCACCGGATATATGCCACCGTGCAACAGAATGATCCGCGGCGTGGGCCCTCTGGCAAGCGTGGAGCGGACGTCCTCCCCGCTGACGCGTTCGGGATCGAGCGCGAGAATTCGCTCCTCGAGGCCAGCATCGAGCGACAGCGAATGAAGCACTGCGCCGCGCTCCATCTGGCCCGTGATCACCGGTACGCGCGAAGTCATCGGCGCCGTCGCGCAACCGGCCACCAGCGCGGCCACGCTGAGCGCCAGGATCAGTCGCGAGAGCGCAGCGCTTTTGACGTCACGCGCCGACGAGACCGCGCGTCTCGTTTCAGGCAAGTCCACTTTCGCGAAGCGATTCATGGTTAAAGACTCTTGATACGGGAAAGCATGTCCGCAACGACACCGTCGACGGTCGCCCGGTCGAAGGCTGCAGTGCGATACGAGATACCGACGTTGACGACCTCGTCCGCGGTCGATATCGCACAAATCATCGGCGCCATCGGTCCGGTGGACACGGCGCGTAAATATTCGGGTGCCGGCCCACGGCCTCCGGCATGCGCCCAGAGCGGGGCCACGTTGAGCGGTGTGGTGCCGGCCCATACCGGGTAATGCTTGGCAAAAAATTGCCGGCGGTGCGTTTCGGACAGGAAGCGCCACTCAAACGCCGCAAGGCCCAACGCCAGTAAAGTTTGCAAATAAAGCTTGCCCTGCCTGATTCTGCTGCTCTCTTTATGCACGGAGCATGCCAGTTCCTTCACGCTGATCTCGTCCGGCACCAAGTGGGAAACACGAAAAGAGGCCAGCAGCGGAACGAACGCATTCTGCGCCTCTGACCCAAAATCGCGGCGAATGTTCACAACGGATGCGACGGCAAGCTCCCGTCGAGTCGATTCCTGGCTGCGCTTGGCCGCGAGCGGGGATAGCACCTTGAGCAGAATCGTCATGAACAGGTCGTTTTGCGTGACGCCCCATGATTCTGCCGCACGGACCAGCGCCGCTTGCTCGGGCAAGCCGAGCCTCAGGCGCGCAAACGCGTTTTGGCCGTCATCGATTGCCGTGTACGCCGGCCTGAACGATCGTCGACAGCCCGCAGCAATCCCGGGCAGGCTGGTCAGGCCGCGGAGCAGCGCTCCCGCCTGGCGAAGGAATAATCGGCCGTAAGAAGGCGCCGATGCAGCGCCAATCGCGTCCTGCGCCGCCGGTTCGCCGCGATAGCGGCCCACGATGCCGCAAAGAAGGCGCACGATCGAGTCGCCACCCGCGACAAAGTGATCGTAGGCGAGGCCTAGGTGAAACAACGAGCCTGCGTCGACGGCAAAAAAACGAAACGGACTCATGCGCCCATCTGCCGGAAACGCCGCGTTGAGCTGACGGGCTATTTCGTCGTGCACCCGCCCCAGCGGATCGTCGTCGGAAAGCAGCCGCAGGTCGGCCTCCTGCCGGCCGCCGTGCCACTCGTAGCGGTCATGGGCCCGGTCCAACTCGAGGTCCGCAAGGCCGAAAGCCTGCAGCTGGTGTGCGATGGCGTCGCTCAGACGATCGCTGTCGAGAGCCTCAGCGACGATGACGACATGCACGGCGTTATAGGGATGAAGATCGCGCCAGCGCAGCATCGTGCGTTGGAACAGATTGAGCCTGTTTTTCATGCGCCGGCAGCGGCGCCACCGCGCCTGGCGCGTATCGATCGTTGCAGCTCGATGCACCAGTGCTTCTTGACGCTGAACCAGATGTCGGCAGCGTGCAGCAGATTGCTGGTGTCCACCACGGCTGCCGGCAGAGGCAGGTCTTCACCCGGGCGATAAGCATCGATCCACGCCCGGGTGACGGCGTCGAGCGCCAGCGCGCGAACGCGCGGCATCGCGATGTGGCTGGTGGCCACCCCGAGGGTGATGTTGCGTACCTTTGCCGACCCCGTTGCCCGATACGCCTCGCTGCCTGGAAATGTCCCGGCGATCAGGTCCCATTCGATGATGTAGCCGGAGAATTCCTCCACGCTGTCCGGAACCTCGCGGACCTTTTTCAGCATCGACCATTGCCCCAGAAGCCAGCGCGGCAGCTTGCCGGTGGCGAGCGCGGCGACGTACGGCAGTTTGAGACCGACCACGGGCCGGATCGCTCCGCTCCGCGGATCGCGGATCCAGGTTCGATGCTCCGACGCGTCGGTAAGTGGATTCCAGACTTCGATCGCGCTTCCAAAAGATCCGGCGAGCTCATGCAGCACCTTGATCGCGAGCATGCCGCCTTGACTGTGCCCGATCAGCATCGGCATCAGACCATCCGCCTCGTAGTACCAGGCGATGGCGCCCGCAAGCTCCGCGCTGCTGCCGTTGCTCGCATGGGAAAGGGTGCCGTCCTTCGGATTGGAAAGCCGCGTCTCGGGATAGCCCATCGCGATCAGAAATTCCGCGAAAGGCTGCATCGTGATCAGCGGCAGGCTTCCTTGCAACGCGATGATGCGCGGCGCGGTCGACCGTGACAAAACGTCCCGCACGTCGGCCGCCGAAATGTTCTCCGGGTCGAGCGCGAGCATGCGGTCTTCGGTCGAGCTGTCCATCGCCAACTCGGCCCGTACAGGAACGGACCTGCCTTGCGGTGCGACGGCGGTCGCATACGCCTGAGGCGCGACACCGGCGGCGTGCGCATGGACAGCGGCCAGGCCCAGCGCCATCGCCGCAAGCAGCCGTCGCAATGCAGCGGCAGGGACGATTGGAGCTCTCTTCATCGATGCTCTAACGCTCCGGCCCCGGGCTTCGCGGACACGCTCTACAACGCCCGCGCACCGAGCCGGGGGAAAAATCGGCCGGTCCGGCGCAGATACAGCGCGTATGGCTCGCCGTGCACGGCGAGCAAATGGCGCTCTTCGTTGCGGGCCTTGAGGTTCACCAGCACGAGATTTACCGCGGCGATGACCAGCATCGGCGGCGTCGCAATGATGATGGCCGAGCAAAGCATGAGCAGCGTGGAGAGCGCGTAGATGGGGTGCCGGACATACGCGAAAAGCCCGTCGGTGATCAGCGCGCCCTTGCGCTTTTCGCTCACGTCCATGCGCC
>JADGRP010000291.1 GCA_017880805.1 Burkholderiales bacterium
GGAGATCGCGTGTTAGATGTCGGAACCGGCTCCGGCATTCTGTCGATCGCCGCCAAGATGCTAGGAGCCGGAACGGTGGTGGCCTGCGACATCGACCCCGAAGCTGCGCGCGAAGCTACGTTTTTCATCGGCAGCGTGGATGCAGTCGCGACCAACAGCTTCGACGTAGTGGTGGCAAATATCAGCGAAATCGTAATCGGCGACTTGAAAGCAGAATTCGAGCGCGTGGCTCCGCGGCGCATTCTTTCCGGATTTCAAGACGCCGCCGGCGAGTGGACTTGCGTCGTCGAATGAATCACACCGGCTTCTCCGGCCACTTGTGCTTAGGGTAGCGTCGCGATAGCTCGCGCCGAACCTGCGGATACAGCCGTTCCCAAAATCCACGCAGGTCGCTGGTGACCTGCACCGGCCGCCGATTAGGCGCGAGCAGATGCACCACCACCGGCGTCTTGCCGATATGCGGCGTTTCCTCCACACCAAAGAAATCCTGCAATCGCGATTCGATCCAAGGCGGTTTGCCAACCTCGTAGTGGACTTGCACGTCCCGCCCTCCCGGCAGCCGCAAACGCTCCGGCGCAATCTTCTCGATGTGGGCCGGACGCAGCGCCGCTAACAATTTGGCCGACTCCAGTTCCGCGAAACTCACGCGTCCGCGGCACAGTTCGCGCAGAGCGTCCCCAACCGAAATCTCGACACCGGCGAACGCCGCCCGCGCGCGTAGTTGCTCCAGCGCTTCACGATCCGCGAAGCGCCCAATGTCAACTTCGAGAGCCTTCTCCGCCAGCAGCCGGGCGCTCTCTTCCGAAGGCGGTGCGGGGATGCGAGTTTCGTCAATCGTCAGTTGATCGTAAACCAGCGCCGTCACAAGCTCGACGCGTTCGGCAGTGCGGTTCCAGGCGAGCGAGGTGGTTTCAGTGACGCGGTCGAGCAGCCAGTCAGGTTGAATCGGTCCCGCCGCCAAGTGGACCTTGCGTTCTTGCACATCGACAGCAATCACAAATTCGTGGCGGCACCCCGCCATCCGCGCCGAGCCGCCCGTCGACAATAAGAGCTCGCCATCCCGCCGGTGCCGTGCCACCCGATCGGGAAACGCAGCCAGCACTGCCTGCAGCAGCGCGTGATCACCAGTACCCTTGCGGTCCCGTCCCGGAACCAGCCGCCGCAGTTGCTCGTAAACACGTGTGGTTTGCGGCTGCCACTCCGCTTCCATCACCGTGAGCAAGTCCGTCCCACGTTCCCCCGCGCTCAACACCGCCGCCGCAGCACAGCCCTTTTCAGGAACTCCACGGGCAGCAGCTTCGAGAGCCAGTTTCGAAAGACGCGGTGGCAGCGGAAGTTCCGCCATGTGCGGCAACACCCCGAGCCGGTCGAGCAAAGCACTCGCCGCAGCCATCGCAGCCAACGGAGGCGCGTCCAGCCAAGCCAGTTCGTTCACGTGCATCGCGCGAAGTTGCAACACCAGTTGCGACAATTCGCGCCGTAGAATTTCGGGCGTATCGGACGGAGCTCGCCGCTGGAAATCTTCGGCAGTGTAGAGCCGTATCACGCGTCCAGGAGCTGTTCGCCCCGCCCGGCCCGCACGCTGAACAGCCGAAGCCTGGCTGATCCGTCTCACCTCGAGCGAGGGTAAACCAGTCCACGGCGAGTCCGCCGCCACCCGCGCCAAGCCGCTATCGATCACCGCGGTGACACCTTCAATCGTCACCGAGCTTTCCGCCACATTGGTTGAAAGAATGATCTTGCGTTGCGCCGCTGGCGAAATCGCCCGGTCCTGCTCCGCCGGCGAGAGATCACCGTAAAGTGGAACCACCAACAAACTCTTGCGCGCCGCCAGCCCCTCCAGCGCTCGTGCCGCGCGCCGTATCTCAGCGGCTCCCGGCAAGAACGCAAGCACATCGCCTTGCTCGTCTACCAGCCGCTCGACCGCCCCCACCACCTGTTCCTCCAATGGCGCCGCGGAATGCGGAGTGTAGTCGATCCGCAAGTGGTAGAGCCTGCCCTCGGACCTCAGCACCGGACAGTCATCGAGAAAGCGCGAGATGGGCCCGGCATTCAAAGTTGCCGACATCACCACTAGCAGCAATTCCGGCCGAGTGGTCTTCTGCAACCTCCGCAACAGCGCCAGCGCAAGATCGCCGTCCAGGTGCCGCTCATGAAATTCGTCGAGAATGACAGCGCCGACATCCTTGAGTTGCGGGTCGTCGAGCAATCGCCGCGTGAGCACGCCCTCCGTCACAAACCGCAAACGCGTGCGCGGACTCCCGACATCTTCGAAACGTACTTGATATCCCACCGTCTCGCCAACGCGCTCCCCCAACTCGCTAGCCACACGCCGCGCCGCCAGACGCGCCGCCAGACGGCGTGGTTCCAGCACCAGCACTTCGCCCCTTACCAGCGGCAACACAGCAGGAGGCACGCGCGTAGTCTTCCCCGCCCCCGGAGGCGCCTCAATCACCACGCTCGCGGCGCGGCGAAGCTGAGTGACGATCTCCGGCAGAAGGCTGTCGATGGGAAGCCGAGTCACTCGACAATAGCCTGAATAGTAGTCGGCGCGTTGCCCTCGAAACGATTATTGACGAAGATCAGCGCGGAGCGCCGCTCCTCACGCATCCGCCGAATCAATGCCCGCAGAGCCTCACGCCCCTCCGGATTCTCATCCTTCACCTGATCGTAAGGCGAAAGTTGTTCCACCGCCTGCTCGTAAGCGCGCCCCTCGCGGAGCAACGCCCGTACCACTGTGAAATCCGCGGTAATCGCGCCCGGAATCGCGATGTGCTCACGGAGCGGCGGCATCTTAGTCCAAGCGTTAAACACGTGCGCCACGTTGCGTTCTCCCAGACAATCGAAATAAGGCGCACCCAGATACGCGCGGTTGCGAACTTCGACCGCGTAGCGGAACGACTGCGGCAGTGCGTCGAGAAAAGGCCCCAGCTTGTCAATGAACTCCCGGGCCGGTGTGGACCTCGCGCCAAACTCGAAGATCAACGTAGCGATGCGGTCGCGGTACAGTTCCAGCGGTTCCAAAAACAGCGCAGCCAACGCATCGGCGTTAAGGAACGACTCGTTCTTCATGCCCGCGCGCGGCCCATAACGCGGGTGGTTGGGGAAAACCTCCGCCGTGACCTCCTCGGGGATCTTCAAGGCGAAGCGCAGCCCGCCAGGAGCGGACGTAAACAGCCGCTGCCAAAACTCCGGCGTAGGAAATTGATAAAACGAAAAATCCCCGCAAACGATGGGAAATGTTTCGGCGTACTCAGCCAGGCACTCCGCCTCAAACCGCTTCTGCGAAAACCGCCCGCGCGATAAGTAACGGTCGCGCGAATAAATCTGATCCAGCCAGCCCGGATATTTCCAGGAACTCGTCCCGATCCAAACGTGATCCGCCGCCAGTGCGCGCAGCCGCGAAGCCAGCGCCGTTCGGTCAAACCCGGGAATCGGGTCGAAGAGCGGAAGCGTCACCCGATCTCATCACCACGCATGAGCGGA
>JADGRP010000054.1 GCA_017880805.1 Burkholderiales bacterium
TCGATCGCGATCACCGCCTGGTCGGCGAAGGTTTGCAGCAGCGCAATCTGCTTCTCTTCCAGCTTCAACCCCGGGTTAGGACTCGCCAAGGCGATGACGCCAATCGCGATGCCTTCACGAATAAGAGGCACGCAAATGGAGGAGCGCGTGCCCAGCGCGCGGGCTAGATCAAGGGCAGCCTCGGGCAAGCCCGGCTTTTCGGTATCCGGTACCTCCACCACGCGCCGTTCCTTGATGGCCTTGCCAAACGCGTAGCTCTGACTGAGCGGCCGGGGAAACAATCGTTTCAATGCCGTTTCATCAATCTTGACTGGCGCTCCGCTAGAAGTGGCGACCGCCCGATGAAACAGCTGATCGCCCTCGACCATAAGGAGGCCCGCGTTGCAAGGTTCAAACAGGCGAACGGCACTCCGTACGATGGCGTCGAACACCGGCTGCGTGTCGGTTGGCGAACTGCTGATCACCTTCAGGATTTCCGCTGTCGCGGTTTGCCGCTCGAGTGCCTCCCTGGTCTCGTTGAACAGCCGCACGTTCTGGATCGCGATCACCGCCTGGTCGGCGAAGGTCTTGATGAGCGCAACCTGCCGGTCGTCGAATGGTTTCGCGCCCGGATGCGCGGCGCCAATTGCGCCGATGACCTTACCCTCGTGGATCATCGGCGAGAAGATCACGGAATTGAAGCCGAGATCGCGTGCGAACTGAACAGTCGCCGGCGGCGTCGCCGGATTGTCCAGCACCGGCGCCAATTGAAACGCCTGCTTCGTCAGCATCGCTCGGCCACCGACCGTGGTTTCATCCAGTGGACGCGGATAATGCTCCCGCAGCTTCTCAAAACTCAGATCGCCGTCGAGGGCGGGCATCTCGACCATGTCGCCGCGTAATAGCTGCAGAACCGCGAATCGCGTACCGAACAAGCGCCGAACGTTCTGCACGATCGCGTCGAACACCGGCTGCGTGTCGGTCATGGAGCCGCTGATCGACGCGAGCACTTCCGCTGTGGCGGTCTGTTGCTCCAACGCCTCCTGGGTCTCCTTGAACAGGCGCACGTTTTGGATTGCTATCACCGCCTGGTCGGCGAAGGTCTTGAGCAGCGCAAGCTGCTTTTCGCTGAGTCCCCCGGGTTTCTCCTGCAACAGCACGATCGCGCCGATCGCTTCCGCCTCGCGCAGCATGGGCGCGGCGGCGATAGCGCGGAATCCCAGCGCGCGGCCGTTGTCGCGAGCGTAGGCCGGGACGTCCGGAGCCTCGGTATCGCGGATATTCACGACGATCCGCTCGACGATCGCAGTCCCTGTCGCGCTGCTCGCGTCGCGCGGCATGACGACTTCGGTCGCCGACGCCGAACTCGAGATTCCCGCCGCCGCGACGATGCGCAGCTGGTCACCGTCTACAATCGCGATTCCGACGCCGACACCCGAGAAAACGCGCAACCCGCTCTGCACGATCGCGTCGAACACCGGCTGCGTGTCGGTCGGCGTGCGGGAAATGACACTCAGGATCTCCGCCGTCGCCGTCTGCTGTTCGAGAGCCTCCTTGGTCTCGTTGAACAGGCGCACGTTCTCGATCGCAATCACCGCCTGGTCGGCGAAGGTCTTGAGCAGCGCGATCTGCTGATCGTTGAACGCTTCCGGCTCGGCCCAACCTATCGTTATCGCCCCGATCGGTTCTCCGGCGCGTAGCATCGGAATGGTCACTTGGCTGCGGGTGCCGAGCGCCTCGATCATCCGGCGGGACAGTGCCGGCACCGCCTTATCGCGCTTGATGTCCTTACAGTAGTACGGTTGCCGTGTCTGGATGACCAGGCCCGCAATGGTGTCGTCCGCCGCGGGCCTCGGGAACGTGCGTTGGACCTGCCCGAGACCGCCCGCACTCAACCCATGGCTTGCCACCATATGGATGGTCGACCCGTCGTACCGGTAGACGCGACCGAAGCGCGCGCCGCACAGCTTCACCGCACGCTCGACGATGACGTCGAACACGGGCTGCGTGTCGGTCATCGAGCCGCCGATGACGCTCAGGACCTCCGCCGTCGCCGTCTGCCGCTCCAGCGCCTCCTTGGTCTCATTGTGTGCCTGGCGCAAGGCCTGCTCGGCGAGCTTTCTCTGGGTGATGTCGCTCGTGGCGCCGACGAGCCGCGTTGCCCGTCCGCTCTTATCGCGCACCGCGATGCCGCGATCGTGCACCCAGGAATATTCGCCCTGCGCGTCGCGCGCCCGCATCTCATGCTCCAGAAACGCCGTGCGCCCCTGGAAATGATCGATCACCGCCCGCCGGTAAGCAGGGTAGTCCTCCGGATGGATGCGCGCGGCCCAGTCCTTGTTCTTGAGCGTGCCGGGAGCAAAGCCCCAGCGTTCCCTGGCATTGTCGGACAGGTACAGCTCCCCCGTTTCGACATTCCAGTCGTAAATGGCCTCGACGGCCGCACGCGTCGCCAGGGCGTAGCGTTCCTCGCTTTGTCTGAGCGCCTCTTCGGTGCGCTTCAATTCGGTGATGTCCCCGGTCGATCCGATGACGCGGATCGCACGCCCGCGCTCGTCGCGCATCGCAATGCCGTGCTGGCGCGCCCAACGCCAGGTCCCGTCAAGCGCGCGGAAGCGGTAGTCGCATTCGAAACGGTCGGTGCGCTGCTTCAAGTGGTCGACGATCGCCGCATCGTACGCAGGTAGGTCATCCGGATGGATGCGCGCGCGCCAGTCTTCCGGAGTGCGGATGCTTTCCGGCGTCATCCCGGTCGCCGCGCGCACTCGTTCGGAGTAGTAGACCGTCCCGTCGGCGAGGTTCCAATCGTAGACGCCCTCGTTCATGGCGCGCATGGCGACGTCGTAGCGCTCATCGGCCGTGCGTTCCAGGCCTTGCGCCCAATGCAGATTGTCCAGTGCGGCGGCGGCCTGCGCGGCCAGCATGGTCAACAGGTCGCGGTCGGCGGCGTGGAAGCGGCCGGAAGCGCCGTCGATGTCGGCGTACAAGAAGCCCAGCAGCCGGTTCTGCGCCAAGAGCGGAGCGACGAAACAGGAGCGCTGCTCCGACGGACGGGCGCCTTCCGGCCCGTGGCGCAGGCCCGCAGAACGGGTGCGGCGGGCTTCATCCAGCCAGGGTGTGATCGCCTGCAGCAGCGTCCCGGCGTCTTCCCCCGCCGGCGTCAAGACGCCGGCGATGGCCAAGCCGCCGGCGCCCTCCAGCAACAGCAGCACCCGCCCGGCCCCGCTGAGTTCGGTGACCTCGTCGATCAAAAACGCCTGCAGCGCCGTCACGCTGCGCAGTTCGTTCAGGCGCACGCCGGTCTGGACCAGGCGCTTGAAGGTTTCGGCGCCCGGCTTTCGGAACAAACGCGATTTGGTGCTCCGGGTCTTGCTCACCATATTACGGTTCCTCACGACGCGGATGGAACAAGCGGAGAGAACGGCCGAGACCGCGGGGCAAGAGAGCGGATTGGCGCGGTAAGCGCACCTGCGCCAAGCGCGACGAGCAGTTTGGATCGATTATTCATTCCCCCTCCCTGGGTAGGCGCTTATTATGCTCGATTGCGCCAAGAACAGCAGACCGGCAAATTATTGACTGAGGGATGCAAATGGCCGGTCGGGACGCAAAGCAAATGTAACGGGCAAGGCCTGCAACGGGCCCGTTAGCGGCCAACCGTGCTTGTCCGCTCCCAATGCGTCCGTTCGTCAATCGACTGCGACGACATCGATGATTCGCAGCCTGCCAGTGCCAATTGCGCATAGAATATGCCGCTCGGCAATCGAGCAATATTCCGCATTTGATTTTCCTCTCCTTTATTTCATATTCGACCCCCAACATGAGCAATTTGGAATCTGAACGACCCGCCAGAAGAATTTCGACGATTGTTTTCGTCTTTCTGATCATCATCACCGGGCTTGTGGGTGGCGCGTATTATCTGGCGCCGCGCTTCGAAAGGGAGGCGCCGCAAATCAAGCTCCCCGACTCCGACGTGCTTGGCTTGGCGCCCATGGAGATCGTTGTTACCGATCGAGGCGCTGGATTGAAGTCGGTTAGCGCGACGCTCTCGGTGGGCGGCTCCGAACACACGCTCGCCGTCGAGCAGTACGCCCAGCCGCTAACCGAGAAGAAAATCACCGTCGCCTTGTCGTCGAAACTTGCCGGCGTCAAAGAAGGACCCGCGATCCTGCGCGTCAGCGCACGCGACGCCTCGCTGTGGAATTTCTTCCACGGCAACGAGACGGTGATCCAAAAGAACCTCACCATCGACATCACTCCGCCCACCATCGAGCTCGTCGCCGATGACCGCTACGTCAACTTCGGCGGCGTCGGCGTGATCGTGTACAAAGCGTCCGCGGATACGCTCACGAGCGGGGTCAGGATAGGCGATTATTTCTTCCCGGGTTTCCAGGGGCAAATAAAAGGCCACGCGGATTACTTCATCGCTCTCTTTGCACATCCGTATAACGTGCCGGCGGACGCCAAGGCGGTGCTTGTCGCAACCGACAAAGCCGGCAATACCAAGGAAATGCCGCTGGTCTACGAACTCAAGAACGTAAAATACAAGAAGAGCACCATCGCCATATCGGATAACTTTCTGCAGAAGATCACGCCCTTGTTAAGCGATGCCGGCGCGCGCCAGGGGACGCCGAAAGAAGTTTTCATCCGGATCAACAAAGGGCTCAGAAAAGAGAACGAAGACAAGATCGCCGCGATCACGAAGAAATCCACTCCGTCGATACTTTGGAGGGGCGCGTTCAGCCAGCTGAGCAACTCCAAAGTCGAAGCCAACTTCGCGGATGATCGGACCTATACCTACAACGGTGAAGTGATCGACACCGCCTATCACTTAGGCTATGACCTGTCGGTCACCAAACATTATCCCGTCGAAGCGGCCAACAGCGGCACGGTCGCCTTCGTTGGCGACTTGGGCATATACGGCAACGCCGTCATCCTGGATCACGGCCTTGGACTGTTCACGCTTTATGGCCACTTGAGCTCGATCGACGTCAAGGTCGGCGATCCGATCAAGCAACGGCAGGCCATCGGCAAGACCGGCGAGACCGGCTTAGCCGCGGGCGATCATCTGCACTATGGAGTCTATTTGCA
>JADGRP010000292.1 GCA_017880805.1 Burkholderiales bacterium
GCGGTCGTCCCGCACGGCGGAACGACGCCGATCCTCACGCCCAATCCCATCGCCGCCGGGCTGCCGACGTCGGGAGATCCGATTCTCGTCGACATTTCGAGCTCGATCACCAGCATGGGATTCGCGAAGCAGGAGATGAACGCCGGGCGCCGCCTGCCGGGCGCGTGGCTCATCGATGCCCAGGGCAACGCGACTGACGACCCTGGCGCGCTCTTCCGCGAGCCCAAGGGCGCGCTGCTGCCGCTCGGCGGGATCGAAGCCGGCTACAAGGGATTCGGCCTCGCGCTCATCGTCGAGGCGCTGACCGCGGGGCTCGCGGGGCACGGCCGCGCCGATCCGCCGGCAGGTTGGGGCGGCACCGTGTTCGTGCAGGCGCTCGATCCGGAGGCATTCGGCGGTCTTGCGGCGTTTCGCCGGCAGATGGACGAGATCGCGCGTGCGGCGCACGCGTCGGCGCGACGCCCCGGCGGAGGCGCCGTGCGCCTTCCCGGCGAGGCGGCCATGCAGCGCCTGCGCGCGCAGAACGCCGATGGCGTCGCGCTCTATCCGACGATCATGCCCGCCTTGGCGCCGTGGGCGGACAAGCTCGGCGTCAAGCCGCCGCATCCGAATGCATGAGGGGGAGCGCCCGCGCATTCTTGACCGAAATCATGAGGCACCCATGCGCGTCCCGGCACAATGGGCCGCATGACCATGCCTGCCGCCGATCGCCCAGCGACCCCCGCGGTGCGTCGCGTCAACGACGCACGCCGCCATCCGCGCCTTGCACGCGAGCTCGCGACGCTGACGGCGATGTTCGAGATTCATTGCCGCGACCGGCACGGCAGTGCAAGCGGACTCTGCCACAAATGCGCCGGGCTTCTGGCCTACGCGACGCGCCGGCTCGACCGCTGCGTGTTCGGCGACGCCAAGCCAACCTGCGCGAATTGCACGGTTCACTGCTATGCCCCCGCGCCGCGCGCGGACGTGCGCGTGATCATGCGCCATGCCGGTCCGCGGATGATGACGCGCCATCCGGTGCTCGCCGCGCGGCATCTGCTCGACGGCCGGCGTCCCACGCCGGCGCTGCCTGCGCCGTCAGGCGCGCGGCGCACCGCGGTCGATCCCGACTGACGAGGTCCGCGGCGATGTTTGCCGCGATGCCCTCACGCGGGAGATGATCCCGCGACGACTCGCGCGATGCCCGCGAGGTCATTCCTGATCGAAATGCCGCCGAATCCAGCGTCGCGAAAAAGCGCCTGTACCGCCGCCGACTGGTCGTATCCGTGCTCGACGACGAGATGCCCGCCCGCGACGAGATGAGCCCGCGCGCCCGCGATGATCGCGCGGAGCGCAGTCAAGCCGTCGCCACCCGGGGAGAGCGCCACCCGCGGCTCGAAGCGAACGTCGCCGTCCTGCAGATGCGGATCGGCGGAACCGACGTAGGGGGGATTGGCGACGATGAGGTCGAATCGCCCGTCGCCGAGGCCGGCGAACCAATCCGACGACAGGAAATCGGCGTTGCCGATCGCGAGCCGCCGGGCATTGTCGCGCGCGACGGCAAGCGCCACGGCGGAAATGTCGACGCCCGTCACGCGCGCCTGCGGCCGCTCGTGCGCGAGCGAAAGTGCGATCGCGCCGGATCCGGTGCCGAGGTCGAGGATGTTCGCGGACGCGGCCGCCGGAATGAGCGAGAGCGAGAGCTCCACCAGCGTCTCGGTTTCCGGCCGGGGAATCAGCACGTCGGCGGTGACGCGCAACGACAGTCCCCAGAACTCGCGGACACCCGTGAGGTAAGCGACCGGCTCGCCGTCGCGCCGGCGCCGCGCGAGTTCGAAGAATGCGTCGGCCGCCTGCGCGCGCAGCGTATCGGAGGCGTGCGCCGCAAGCCACGCGCGCGGCACGTCGAGGACGTGCGCGAGCAGCACTTGCGCATCGAGCGGCACGAGGCCGCTCGCCACCTGCGCGCGGCGTACGGAGACGGCGTCGGTCACGGCCGCGGATTGGTCGCCGCGAACACGCGCAGCCGCTGCCCGTAGTAGCGGCCCCAGCCGGCGTCGGCGAGTCCGCATTTGCGCAGCACGTTCTGCGACGCGACATTGTCAGGATCCGTGATCCCGATGATGCGCAAGAGACCCACGGTGTCGAAGCCGTAGCGGACGAGCTCGCGCGCGCCTTCGGTGGCGAATCCCCGCCCCCACGCGTCGTGCCGCAGCCGGTAGCCGACCTCCACTTCCACAGTGTCCGGAATGTACTTCAGCGAGAACCAGCCGATGAATCGGCCGGTGTCGCGGCGCGTCGCGCGCCAGTTGCCGAGCCCCGGGTAAACGCGGTACACGCGCTGGACGCGCTTCATCGTCGCGGCGATTTCGGCGCGCGACGACAGGTGTCCGTCCCCGATGTACTTCATCACGCGCGGGTCGTTGTTGAGGCGATAGACATCGGCGGCGTCGGACGCGACGAACTCGCGCAGATCGAGGCGCAGCGTCTGCAGCCAGGGGGCGAGTATTGCGGCCGCGGCTGTCTCGCTCCTTCCGCCGGCGCTCATCCGCCTTCCCCCAGCGCCGCCAGCTGCTCGGCCTGGTGCTCCTGCGCGAGGGCGGTGAGAAGCTCGTCGAGGTCGCCGTCCATGATCGCGTCGATCTTGTAGAGCGTGAGATTGATCCGGTGATCGGTGATGCGTCCCTGCGGGAAATTGTACGTGCGTATGCGCTCGCTGCGGTCGCCGCTGCCGACCAGCGACTTGCGCAGCGACGCTTCCTTCTGCGCGTGCTCGCGCCGCTGGCGGTCGAGCAGCCGCGACGCGAGCACAGCCATCGCGGAAGCGCGGTTGCGGTGCTGCGAGCGGTCGTCCTGGCATTCGGCGACGATGCCGCTGGGCAGGTGCGTGATGCGCACGGCCGAATCGGTCTTGTTGACGTGCTGGCCGCCCGCGCCCGAGGCGCGGTAGGTGTCGATGCGCAGGTCCGCGGGATTGATCGCGCTGGCCACGATGGGGTCGGCTTCCGGCATGACCGCGACGGTGCAGGCCGACGTGTGGATGCGTCCCTGCGACTCGGTCTCGGGGACACGCTGCACGCGATGCGCACCGGATTCGAACTTGAGCCTTGCGTAGACGCCCTTGCCGGCGATGCGGGCGATGATCTCCTTGTAGCCGCCAAGCTCAGCCTGCGATTCGGAGACGATCTCGACCTGCCAGCGATTGCGCTCGGCGTAGCGCATGTACATCCGGAACAGCGCGCCGGCAAAGAGCGCCGACTCGTCGCCGCCGGTCCCCGCGCGGATTTCGAGGAAGACGTTGCGCTCGTCGTCGGGATCGACCGGGATCAGCATCCGCTGCAGGTCGGCCTCGAGCGCCGCGAGCCGCGCCTTCGCCACCGTGGCCTCGTCCTCGGCGAACGATCGCATCGCCGGGTCGGCCGCCATCTCCTGCGCGGTCTCGAGGTCCTTCGTCACCGCGAGGTGCTCGCGAAAGCGCTCGACCACGGGCTCGATCTCGGCACGCTCGCGGGTCAGCGTGCGGTAGCGCTCGAGGTCGCGCGTCGCGTCCTCGGCCGAGAGCAGCGCGTCGAGCTCCTTCTGGCGCAGCGAGAGCTGGTTGAGCTTGGTTTGCAGCGATTCCTTCATGGCCTGCCCGCGTTGACTCGGTTCCGGAGAATTCCGCGCGCGGCGCGATGCGCCCGCCGCGCAAGAGCTGTTGCGTCGAACCCGCGGGGTTGATCCGGAAGGGTGCCTGCCGCGCGCGCGGCAGTGACCGTCCGGCCCGCGCGGGCCGAGGACGGCACTTCGCTAATGCCGGTCGGGCAGCCGGTAGATGCGCTCGAAGAGCGCGACCAGCTCGGCGCGCTCAGCTTCGCCCGCCTGGTTCAGCGCCTGCGTCGGCGCGTGCAGGAATTTGTTCGTGAGCCCGCGCGCGAGGAGGTCCAGCACCTGCTCCGGCGGCGTGCCGTTGGCGAGGAGCTTCTTCGCGCGGTCGAGCTCGGCCGAGCGCAGCGCCTCGTGATGGCCGTGGATCGCCGAGATCGTCGGCACCACCGCGCGGCCTTCGAGCCAGTGCAGGAAGCTTCGCGTCTGCTCGGCGATCATCTCCTCGGCCTGCGCCACGGCTTCCTTGCGGATCTGCAGGTTGTCCTTGACGATGTTGGCGAGGTCGTCGATGCCGTACAGGAACACGTCGTCGAGCTCCGCCGCCTCGCGCTCCACGTCGCGCGGCACCGCGAGGTCGACGATGAACATCGGCTCGTGCCGGCGCGCCTTGATCGCGCGCTCGAGCAGGCCCTTGCCGAGGATCGGCAGCGTGCTCGCCGTGCAGGTGACGATGATGTCGAATTCGGGCAGCCGGTCCGGCATTTCATTGAGCGTGATCGCCTCGGCGCCGAAGCGCTCGGCGAGCTGACGGCCACGCTCCATGGTCCGGTTGGCGATCGTGATCGACTTCGGCTTCTTCGCCGCGAAATGCGTGGCGGTGAGGTCGATCATCTCGCCCGCGCCGATCAGCAGCAGCTTCTGGTTCGAGATCGACGGGAAGATCCGCTCGGCGAGCTTCACCGACGCGGCCGCCATCGAGATCGACGCGCTGCCGATGTCCGTATGCGTGCGCACGTCCTTTGCGACGGCGAACGTGCGCTGGAACAGCCGATTCAGCACGAGGCCCAGCGTCCCGGCGGACTCGGCGTGGCGCACCGCCTGCTTCATCTGCCCGAGAATCTGCGGCTCGCCCAGCACCATCGAGTCGAGCCCGCTCGCGACGCGGAACGCGTGCGTCACCGCCTTCTCGCGCGGCAGCAGGTAGAGATACGGCGTCAGCGTGTCCTTCGGAACCTGGTGGAAATCCTCGAGCCACTGCGCGACGCCCTGCGGCTCCGGGCCATGGATGTAGACCTCGGTGCGGTTGCACGTCGAGAGGATCGCCGCTTCCTTGACCTGGCGCCGGCCGAGGAGGTCGCGCAACGCGTGCCCCAGCGATTCCTGCGCGAACGCCACCCGCTCGCGCACGTCGAGCGGCGCGGTGGCGTGGTTGAGGCCGAGGGCGTAGAGGGACATGGTGTCGTGAAATCAGCGCCTTTGCTGCGACATTTTAGCCTACCCTCCTCGGGAAGGCGGGACAAGACCTTGATTTCGGTCACGAAACAGCAGCGGCGCCGCGAGCGGTGCCGGATGCCGACCGAAGCGCCGGAATCTGCCCGTTTTGCATCGAAGTGCGTCGAAAAGCCGTCATTTCGGCAGGAATGAGCGGCCCGAACCGATTTCGGGGACGCGCCAGTCCTCCGATTGATCCGACGCTCAGGCCTTGACGAACTCCTCCCTGCCGCCCAGCCAGCGTGCGAGATGCGCATCGGCGGCGGCGGGCTCCTTCTGCAGCAGCGCATCGGCCGCGTCGCGCGCCTTTTCGATCAGCGCGACATCCTTGTCGAGATCGGCGAAGCGCAGAAGCGGGACGCCGGACTGGCGCGCGCCCAGGAACTCGCCGGGGCCGCGGATCAGGAGATCCGCGCGGGCGATCTCGAAGCCGTCGCTGCTCTCGTAGATCACCTTGAGCCGCGCCTTCGCGGTGTCGGTGAGCGGTTCCTCGAAAAGCAGGAAGCACACGCTCTCGTCGGCGCCGCGCCCGACCCGGCCGCGAAGCTGGTGCAGCTGCGCGAGGCCGAAGCGCTCGGCGTGTTCGATCGCCATCAGTGACGCATTGGGCACGTCCACGCCGACCTCGATCACCGTCGTCGCCACCAGCACGCCGATCTTCCTCGCGACGAAATCGGCCATCACCTTCGCCTTGGCGCCGGGCTTCATCCGTCCGTGGAGGAGCCCGACGCCGATCTTTGGACCCAGCGTCGCCTCGAGCTCTGCATGCAGCGCGACGGCCGTTTGCAGTTCGAGCTTCTCCGACTCCTCGATCAGCGGGCAGACCCAATAGGCCTGGCGGCCTTCGGCGCACGCCTTGCGCACGCGGTCGACGAGCTCGGCGCGGCGCTTGTTGTTGACGAGGTGCGTCTTCACCGGCTGGCGCCCGGGCGGCATTTCGTCCAGCACCGAAACGTCGAGGTCGGCGTAGAACGTCATCGCCAGCGTGCGCGGAATCGGCGTCGCGCTCATCATCAGCTGGTGCGCTTCGCCCATCGCCTTGCCGCGCAATTTCAGCCGCTGCGCGACGCCGAAGCGATGCTGCTCGTCGACGATCGCGAGCCCCAGGCGCGGCAGCTCGACTTCGTCCTCGAACAGAGCGTGCGTCCCGACGGCGAGCATCGCGTCGCCGCTCGCGATTGCTTCCAGCGATTTCCGGCGCTCCTTCGCCGGCAGCCCGCCGGTGAGCCATGCGATGTTGACCGGCAAGCCTTCCAGCCATTGCGTGAGCTTGCGGTAGTGCTGCTCGGCGAGGATTTCGGTCGGCGCCATGAACGCGACCTGGCGCCCGCTCTCGATCGCCTGCAGCGCGGCCAGCGCCGCGACGATGGTCTTGCCGCTGCCGACGTCGCCCTGCAGCAACCGCTGCATCGGTGTCGCGCGCTTGAGATCGTGGCTGATCTCGCGCCATACCTTTTGCTGTGCACGCGTCAGCTTGAACGGTATGCGCGCAAGCAGCGCGCCTGTGAGCGCGCCGGTGCCGGTCAGCACCGGTGCGTGCCGCGCGGCGCGCGTCTTGCGATGCGCCTTGAGCGAGAGCTGCTGTGCGATCAGCTCGTCGAACTTGAGCCGCGTCCACGCCGGATGCGTGCGCTCGTCCAGCGCGCGCCGGGTGAGCGGATTGAGCCGCGGCGGCGGCGTGTGCAGGAAGCGCACCGCGTCGGAGAATTTCCACAGGTGCTCCCGGGCAACGAGCCAGTCGGGAAGCGTCTCACCGGTCAGCGCGGGATCGCTCGCAAGCGTTCGCGCGACCACCTTGCGCAACGTCTCCTGACCAAGCCCCGCTGTCGTCGGATAGACCGGCGTCAACCGGTCCGGGAGCGGCGCGCCTTCGTCGATCACCTTGAACTGCGGATGGACGATCTCGCGCCCGAAATGACCCTCGCGCACTTCGCCGTACACGCGGACGCGCCGGCCGCGGGTGAGCGCCTTCTGCTGATTGGGATAGAAGTGGAAGAAGCGCAGAACGAGCTGCACCCGCGCGCCGCGTTCGTCGGCGCCCTCCTCGAGCATGCACACGAGCTGGCGCCGCGGGCGGAACTGGACGTCGGTGCTGACAATCGTGCCTTCGGTCTGTTGCTCGACGCCAAGGGCGAGTGCCGAGAGCGGCACGACGCGCGTGTGGTCCTCGTAGCGCAACGGCAGATGCAAAACGAGATCCTGATCGCGCGCGATGCCGAGTTTGACCAGCTGGTCATGCAGCCCGCGGCCGGGCGCCTTCGATTTTTCCGCCGCGGACGCAGACGGTCCCGCCGGCACGAGATCGGCGAGCGTGCCTTCGGTGGACGCGCGCTTGCCGCTCTTCGCCTTCGCCACGTTAGGGCCTGTTCACACTATGTCCACATGTGCGTTGCACCGCCGAAAGGGCCAGGAGCGAGGCGCAAAACGAAGCCGGGCCGGCTGCCCGGCGAGGCTTTGCAACGAAGCGCATGGTGCCCTTTCGGCAGCAACCCGAAGGGAACGGGTGTCCTGGAGCGCCACTCTGCGTTGCTTTCCTCGCGAAGACACCTGGTCTTGGCTTCCGAATTTGGCAACATCGGCGCCTTGATTTGCGCCCCATGCCACCCGTTCGCACTTGCGGACATGGTGCGAACAGGCCCTAGCACCGTGCCGCGCAGGCCGGGCGGGCGCGCCGGCGACTCGCTGCATTGCGCGCGCCGACACGCATCGGCGTTCAGCCCGGCAGCGCGAGAATGCCTTCAACCTCGACCAGCGCGCCCTTGGGCAGCGCCGCCACCTGATACGTCGCGCGCGCCGGATAAGGCGACGCGAAATAGGTCGCCATGATTTCGTTGACCTTGGTGAAGTCGGCGAGGTCGGTCATCAGCAGCGTCAGCTTGACGATGTCGTCGAGCTCGCCGCCCGCGGCCTGCGCGACCGCGCGCAGATTGCGAAAGACCTGATGCGCCTGCGCCTCGACGCCGCTCGCGAGAATTCCGGTGGCCGGATCGAGCCCGAGCTGCCCGGAGAGATAGACCGTATTGCCCGCCCGCACCGCCTGCGAGTACGGGCCGATGGCGGCGGGCGCGTGTTTGGAATGAATCGCTTGTTTGGGCATGACCTGATGCTCCGCGGAGGAATTGTCACTCTACCACGCGCATCGCGGCCGTCAGTGCTCGACATCGAGCCCCGCCTCGATCCACGCGTCGATCCCGCCATGCAGCGGCCGCACGCGCTTGAAGCCCAGCTGCCGCAGCTTCTGCGCAACCTTGACCGCGCTCGCCTCGTTCGGGCAGGCGCAATAGACGATGACTTCGCCATCGCGGGCGACGCCGACGATGCCGTCCTCGATCTTCTTCATGTCGACCCGGTGCGCGCCGGGGATGCGTCCGCTCGCCGTCTGCGTCAGCGCCGAACGCACGTCGAGAATCGTGCCGACGCGCTCCTCGTCGATCATCTGCTTCAGCTCGTCGACGGTCACGCGGTCCATCCGCAGCTGGCGGATGAACTGCCGCCGCCGCCACCATTTCGAGGCGACGTACGCGACGAGCGCGAGCAGGACCAGCGCGAGACCGTACTTGCCAAGCGAGGTGAGCGTCTCCAGCACGTCGACGATCGCGTCGCGAAAGATGCGGCCGAGCACCAGCGCGAGGCCGACCCACAGCAATGCACCGATCGCATCGAACGCGATGAACTTCCAGTAGCGCAGGCGCACGGCACCCGCCATCGCGGTCGCCACCGACGCGAAGCCGGGAATGAACTTCGCGAAGATCATCGACGCCGGGCCGAAGCGCGCGAATATCGCTTCGGTCTGCGTGACGCAGGAATCGGGCGACAGCGACACGCGGCACAGCGTGCGCAGCACGCGCATCCCGTATCGGCGGCCGGTCAGATACCAGAACGTGTCGGCGACCAGCGCGGCCATTACGCCGACGGCGAGCACGCTAGCCGTCGATCCCGGCGTGATGGCGAGCGCCGCGCCAGCGACGATCAGCGTCGGATAGGCCGGAACGGGCAGGCCGAACTGCTCGACCAGCACGTTCACGAACACGAACGCGAGCCCGAATTGCCGGATGAGATCGAAAAGTATCGTCATGGCGGGCGTGGGCGGTTTCCCAGTGGCAGCGCGCGAATCGGAGGATTATCCACCGTTCATGGAACGGTTGAGCCATCCGATGCACGGGATTCGCGGGCCTCGAAAATAGCCTTCTGTGTGACGTTGGGGCGGTCGTACGGGAAACCAAGAGACCTCCTGCGAGGCACTGCGCGCATTCGCGCGGGGCGTTCCGAAGGGCAGCCGCGATTGCGGCACCCCCGGGTAGTCGCTATAATCCTTCCCCTTGTGGGGACGTAGCTCAGCTGGGAGAGCGCCGCGTTCGCAATGCGGAGGTCGTGAGTTCGATCCTCATCGTCTCCACCAGAATTCCAGGGCCAACGGTTCTCCGTTGGCCTTTTGTTTGCGGAATCCTGCGTACACGTGGGGACGCGTGCGGAGGGCAATGGATTCGGGTCAGGCTCCGGACGCCACAATATCCGTTGTTTGGGCGACCTGGGGGCGGTTTTCTCCGGTCGGCGGGCAGCGCGCTCGCGCGTGCTGCCGGGCGAGTACCAGCTCGAACTACCGGGCACAGCAAGCGACACCACGGATGCGAACGGTGCGGCAAATCCCAGTCAATAGTCGAATACGTCGGAAGCATCGATACCGCTCCGCCGGTTCCGACATTTGCCTGTTTACGGCCAAGAGCGGTCGTCGTGCGCCAGACTTTTGCCTTCCGGCGAGGCCCTACGATGACTGCCGTTCGCACGGCAAACCACGGTACGATGCACGCATGTCCAAAACCATTCTGTTGTTACGCGACGGCGAAGAACCGGCAGTCAAGCCAAATCTCGACCTCTCCGGCGACGGACAGAAACGCGCCGAGCGACTTGCCAAGTTCATTCCGAAGGAGTTCGGCAAGCCAGGATCCATCTTCGCCGCGGCACCCTCGTCGTTGAGTGTGCGCGGCTACTTGACGATGCGTCCTTTGGCGGCGGCACTATGTTGCATCCGAGTGGCGCGAACAGGACGGCCGCTACCATTTCAACGAGGGCCGCTGGGAGCACGACAAGTAAGGCGACTGACGGATCAACATTACGGCGCCGGAATACGGCGCCGTTTTTGCGTCACGCGTAGTCCGCAGATGGCAGAGTCCATTGGAATCAAGACGGATTAGGTGATGGTGCTTGATTCTATTGAATGCTACGGCCAGCGGCGGAATATCGCCGTTCGGATTTGCCTACGTTTCGATCACCGCGCCGTCTAACGCTTTTCGTCGTTCCGGCATAGTGAGAGATTGTGAGATCAACGATCGCGGATGGACCATGAGCTATATCGACGGCAATCTTCTTGCAGGAGAACGGGTGGTTTGTCGTACTCGCCTCCATTGATTTAATATTGGCCCGTTACCCCCGCCGTTCCCCCGGTTGGGGGAAACGTAGTACTGACTTTATGAACGAACTGGCATCCACTCCGCCACATTCACGCGACGACACTCGGTCAGCAGTCTCCGCAACGCCGACGGACCGGGCGACGCTCATCAAACACCGGCTGGCGGAAACCCTCTTTGTGCGCCTCGGTCTCAACAAACGCGAAGCAAACGAAATGGTCGACGCCTTCTTTGGGGAACTGAGTCGGGCACTCGCCGCACACGAAACCGTGGATTTGCCTCGTTTCGGTCACTTTTCAACACGCGAGAAGGCCGCACGGCCTGGACGTAATCCGAAGACAGGCCAGGTCTTCCCGATCACGCTGCGGCGCGTGATCGTGTTTCACCCGAGTTCAGTATTGCGAGATAAAGTCTTGGCGGAAACGCATAAACGCCGCTAATTACGTGGCTCACGCTCGCCTTGGCTGGCGCGTGCGCATACATCGTGAGCGCGCTCCCCCCGTATTGCTGATAGAAGCGTTCACGCCTCACGCTCTACCGGGGATCATGGATGACTGATTACAGTCCACGTCTCAAGAAGCCGCTCGCGGCGTTGACGTTCGCCGCGATCGGTGTGGTGTACGGCGACATCGGGACGAGCCCTCTGTACGCGGCCAAGGAAACGTTCAATCCCGCGCACGGCATTCCGCTCACCACCCCGAATATCCTTGGCGGCTTGTCGACGATCTTCTGGGCACTGATGATCGTCGTTTCGCTCAAATACGTCGTCCTCATGATGCGAGCCGCCAACGAAGGCGAGGGTGGCATCATGGCATTGCTTGCGCTTGCGTCATCGGCAGTAAAAAGTCGACCGCGATCGTACTCGCTGATAATGGTACTCGGCGTGTTAGGCGCGTCGTTGTTCTATGGTGATGCGGTACTCACCCCGGCAATCTCGGTACTCTCAGCCATTGAGGGACTCGAAATCGGCACTGCGGAGTTCAAGCCGTATGTTTTGCCGATTGCGGTCGGCGTAGTTATCGCGCTGTTCGCGCTGCAACGAAAGGGCACCTCGCTCGTCGGCGCGCTCTTCGGCCCCGTTGCTGTACTTTGGTTCCTCGCGATTGCGGCGCTCGGCATTCGTGGTATTACACGTGCGCCCGAGGTGCTTTGGGCGCTCAATCCGCTGCATGCGCTTGCTTTCGTCACGCAACACGGGTGGTCCTCGTTTGTAGTGCTCGGTTCGGTGCTACTCGCCTTTACGGGTGCCGAGGCGCTGTACGCCGACATGGGGCATTTCGGCAAAGCGCCGATTCGCATCGCGTGGTTCGGACTGGTCCTTCCGGCACTTGTGCTCAATTATTTCGGCCAAGGCGCACTTCTCATTGCCAATGCAGGGGCGCTTGTGAACCCATTCTACCTACTCGCGCCCGATTGGGCTCTCTATCCGATGGTGGGCCTCGCGACAGCTGCGACCGTAATTGCGTCACAAGCAACGATCTCGGGAACCTATTCGCTGACCAAGCAGGCGATTCAGCTCGACCTCATGCCACGGATGGACGTCACGCAGACGTCGGCCGGGGAGATTGGTCAAATCTATATTCGCGGCGCAAATTGGGCGCTGTTCTTCGTGATCATCGCGGCAATTATTGGTTTCGGATCTTCGTCGAAGCTCGCCTCGGCCTATGGCGTGGCGGTGTCGGGCACCATGCTGGTCACGACAATCCTCACTTTTTACGTGGTGCGGTTCGCGTGGGGCTACAACCTGCTGTTGAGTCTAACCGCCGCTGCGTTTTTCCTCGTCATCGACGCGGCGTTCTTCGCATCGAGCCTACTCAAGATTGTGCAGGGCGGCTGGTTTCCGCTCGCGCTCGCCGCGATAATGTTCACGGTGATGACGACGTGGCATCGCGGTCGGGAGATGGTTGCGGTTAGGTATAAGGAGACCGGGATCCCGGTCGATGTATTTCTCAATTCATTGACCCAGAACCCACCATTACGAGTTCCCGAAACAGCAGTATTCATGACGGTCAATCGGGATACCATGCCTCACGCTCTGTTGCGTAACTTCGCATGCAATCACGTATTGCACGAGCGGGTCGTGCTGCTAACCGTCATTATCGCAAACGTCCCTTGGGTAGCATCGAGTCAGCGGATCGAGATTGAACCACTCAGCCACGGTTTTCATCGTTTGATCATCCGCTATGGATTCATGGATCGTCCGGACATTTCGCAGGCAATTGAGCTTTGTGGGAAGTACGGCCTCGTGCTGGAACCGTCGCACACCTGGTTTCTGCTGAGCCGCGCGACAATAATCCCCAGGCCCGGAAAAGGCATGGCGCCATGGCGTGAGCGTTTGTTTTCTGCCATGGTGCGCAACGCCCACACTGCGGGCGATTATTTCAATGTCCCCACTGCGCAGGTCATCGAACTTGGAGCCAAAGTCGATATTTGACTAGCCGCTGACGCATCCCGGTGTTGGCGATCTTGCAATAGGCATCGCGTGATTAGGGCGGACGAAAACCGTTTGCCGACTGGGCGTGAATTTCAGATGGACGCTATTTCCTCAATTCGACGAAGTGTGGTGATTCAAGTTGTACTGAGCATGCCAATGACCCTGACATACTTTTGCGTCAATGCGCCTACAGAGCTACTTCCTTATCGCCCCAAGTCGCCTCTTTCGGTCCGCCTCCAATACCTACTGCCGTGGCGGCCTTGCGATGAACTGGATCCATGGCCACCTCGCGCCTACCATTGAATCGGGACGAGGGCGCCATATCGCATTGGTAAAGTGCAGATCACGTCATCGAATTTCGGTTCAAAGCGGAGGCAAAGATGCCCCCCAAAAAGCGCGTGCCACGCGAAAGAGCCCCGGATGCCTCGCTCTTGGAGAAACTGGGGCCTGGGCTTATCACGGGAGCCGCGGACGATGACCCGAGCGGCATAGCAGCCTACTCGCAAGGCGGAGCACGGTTCGGCTATAGCCTGCTGTGGACGCTCTTCTTCACCTACCCGCTCATGGTCGGCATTCAAGTGGTCAGTGCGCGCATTGGCCGAGTCAGTGGTTATGGGTTAGCAGGCAATATTCGCCGCCACTATCCCCGATGGGTGCTCTACGGTCTCGTCTTTCTCCTGGTGACCGCCAATACCATCAATATTGGCGCGGACCTCAGCGCGATGGCCGATGCGACCACATTGCTCGTCGGCGGCTCGCAGCACGTCTACATTCTCGGTTTCGGCATGTTCTGCGTGGTGCTGCAGGTCTTTTTCTCCTATGCGCGCTATGTTCGGGTCCTCAAATGGCTCACCCTTTCCTTGTTCGCGTACGTGGGTGTGGTTTTTTCCGTCGATCTACCCTGGTCGGACGTGGTCAGCGGCATCTTCGTGCCATCGCTCAGCATCAACGCCGACTACTTGACAACCGTCGTTGCAATCTTCGGAACCACCATCAGTCCCTATCTCTTCTTCTGGCAGGCATCCCAGGAATGCGAGGACCTTCGCGCCGTCCCTGCGGACAAACCCTTGCGCGATCACCCTGAGCAAGCCGCACGACAGCTGAATCGGATCAGGCTCGATACCTACGTTGGAATGGGCTTTTCCAACGTGATCGCATTTTTCATTATGCTCACGACAGCCGCCACGTTGCACACCCACGGTGTGACGGACATTCAGACCTCCGCCCAAGCCGCCGAAGCACTGCGTCCTATTGCCGGCCGATTCGCGTTTCTGCTCTTCAGCATGGGGATCATCGGCACCGGGTTGCTCGCGGTGCCAGTTCTGGCCGGATCAGCGGCGTTTGCGGTGGCGGAATCCTTTCGGTGGCGCCGAGGTCTGAACCTGACTCCGCTGCGCGGGGTACGCTTCTACGGCATCATTGCCGCGGCGACGCTGGTTGGCGTCGGATTGGGGTTCACGCAGCTCGACCCAATTAAGGCACTCTTCTATGCCGCAGTCATCAACGGCGTAATCTCGGCGCCGATCATGGCGGTCATGATGCGTATGGCGTCTAATCCGGAAATCATGGGGAAGTTTGTCGTGACGCGGCGCTTGCTCGTCCTGGGCTGGATGGCCACCATCGTAATGGCCGCGGCGGTCGCGGCCATGTTCATCCAAATGGTCAGCTAGCTCGACTGTAATGATGTGCGTGTGAGCCCTAGAATGGATACCTCGCCTTGCGCGCGCCTATATGTCGTTTGCACAATCTGATAGCAGGAACAGGACGACGCTTCGAGTCCCTTCACATTCAGGATCTGGATTTTACCGCGGTGATACTTGATCAGTTTCCGACGCTTGAGCGCGCTGGCGGCCTCCGTGACGCCCTCGCGTCGCACGCCCAGCATGTGCGCCATTGATGCGCAATTTGCCAAGCTTCGTGCGCGTTCGTGCGCTATCCAACAGACTGCGCTGTCTGTCGGTGTTTAAATGCCTCCGTTGCTCTCGCGTTTAAGAGCGTGGATTACTGGAAGAGGTTTGAAATGTATATCGGCGGCGGCTTACTTCTATTCCTTGTCATTCTGTTCCTTGTTCTTCGATGAACAAATGCCCGACGCGGTAATGGTCCTATGGTGGCCGCGTCATTCCGAAGCTTGATTGTCGGAACAGGCCGCAGAGCTTGCACTTTGTAGCCTCATCGCATCTGCGCAGACTGTTCTACGCCATTTCGCGACGTGGCACGGTGCGTTGCGCGTCCCGGGCGAAGAGCCTCGCGGAAGGCTTTTCGCGCGAGCGCACAGGGCTCGAAAGTCCACGAGACCAAACAGATGAGGTGTTCGCGGAGGATCTCCGGGTCGCGAAGTTGGAGGCGTGAGCGGCGCGGGCGAGGTAGCCATGATCCAGATTCGCAAAGGCCACGCAACGGGCCGCCTCGCACGGGCGGAGTTCGGCGTCTGTTTTCGTGCATCGTTCATCGATCCGGAATTCCGCGCGGAAGATGCGTCCATCGCGCGGCTTGAAGAGATCGCCTGGCAGGCTTATGTCGAGGGCCGCAAGGCGCCGTTCACGCAGAAGGCGGGGCCCGGGTATGTCGATCCGCATTACGACTTGTCCGTCGAATGGATCGGCAACAAACTACGGATCGGCGAGGCGCAACGGCGCTGGGCCGACCCGGCGAGCCCGTCCCGTGTGCTGGTGATCTGCGGCTCGGCGCGCAACGATGGAACATGCCCCGGCGAGACGTCCAAGACCTTCCGGCTATTGGGGATCGCCCGCGAAACGCTGGAACAAGCCGACATCCAAGCGGATGTGCTCGACCTCAGCCTGCTGACTTCAGAATATGGCCGCAACATCTACCCCTGCAAGGGTTGCGTTTCGACCGCCATGCCGCTTTGCCACTGGCCGTGCAGTTGCTACCCCAATCATGCGCTGAACCAGACCAATGACTGGATGGCCGAGATCTACGAACGCTGGACCGCTGCGCATGCGGTTCTCATCGTCTCGCCGGTGTACTGGTACCAGAGCCCCAGTCCCTTGAAGCTGATGATCGACCGCCTGATGTGCGCCGACGGGGGCAACCCCGATCCC
>JADGRP010000293.1 GCA_017880805.1 Burkholderiales bacterium
GTGACGAAATTGGTACCGATCGCCTGACGGTTGGCGTCGAGCTTGATCTTGCCATTGGGCGCATCGATTTCAATCGAAGCCAGTGCTGCCTTCAGCTTGGACTGATTGTCGCTGAGATCGCCGTTCACTTTCCTGAGCGAGAGAATCAACGCCATCGTGGAGTTATAATAATTGGTCGCAAGCAGGGACGGGCTTGGGAACCGCTTCTCCGGCGGGAAAGCGGCCTGATAGTCTTTCACGAAGGCCTGCCAGGCCGGATCTTCCCAGGTGTCGGCCTGCCCGCTGGCGGCGATCGTGCCGATTAGCGCGTTCTTGGCGTTGCCCTTGGCCGAAAGGATGGTCTGGTCGACCATGATCGAGCCGCCGAGCAGATGCGCCTTGCCGCCGGACTGCTGGTATTGATTGAGGAAGTTCACGGCGTCCGCCCCGCCAAGCCCCAGATAAATCGCGTCGACGTCGTCCGGCAGCGCGGCGATGACCGACGCAAAATCCTTGGTTCCGAGCGGCACCCATTGCCGATTGGTGACCTGGCCGCCCGCGCCGCAGAATTCGAGCACGAGCCCGAAAACCTGCGTGTAGATGAAGGAGTAGTCCTCGCCTACCGTGGCGATCTTTCGATAGCCTTTGGTTTCATAAGCATACTTGCCCAAGCCCACCTGCCACTGGGCGCCGTCCATGTTGTAGCGGAAGAAATTCGGCGCCGGATCGACATAGGTGGTTTCCTGCGCGCCCGACGCGGCGTTGACGAACGCCAATTCCGGGTGCGTCTTGGCGAAATTCTTGACCGCAATCCCTTCGTCGCCTGATAGCGGCGAAAGCAGGATCTGTACCTTGTCCTGCTCGATCAGTTTGCGAACCGCACGCACTGCGGAATCGGGCGTCGCGTCGGTGGAGGCGATGACAAAATCGAGTTGCTTGTCGCCTATCTTTGTGCCGAACTTTTTCAACGCGGTCTGAAAGCCGCGAATGCCGTCCTCGCCCAGCACCGTATACGTGCCTTCCAAGGTCGCCGTAACACCAACTTTGATTTTCTCCTGAGCGAAAGCGGCGCCCGACATAAACAGGCTCGCCAGCGCGGCAAGACACAAACTGCCCTTCAACATAAAAGTCCTCCCATTCGCGTTTTGTCGACGTTCATTGCGCGGCGATTTGCACGGAATTGAACGCGATCCGGTCCCGCGCTCTTGCGGAAAGCGAATAGTGCGCATCGCCGGGTGGCAGGGGAAGCATCGTGACTTGACCGCTAGTCTTATTTTGCATGCTGCGACGCAGCGAGAACAATTCGCGAGCGCAGCATTTTAGGGCTTGCGCTAGTGGAGGCGCGCGCGCCTGAGCTGCATTGCGAGACGTCGCGGGCTCGAATTGTTGCAATTAGTCGAGAGGCATATTCCAGGACCACGGTCGGCCACCGAGCTCTTCAATCAGGCTTTCCATCGACGTATTCAGTTCCTCCGCGTTGCCCGCACCGGCAAACACGTAGCGATCGGGCCGCACGATGACGGCGTTCGCCCGGTTCTGTCGCATCCAGTTCGAAAATACCCCGTCGGTTTCGACCAAGGTCGCGATTCCGTCTCGCGTCGTGCTTTTACCGGCTTCGGCGATAACCACGCGTTCACCGCCAAGCTGTTGCCAGCAGGAAAGCGAAGCTTCCGACATCCACGACATCGCCTCCGGCGTTGCCGTGACTACCGCAAATTCCGGCTTCAGCAGGTCGTCAAGACGCCTCTCGCTCCCGTCCGCTGCCCGCACACGCGGTTGCACGAATAACCTGCCAGCGAGCTTGTTGTGAGAGGCGATCAGTCCAGAGGCCAGATCGGGAATGAATTTCTGCCGGATGGTTTCTGCCTTTCCGGATTCAAGTTCCGTACGCAACCGCTGATCGCGAGCAGCGGCGGCTACCGGGTCCAATTCCCCGATTATCTTGCCGAATTGCTTGGCGCTGGCGACGACCGAGCGGACATGCGGTTTGCGTTCGACCTCGTAGCTGTCGAGCAAGGCATCACCGGCGTTGCCGCGTAGAACAAGTGCCAGTTTCCAGGCGAGATTGGAAGCATCGCGAATGCCTGCGCAGAGGCCCTGTCCCAGGAATGGCGGCGTCTGGTGTATGGCGTCCCCCATCAGGAACACGCGATGGGCTCGCCAGCTGTCGCCGAGCAAGGCGTGAAAGCGATAGACCGCCGAGCGCCAGATGGTCAGATCGGACGTATCGGTGAAACCCTTGAGCAACTTCAGCACATTGTCAGGCGCGCCGGCGAGCTCCGGGTCTTCGCCCGGCAATAGCTTGATCTCCCAACGCCGCAATTTTCCCGGGCCGGGTACGAACGTCCCCGGGCGCGAAGGCCAGCAATATTGATAGCTCCTGGCGGGTCTCTTGCCGGGTTCGCTTGTGAGGGTATCCACCACCATCCACCATTCGTCGAAGGCGAGATCCTCCAACCCGATGCCGAGATGTTTTCGGACGAAACTGTTGGCGCCGTCGCATCCGACGACATAGCGCGCGGTCAGCGTGAAGTCGTCGCCGGATTCCGACCTCACGCGCAGCGATACCGTCGTGTCCTCCTGCGCCAGCGACACGCCGGTCGTCGACAGAAAGACGTCGGCATTGCCGTATTCGGCAAATTTGTCGCGCAACGCCTTCTCGGCATCGGGCTGAACGAAGGTCGCATTCGGAATCCAGCCGAGCGGATATGGCGGCGGCATCGGATCGAACATCTTGATGAGCTCGCCGTCGACGCCGAGATAATGCGAGCCGTTATGCGGCGCGATCGCACTCTCCATGAACTCCGCGAGACCAACGGACTGGAATACCCGCAGCGCTTCGTGATCGAGCGTGATCGCGCGCGGCTTGTCGTAGATATCGGCGGCGCGCTCGACGACGGCGATCCTGAGACCGTACCTCGCCAACAGGTTGGCGAAGACGGCGCCGACCGGTCCGTAGCCGACGATCGCCACGTCGTAGTTTGAGGTCCCACTCAACGCGTGCGCCCCCTGAGCACCTCGCGGACGAGCTCGGCGGTGCGCTCGAAATGCGCCGTGATGAGTCGCGCCGCCGTATCCGCGTCACGCGCGACCACCGCCTCCATCAGCGCGCGATGTTCCTTCTCGCGATTCTCGCCTTTGATGCCTGCCTTGCGGCCGACGTGCCGGTAGCGCTCGGACGAATCGAACAGATGATCGCAGTATTGCTCGAGCCGCCGCGAGCCCGAGGCCGAGATCAGGCCATTATGAAAATTGCGATGCGCAATCTCCCATTTCGGGCTGCGCTCCTGCTCCTTGCCGGGCTCAAAGCGCGGCGTGCGCGACAAGCGATGGAATGAGAGCACGACTTGCTCCTCCCATGCCGCATCGCCATGAGCGATGGACTTCCGGATCGCAAGTTCATTGAGCCAGCATCTGGCGCGCGTGAGGTCGACGAGGTCCTGCTCACCCATCGGCGCGACCGCGAAGCCGCGATGATCGCTCTGCGCGACCAGCCCCTCGCTCGACAGGCGGCTCAACGCCTCGCGCATCGGGCTTAGCCCGACATCAAAACGTGCGCAGAGCGAGCGGATATGCAGCTTCTCGCCGGGTTCGATGGCAACCGAGATGATATCCTGCCGCAGCCGGTCATAGACCTGCGAGGCCAGCGTCTCCTTGGTGGTTTCCAGACCATCGAGCGCGATTTCGGGCATGGATTGCCTTCAGGCGTTCTGGCTGGCGAGATATTTCTCGAGCGTCATCGGGTTTGGCTTCTCTTGCGGCTCGCGTATCGCGACATCCGCGAAGGGCGTCGCCTGCTCGAACCAGGCCTGGCGCGCCGGTAATCCCCAGGGAAAAGCGATGTTGTGGTCGGTTGGGTCCCAGGCGATCGGCTCATTCTCGATATCCATGATCTGATAGTGGGTATTGAACAGCTCGACCCGGTGACCATCCGGATCGCGCATGTAGACATACATCGCATGCCCCGGCCCGTGCCGGCCGGGACCGCGCTCGACCGACGCGCCTAGACCGAGTTCGCCCGCGAGATCGCAGGCATGCAATAGATGGTGCACCTCCGGTGCCAGGAAGGCAAAGTGATGCAGGCGCGGGCCGGCGCCGTTGAAGAAGACGATGTCATGCGGATTGCCCTTGCGCTGCAGAAACACGCCCCGCAAATCGAACGTGCCCGGCGGGGCGATATATTCGCTCAGCCGGAACCCTGCGGCGGTGTAAAA
>JADGRP010000294.1 GCA_017880805.1 Burkholderiales bacterium
CCGCGAACCTCTCGCGATCTACGGCGTGCTGCTGGATACGCGACTCGATTTCACCATCTGAGTTCTGGCGCGCCGCGGGATCGGGAGTCTTGCGCGCCGTCCTGCTCGCCGGCGCGACCCGCAACGCCACGCGCGATCTCTGCAATAATGCGGAACTTAGTTACACTGAGGCGCGTGATTCATGGCAAACAAGATTCGGCTGGGCTTTGTCGGGGCCAACGTTCGTTCCCACTGGGCCTCGCAGTCGCATTTCCCGGCGCTGCTGGCGAGCCCGGATGTCGAGCTGACCGCGGTCTGCACCACTAAACCCGAGAGCGCGGAAGAAGCGCGCAAGGCGTTTGGCTCGAAGCTCGCATTCACCGATTTCCGCGCTATGTCCACGTCACCCGAGATCGACGCGGTGGCCGTGTGCGTGCGCGTGCCATCGCACTATGAGCCCACGAAGGCCGCGATCGAAGCCGGCAAGCATGTCTACACCGAATGGCCGCTCGGCAAGACTACCGCCGAAGCAGAAGAACTTGCGGCGCTCGCGCGGGCGAAGGGCGTGCAGACTGCGGTCGGCCTGCAATCGCGCGTAAGTCCCGCGCTGCTGTACATGAAGGAGCTGGTCGAATCCGGCTATGTCGGCGAGGTGCTGTCGTGTCACGCCGACTGCATGCGCGACGGCGCGCTGGCGCGACTCGCCGCCCGCACGTGGCAGCGCGACGTGACCCTCGGCGCGAATCCGCTGACCATCGCCAACGGGCACGTTATCGACGCGTTGCGCTTTGTCGTGGGCAACTTCGCGCGCGTGTCATGCATGGTTACGACGCAGGCCAAACAATGGCTGCAGACCGATACGAGAAAAATGGTCGATGTGACTTCGCCGGACAACATACTCGTCAGCGGCAAGCTCGCGAGCGGCGCGGTGGCTTCGGTGCACGTCGCCGCTGTCCCGTGGGCCGGCGGCGGCTTTCGCATGGTGGTCTACGGGCGCGAAGGTACCCTGGTCGCGACCAGCGACGTCTCGTCCCAGCGCGGCGAGATGCCGCGGGTGCAAGGCGCCCAGCGCAGCCACGAGTTGAAAGACCTGCCGGTTCCCGATCGTTTCGTCTGGGTGCCCCCGGAATTTCCGCGCGGCGATCCGTTCAACGTCGGGCAGATGTATAAATTGTTTGCCGACGCGGTCCGGACGGGAAAGAACCAGTTGCCGACGTTCGACACCGCGGTCGACCTGCATCGCTTCCTCGATACGATCAGGCAGTCGTCGGATAAGGGACAGGAGTTGCCGGTCGCCTGACGATCGCTTTCAACCGGGAGGGGTACGTGAAAGAGAACAGCATACGCAAAGCCGTGCGCGAGGGACGCGCCGCGCTCGGCACCGGGCTCAAGGAATTTGCCTCGCGCGGCGTTCCGCACATCATCGAACACTCCGGGTTCGACTACTGCATGATCGACATGGAGCACGGCGCGTTTGATCTGGAAACGATCGCCGATCTCGCCGGCTGGTTCGCGGCCACGGAAGTGTCGGCTATCGTGCGCATCCACAAGGCGTTCGTGCACCACATTCCGCTGATGCTCGACCAGGGCATCATGGGCATCCAGATCTCGGGCGTGGATAACGCGGACGAAGCGCGCGAGATCGTGCGCGAAGCAAAATATCCGCCGCTCGGAAATCGCGGCATGTCCGGCATGGGGCCGCACACGGGGTACAAGAGCTATGGCAACCGCTACCAGACCGAATACGCGCCGTGGGCGAACGCGAACGTGATCCTCTGCCCGTCGATCGAGTCGCTCGAAGGCTTGAAAAACGTCGAGGCTATCGCGGCGGTCGAGGGCATCGATATGATTGCATACGGCCACTCAGACTTGAGCGCGCAGCTGGGCGTCCACCTGCAGCTCGATCACCCGCGCTTCAAGGAAGCCATGCAGAAGATCGTGGACGCGTGCAAGAAGCACGGCAAGCTCGCGCGCGGTTCCGCGGAGACGGAAGCGCAGATCGAGGAATACTGGAAACTCGGCTGCCAGGTGTTGAACCTGCCCGGCACCGACACCAGCACTTACCTTGACGGCCTCAAGGCCCGCGCCGGTCGCGCCCACGCGCGGCTTAAATCGATCGGGGTTCCGACGCCGAGCGTCGGATGAAGGTGACGAGGTGTGGGTGACGAATAAGGGTGACGAATAAGGGTGATGAAATAAGGAGCTCACCGCGCCGCCGGGAAAAGCACTAGGGCCTCCGCACCTGTATCTCGTCACCCGTATCTCGTCACCTTCATCTCCTTATCAATCTTCTGCAATAATGCGGGACGTAACCACTCTGAAATAGATGCCGATGGACATCACCACCAATCAACCGACCATCGTCCAGTCCGAGAAGGAGCTCGTCGGACAATGGCTCGGACAACTGGATGTCGCCCTGCAGAGCGAAAGCCGCGCATCGGTCGCGTCTCTCTTTGCGCCCGGCGGCCACTGGCGGGACTTGCTGGCATTTAGCTGGACGATCACGCCGTGCCAGGGCGCCGAAGACATTGCAGCCTTGATGGTGGCGAAGCAGGGAACCGCCGGGGCCCGCGCATTTGCCATTGCGGAAGGACGCACGCCGCCGCGTCGCATTCAGAGAGCGGGTCTCGACGTCATCGAAGGCATTTTCCAGTTCGAGACGGCGATCGGACGCGGCTTCGGTGTGGTACGGCTGC
>JADGRP010000055.1 GCA_017880805.1 Burkholderiales bacterium
GAAATGGCCATTCGCGTGCCCGTGCGCCGGACGCGTCGTGCTCGAGCCCGATCGCCAGATGCGAGGCCTCGCGTCGCGTCACGCGCCACGCCCGTTGCCACCCGTTGCCGTGAATTGCGTGCGGCTCTGCGTCGATATAGCGCGTCAGGCCGTATTCGCGCCCCGCCCAGTGCAACGTCGCATCGGCGATACGGTTGGAAAAAGGAACCAGCGGAAAGCAGGCAAAGCTTATCACCGCGCCTTCGGCGAGCGCCTTCTCAGGCGTTGGCCGCAGAATCGGCTCGCCGTCGCATTCGAACGTCGCGATCGAGCCGCCGATTGCCGGCGCGATGACGGCACGTGAGGAGCCGGCGCAGAGCTCGATGGTTTCGGTCACACGGTGCCTCGAGTGCTCAGTGCACTACTCGGTTCGCGACGCAGTTTACTAATCACAGACCACTAATGTGCGTGTTGCGACTTCACCGACGCGGCTGGCGCGCCGCCGCGCATTTTCGCGAGATATTCCTGCCCGCGGCTGACCATGTAACCCATATCGGAACCTACCGCGACCCAGGAAAAGCCGTATTCGATGAATTTACCCGCCATGTCCGGATTCATGCCGATGATTCCCGATGGTTTACCCTGCCGCTTGCACGCCTGCGCGCCTTCCTTGAGCTTGTCCTGTACCGCGGCGTTGCCGATGTCGCCAATGAAGCCCATCGAGGCGGACAGATCTCCCGGACCGATGAAAATCGAATCGACGCCGGGAACGGCGGCGATCGCCTGAAGCTGCTCGAACGCCGGAATCGTTTCGATCTGCACGATCACGCAAACCTCTTCGTTTGCGCGCTTGAGGTAATTCGGTATCGTGCCGTAGCGGCTGCCGCGATGTGTCCCGGCGACGCCGCGCACGCCGTCAGGCGGATAGCGAGTCGATGCGACCGCGCGCTTCGCTTCGTCCACGTTTTGCACGAAGGGAAAAAGAAGCGTCTGCGCGCCCGCGTCCATGGCCCGCTTGACCATCACCATGTCGTTCCACGGGGGCCGCACGATCGCTTGCGCCGGCGTTCCCGCGATCGCCTGCAGGATGCCGATCATTTGCGGCGTGTCGATCGGCGTGTGCTCCATGTCGACCACGAGAAAGTCGAATCCCACCGACCCTAGCGCTTCGGCGGTCGAAGGCGCGGCACTCATCAGCCACGCGCCGATCGGCGTCTTGCCCGAGGCGATGGCGCGTTTGAACAGATTGACGGGCATTTCCATGAAGTGGTCTCCGCAAAAGAATCAGGGCAAATCAGGATGGGTCGGCAGAAGTGGGACCGCGCTTCGCGCGCAAGATATGCGCCGATGTCCCGCGCGTGCCCGGCTTGCGGCGACGCAGCGCCGGCCGTTACTATTGTAGCGGGCGTTTACACTCGAGTCATGCCCGTGTTACACAGGGCGTCGACGAACCATGGCCGCAAACGAAATGGCAACGCTGAGCACGGCGGCATCCGCAATGGCGTCCTCACTTGCGTCCTCACTTGCGTTATATCCCAGCCTCGCCGGCAAGACAGCGTTCGTGTCTGGAGGCGGCTCGGGCATCGGCGCGGTGATCGTCGCGCACCTCGCGCAGCAGGGATGCCGTGTCGCCTTTTGCGACGTGGCCGCAGCGCCCTCTGAGGCGCTGGTCTCGCACTTCGCTCCGGCGCCGGTTCGCTTCTTCCCCTGCGACGTACGCGACATCGCCGCGCTGCGCGCGACGCTGAACGCGGCCGAGCATGAATTGGGCACGATCACGATCCTGGTGAACAATGCCGCGCGCGACGATCGTCACGCATTGGAGGAGGTCACGCCGGAATATTGGGACGAGCGGCAGGCGGTGAATCTGCGCCATCATTTCTTTGCTGCGCAGAGTGTCGCGCCCGGCATGACAAGGCAGGGCGGCGGTGCGATCATCAACATGGGTTCCGTATCATGGATGCGCGGGACGCCGGGGATGATCGCTTACACGACTGCCAAGGCCGCGATCAGCGGCTTGACGCGTGTGCTCGCCCGCGAGCTCGGCGTCCATAACATTCGCGTCAATTCGGTCGTTCCCGGCGCGATCCTGACCGAGCGGCAGATCAAATTGTGGCTCACGCCGGAGCTCGAACGCGAATTTATCGACGGCCAGTGCCTCAAATTCCGGCTGACCGAGAACGACGTCGCACGAGCAATCGTGTTCCTGGCTTCCGACGAGGCGCGCGCAATCACCGGCCATAACCTGATCGTCGACGGCGGCCTCGCGCAGACAAGCGCCGGCTGAGCCGGCGATTTCGGCGACGCAGCTATCATGGCTCAAGTCTCTCTGCGCAACGTCGTCAAGGCATACGGCGCGACTGAAGTCATACACGGCATCGACCTCGAGATCGGTGCCGGCGAGTTCGTCGTCTTCGTCGGCCCTTCCGGTTGCGGCAAGAGCACCTTGCTGCGGATGATCGCGGGGCTCGAGGACATCTCGTCGGGAGAGATCGCGATCGGCGGCACCGTCGTCAACGATCTGCCGCCGCGGTCCCGCGACATCGCGATGGTATTCCAGGACTATGCGCTGTATCCGCACAAGTCCGTGTTCGAGAACATGGCCTTCGGCTTGCGCCTGCGCAAACTGCCGGAGAGCGAAATACAGGCACGCGTGCGCGAGGCCGCGGGCATCCTGCAGATCGAGCACCTGTTCGAGCGCAGGCCGCGCGAGCTTTCGGGAGGTCAGCGGCAACGCGTGGCCATGGGCCGCGCGATCGTTCGACATCCGAAGGCATTTCTGTTCGACGAACCGCTATCCAATCTCGACGCCCTGCTGCGCAGCGAAATGCGAGTCGAGATCAAAAAGCTGCATCAGAAACTCGGCAACACCATCGTCTACGTGACGCACGACCAGGTGGAGGCGATGACGCTCGCCGACCGCATCGTGATCCTGAGGGCCGGGAAGCTGGTGCAATACGACACTCCCGACGGTATCTACAACCGTCCGGCAGCGCAATTCGTCGCCGGGTTCACCGGCGCGCCGCCGATGAATTTGCTGCCCTGTCGCGTCGGCGATGGCGGGCGAGTGCTTCATCTTTCGAGCGGCATCGATCTTCTCGTCCCCGAAGCCCGAGTGGCTGAGTGTGCACGCCATGGCGGGCGCCCGCTCGTCTTCGGCATACGGCCCGAGCATGTTTCTGTCGCCGCATCGGATGGTCCGTCGAGCGCGATCGTTGCTGCGGAGCTTATTCTGGTCGAGCCGCTGGGCTCGGACACGCTGGGCCGCATCAAGCTGGGAACCGGCAGCCCTGGCGTGCCAATAAGCGTTGCGTCGACCGGCGCCAAGCAGGATGAAATCACCGGACGATTTCCACCCGACGCGGGATTGCGCGCGGGACAGACGTTGCGGGTCGCGCTCGATCTCGACCGGTTTCATCTGTTCGATCCGGAGTCGGGACTTGCGATCCGCGGCAAGGATTGGTAAATGCGCTGCAAGCAGGCGGTTCGTAGGCAGCTGAGGCGTAACAGGCGGATGATAGGCGCCTGACAAGGACACAATAAGAAGCGGTCCGAAATTCCCGAGGAGATTGCGATGAATGCTTTGAGATTGTTGGTGCTGGGCTCACTCGCGCTTGGTTTCGCCGCCATCGCGTCGGCGCAGACAACGTTGCGCATTTTCACCGGCGGCCAGCAGCGGCCGGACGTGATGCGCAAGATCGCCGACGAGTACCAGAAGAAGAATCCGAACGTGAAGGTCGAGGTCGAGGTGGGCGGCGCGACCTCGGAAGCGCAGCAACAATATCTGAATACGGTGCTGGCTTCGAAAGATTCCTCGCTCGACGTAATGCTCATCGACGTCATCCGCCCGGCGCAATGGGCCGCTGCCGGCTGGGCCGAGCCGCTCGACAGTTATCTCGGCGCCGACAAGGCCAAAGTGATGTCGCAATACATCAAGGCCTACGCCGACGCAGATCAGGTCAACGGGAAGGTCATCGCGCTGCCTTATTTTGCCGACGCGCAGTTTCTCTACTATCGCAAAGATCTGCTCGAGAAATACAAACGGGCCGTTCCCAAGACCTGGGACGACCTCATGGAAACCGCGCAAGCGATCATGAAGGGCGAGAACAATCCTCAGTTGCAGGGATTCTCGACCGCGGGCTCGCCCATCGAGGGAACGGTGTGCACGTACCTGGTTCCGCTGTGGGGCGCGGGCAGCGATATCACCCGCGACGGCAAGCTCAACCTGGACTCGCCTCAGGCGCGCGAGCCGTTCCAGTTGATGGGCCGGCTGAAGGCCGCAGGGGTGCTGCCGAAGAATATCGGCGAAATCGCGACCGATCGCATTCGCATCGACTTCCAGTCGGGCAACGTGATCTTCGGCCAAAGTTGGGGTTACGTCTGGAATCGCCTGGAAAGCGACGCCGATTCGAAGGTCAAAGGCAAGGTCGGGGTCACGACGCTGCCGTCCGACAAGGGCGGCAAGAGCGCCACCTGCATCGGCGGATGGCAGCTCGCGGTGTCCGCGTATTCCAAGAACAAGATCGAAGCGGTGAAGTTCACGCGCTGGCTTTCGACACCGGAAGTATCGAAGACGATGGCGTTGCTGGCGTCGCACCTGCCGGTGTTTCCGTCGGTATACAAGGATGCCGACGTACTGAAGGCAAACCCGTGGTTTGCAGAGGCGCTGCCGGTCGTCGAAACGGCCCGGTCGCGGCCGGTGACCCCGCGCTATACCGAAGTGTCCGATGCCATCCGCTCGAACATGAACGCGTATCTCTCCGGCACCAAGACGACCGACTCGGCGCTGAGCGACATGAAGAGCCGGCTCGCTCCGGTCTATCGCTAAGGGCGTATTTTCCTTCGCCCCGGATAGGGTACGAGGGCCAGGGTGAAGGGCTCGCTGCGTAGCAGCGCGACCCTCACCCCGGCTCGTCCCTGCTGGCGCGTTGACGCAACGCTGACTCCTGCCTAATGCCCGACGCCGCAACGCATCGCCACAAGGATCTTTCCGAGCGCACACTCGGCTTTGTGCTGCTCGCGCCGGCGGCGACTTTGCTCGCACTGATCGTCGTCTATCCCATCGCGAATCTCGTCTACAGCAGCTTTTTCACGATTCAGCTCGCGCAACCATGGATCGGCGAGCCTTTTGTCGGATTCGACAACTATGTGCGAGCCTTCGGCGACGAGCGATTCTGGCACGCGGTGCTGCACACCGCGGTCTATGCCGTCGTCACGGTGCCGGGCGCGCTGCTTCTCGGACTCGCACTCGCGATGCTTGCCAACCTGCCGTTCAGGCGCAAGTGGCCCGTCCGTCTTGGGCTGTTGCTTCCATGGGCGCTGCCGCTGGTGTTCGCGGGGCTCATTTTCCGCTGGTTCTTCGAGTATCAGCAGGGACTGGTCAACGATCTGTTGATCCGCCTCGGCGTCGAGCCGGTCGCATGGCTGACCGATCCGACCCTGGCCACGGCCGCGATCTGCATCGCGATCCTGTGGAAGACGTCCTCTTTCATGGCACTGATGCTGCTGGCCGGATTGCAGACGATTCCCAAATCGCTCTATGAGGCCGCCGAGGTCGACGGCGCGAGCAAATGGCAGCAATTCGTCGAGATCACGCTGCCGATGCTTCGCCCCGCAATCTTCGTGGCGCTGATCTTTCGGACGATCACCGCGATCCAGACTTTCGATATTCCCTACGCCATGACCGGGGGCGGCCCCGGCGAATCGACCGAGACGCTGGCGATGTACATACACAAGACGACGCTGGATTTCCTCGACTTCGGCTACGGCTCTGCGCTGGCGACGCTGATGTTCGTCATCAGCATGATCGCGACCAGCTTTTATCTGCGCCAGACGCGGCGAAGCGCCGGCCGCGGGGCGGATTGACGCATGCTGCCGAAGCGCCGAGTCGTCGTCTGGGCCGCGGGCCTGATCGTCGCGGTCAACGGGTTCTTTCCCGCGATCTGGATCCTGTTCACGTCGCTCAAGACAGAGACGGAGCTGATGCAATTTCCGATCACCTATCTGCCGATCGCGCCGACGCTGGCGAATTACTACCAGGCGTTCACCGAGCAGCCCTTGCCGCGATTTCTGTTCAACAGCTTCGTCGTGGCGACGCTGTCGACCGCGCTATGCGTGCTCGTTTCGGCGCTCGCGGCGTACGCGCTGACGCGTCTTCGCGTTCCGAGGCGCAACCTGATCATGGCCGCGCTCATGGGCGTGGCGCTGTTCCCGCTGATCTCGCTGATGGTGCCGCTGTTCAAGCTGATGCGCGAGCTCGGGCTGCTCAACACCTACCTGGCGCTGATTCTCCCTTATGCGGTGCTGTCGATGCCGGTGTGCACGCTGGTGATGGCGAGCTTCTTCCAGGAAATCCCGCCGGACCTGGAGGCGGCGGCGATGATCGACGGCTGTTCGCGCGTCGGCGCGCTGTTCAAGGTCGTCATTCCGCTTTCGGCGCCAGGCGTGTTCACGGCAGCGATACTCGCCTTCGTCAACGCCTGGGACGAATTCCTGCTCGCCTTGACCATGATGAACCGGGTCAGCATGCGTACGCTTTCGGTCGGCATCACGCTGTACCAAGGCGAGTATGCGTTTCCATGGCCGCTCATTTCGGCGGCGCTGATCGTCGCCATCGTGCCGATCTCGCTCTTGATCGCGGTGTTCCAGGAACGGGTCGTCGGAGGATTGACCGCAGGTGGCGTCAAGGGCTGATCGCGGGTTTATAATTGCAATATTCGGGGAGGTATCTAGCCTCCCCTTTCTTTTTGTCGATTTTTCCCCAATGCACTCGCACTTTTCCCGACCGGCGTTCTTCGAAGGCGTCCGCGACATGACGCCGGTGCTGATCGGTATCGTCCCGTTCGGCATGGTATGCGGTATCGGCGCGATTGCCGCGGGCGCCTCGCCGTTTGCGGCGCTGGCGATGTCGGCGATCATGTTCAGCGGGGCGGCGCAGATCATCGCTTCACAACTGCTTGCCGCCGGGGCTCCGCTGCTGGTGATCGTCCTTTCCTGTCTGGTGGTGGGTCTGCGCTTTCTGGTCTACAGCGCGGCGATGGCGCCCTATTTGCGGCCGCTCGATCACCGCTGGCGCAATGTTCTGTCCTTCGTCCTGACCGATCAGGCGTTCGCGGGGACCCTCCAGCGCTTCCGCGACTCGGACGACCTGGACGCCAACGCGTCCTACTTCCTTGGTGGAGGTGCGCTGCTGTGGGTCGTCTGGCAGATCGCCACGCTCGCCGGCATCCTCGTCGGACAGGTGATTCCCGCGTCGTGGCAGCTCGAGTTCGTCGTGCCCTTGTGCTTTCTCGCGGTACTGGCGCCGTTGTTGCGCGACCGGGTCACGCTGCTGGTGGTGGTCGTGACGGGTGTGGCCGCGATCGCGCTCGATAACATGCCGATGCGCTTGTCGATGATCTGCGCGGGCCTGATCGGGATCGCTGCCGGCGTCGCTGCCGACATGGTTCGTGGACAGCATGAGTAAGGAAGCGACGATCTGGTTGGCGATTCTTGCCGTGGGCGCGATCAATTACGTCGCCCGGCTTTCGTTCATCGCGCTCTTCGCTCGCCGCGACATCCCGCCTCTGCTCAACCGCGCGCTGAAGCACGTACCGGCCGCGATGCTGACCGCGATAGTCGTTCCCGCGGTCGTTTTCATGGCGCCGGGCGCGCTCCGGCTCGACCCTGGAAACGCCAAGCTCATCGCGGCGGTGGTGGCGCTTGCCGTCGCTGCGTGGCGGCAGAGCACGACGCTTACCATCGTGGTGGGCATGGCGGTGCTCTGGCTGGCGCAGTACGCGTTGCGATAAGATGACTGCGTCACGCAGTATGGTTATCAGTACTTGAGGAACGTTAATGCGATTCGAAGGCACCGATACTTACATCGCCACTCCGGACCTGATGCTCGCCGTCAATGCGGCGGTCACGCTCGAGCGACCGCTGCTCGTGAAGGGCGAGCCTGGGACCGGCAAGACCATGCTGGCCGAGGAAGTGGCGCGGAGCTTGAAGCGGCCGCTGGTGCAGTGGCACATCAAGTCGACGACCAAGGCGCAACAGGGTCTCTACGAATACGACGCCGTCTCACGATTGCGCGACTCGCAGCTCGGCGACGCGCACGTCGGCGACATCGCGCACTACATCAAGCGCGGCGTTCTGTGGGAAGCGTTCGAATCGGCGTCGCCGGTGGTGGTGCTGATCGACGAGGTCGACAAAGCGGACATCGAGTTTCCCAACGATCTCTTACGCGAGCTCGATCGCATGGAGTTTTACGTCTATGAGACGCAGAAAACCATCCGCGCGCGTCACCGTCCGCTGGTGGTGATCACCAGCAACAATGAAAAGGAGCTGCCCGACGCGTTCCTGCGCCGCTGCTTCTTTCATTACATCCGTTTTCCGGACAAGGAAACGATGACGCGCATCGTTGACGTTCACTTTCCGGGATTGAAGAAGAGTCTCCTCAAGGAGGCGCTCGAAGTCTTCTTCGATTTGCGCGACGTGCCCGGATTGAAAAAGAAGCCATCGACGTCGGAGCTCCTCGACTGGCTGAAGCTCTTGCTGGCCGAGGACATTCCTCCGGAAGCGCTGCGCAGTTCGGACAAGAAGGTGATCATTCCGCCGCTGCACGGCGCCTTGCTCAAGAACGAGCAGGACGTGCATCTGTTCGAGCGGGTCGCGTTCCTGGCCCGCAGCGGAAGATAGCAGTGCGTTTCATCGAGCCCATCACCCTGACCGGCGCTCACGCCAGCATCGAGCCGCTCGGACTAGAGCACGAGCAGGCGCTCGAGCGTGCGGCCGCGGATGGCGAGTTGTGGCGGCTGTGGTACACGTCGGTCGCGCCGCCTGGGAAAATGGGCGAATACATTGCCACGGCGCTCGACATGCGCGAGCGCCTCGATGCGATGCCGTTTGTCGTACGCGAGAAATCTTCGGGCGAGATCGTCGGCTGCACACGCTACTTCAACGTCGACTCGGCCAACCGCCGTCTGGAGATCGGGCATACGTGGTATGCCAACCGTGTCCAGCGCGGTCCCATTAACACCGAATGCAAGTTGCTTCTCCTTACCCATGCTTTCGAGAAGCTGCAGTGCATCGCAGTCGAGTTCCGCACCCACTGGTTCAATCATGCCTCGCGCACCGCGATCGCGCGGCTCGGTGCGAAACAGGACGGCGTGTTGCGCAATCATCAGTTGAGCGCCGACGGCTCGAAACGCGACACCGTCGTCTTCAGCATCATCGACGGCGAGTGGCCGGCGGTGAAGCGGCACTTGCGCTTCCAGCTCGAGCGTCCGCGGTAGCGGTTTGGAGCTTCGGCGCCGTGCTCGTCGATTTCTTTCTCCATCTCAAGGCCGCGAAGCTGCCGGTCTCCACCCGCGAGTTCCTGACGCTGCTCGACGCGCTCAAGCACGACGTCGTTACGGCAAGCATCGACGATTTCTATTTCCTCGCCCGCACCTGCCTCATCAAGGACGAGGCGCTGTACGACCGCTTCAATCTGGCGTTCGGCGCCTACTTCAAAGGCGTCGAAGGCGTGTTCGACCTCCGTGCGCAGATTCCGGAGGAGTGGATCCGCAAGTTGATCGAAGGCAATCTTTCGGACGAAGACAAGGCGCTCGTCAAGGCCTCCGTTGACAAATTAGGCGGGTGGGACAAGCTGATGGAGACGCTTAAAGCCAGGCTCGAGGAGCAGCGCGGTCGTCACCAGGGCGGCTCGAAATGGATCGGCACCGCTGGGACGAGCCCGTTCGGTGCGTACGGCTTCAACCCCGAGGGCATCCGCATCGGGCAGGAAGGCGGCCGCAACCGGAGCGCGATCAAGGTCTGGGACGAGCGGACGTTTCGCAATCTCGACGACTCGGTCGAGCTCAACACTCGCAACATCAAGATTGCGTTGCGGCGGCTGCGCCGATTCGCGCGCGAAGGCGTGCCCGAGGAGCTCGACCTCGACGCGACCATCGACGGCACCGCCAAGAACGCGGGCTGGCTCGATCTGCACCTGGTGCCGGAGCGCCGCAATCGGGTCAAGGTGCTGCTTTTCCTCGATGTCGGCGGCTCGATGGATCCGCACGTCCAGGTATGCGAGGAGCTGTTCTCGGCGGCGAAGAGCGAATTCCGCCATCTCGAGTACTTCTACTTTCACAACTGCGTCTACGATTACGTCTGGCGCGACAACCGCCGCCGTCGCAACGAGCGCATCGCGACCTTCGACCTCCTGCACAAGTACGGGCCGGACTGGAGGCTGGTCCTGGTCGGCGACGCGGCGATGAGCCCCTACGAAATCGTGCAGGCGGGAGGCAGCGTCGAATACATGAACGATGAGCCTGGCGCCGCGTGGCTCAAGCGCCTGATCGACACCTATCGTCACGCGATCTGGCTCAACCCCGAGCCCGAGCGCTCGTGGGGCTACTCGCGCTCGACGCAGATCGTGCTGGAGCTCCTCGGGCCGCGAATGTTTCCGCTTACGCTCGACGGCCTCCAGCGCGGGATCGCGGCGCTGCGGAAGTAGAGCGCAGCGCCGCGGGCGTGGCGGCAAATCTCGGCGCGAGGATCGCGTACCACGCGAGCGCCAGGATCACCAGCATCCACACGATAACCGGGCCGCTCGGAAGATCGAGCGCGGTCGAGGCGACAAGTCCCAGCGCATAGCCTGCCGCGCCGATCGCCCACGCGGCTGCAAGACGTCGACGCACCATTTTTCGCGTGGCCAGCGGCGGCACGATCAGGGTCGCAAACACCAGATACAAGCCGACGAGCTGTACCGACACCGTCACGGCGAGCGCGAACAGAACGTAGAACCCGGTGCGGCCGAGGCGCTCCTTCCAGCCGAACCACAGGAAAAGAATCACTGCATAGACCAGCGCCGCCCACAGCAGGCGCGACGGCTGCGCCCAGAGAATCTGCCCGACCAGAAGATCGCGCAGGTGCTCGCTGCCGTGCACGTTGCTGGCAAGCAGCAACACGCTGCCGGTCGCGCCGAGCACAAACACGACACCGATTACCGCTTCCTGCACGTCGGGCCAGATGCGCTCGGTCCAGGTCAGCAGCAGCGCACCTGCCAGCGCGGCGGCGAGTGCTGCGACCTGCACCGCGATGCCTTCCGCATCGAAGCCGAACTGGTCGGCGAGCAGCACGCCGCAGCCGGCGATCTGCGCGATCGCGAGATCGATGAAGACGATCCCACGCGTGAGTACCTGCATTCCCAGCGGCACGTGGGTCGCGGTGACCAGCAGTCCCGCGGCGAGCGCCGGCAGCAGGATCGAGATGTCGAGCGCGTTGAAAGTCACTGTGTACCCCTCATTGCAAACCCTTGAGCAGGCGCTGGATCGTATCGTCGAACAGCCCGGGCAAATCCTTGGCCGCGTCGTCGCCGCCGACCGTAAACGGCAGCGCCACGGCGTTGATCTTTGCCCGCTCGGCGATCCACTGCGAGGCGCGGTCGCTCTGATACGCCGCGCGCAGGACCATTTTCACCGGTTGTCGCTGCGTGATCGCCAGCACCTCGGAAAGATGCGCCGTCGTCGGCTCGATGCCGGGCTTGGGTTCGAGTGACGCGACCTCCTTCAGGCCCAGCCACGCGATGAGGTAGGTGAATGCCTTGTGCTGGACGATGATGGTGACGCCTTTCAACGGTGCGGCCTCTTTTTCCCAACGCGCGATCGCAGCGGTCCAGCGCTCGGAAAAAGCCTTGTACCGCATCTGGTAATACGCAGCATTCGCCGGATCGATTTCGGCGAGGCGAGCGGCGAGCGGCGCGGCGACACGGGCAATGTTGCGCGGATCGGTCTGTATGTGCGGATCGCCCGCGGCGTGCACGTCACCCTCCGCGCGGTCGAGCCGGGTCGGCTTGTCGAGCAGGGTCACAAAGGGAGCCGCTTCGAAATATCCGGGCTGGCCTGGCTGCACTTTCGGGTTGCCGGCCTGCTGCAATACCAGCGGCAGCCACCCGATTTCCAGCTCGGCGCCCGTGGCGACAACCAGATCGGCGCCACGCGCGCGAGCGATGAGGCTCGGCTTCGCCTCGACATGATGCGGATCCTGCAATGCGTTGGTCGCGGTGTAGATCTTGACCTTGTCGCCGCCAAGCTCGTCGGCCAGCGCTCCCCACTCGGGAACCGTCGCGAAGACGTTGAGCGTTGCGCCCGCGGGGGCGAGCCAGAGCGTCAGCAGTGTTCCCAGAAAAAACTTCATATGCATTCTCATGGATGGCTTTCAATACCTGTGCGCGCCATGCGCGCCCAGCGTCAGGATGTATTGGATGAACAATTCGTTGTCGGTCACGTCCGGGCGCACCTTGCTCTGCGCCAATTGCAGGCGGATGCGGCTGAACTCTGACGGCGTGTAGTCGAACATGAGCGAGCTCCGCTGCGGATGGAACGACGGCAATGCGAGATACGCCGCATTCGCCCCGTAGTCGATGCTGCCCGGATCGAGGCGGTCGTAGCGCGCGCCCACGCGCCAGTACGGCATGAATTGGTAGACGCCCTGCAGGTACCAACCTCGCTGCGTCGACGCGTACGCTCCCGTCTGCGTCAGGCCGAGCGCGCCGTCGCGGTCGTAAGTCAGGTCGCCTCGCTCCCGCCGCAAGAAGTATTCGCCCTGCACCTTGAAATTGGTGTTCTGGGCATTGCCGTTGGGCGCGTACTTCCATACGAAATCGGCAACCGCGACGTGACTGCTGCCGTCGAAACCAAGCTGCGCATTGTTGCCCGCGAGATCGAACTGCGAGTATTCACGATCCTGCGCACGCGTCTGCAGGTACGACAGGCCCGCGCGCCAACTGTTGCTCGCGCCGATGTCGCCTCCGGCGTGCACGTAGAAGGTGGCGTTGCCGACGCCGTTCTTGTTGCGATCGGATCCGGGAAAGTTGGCGCCATTGCCGACCTCGGCGCCAAACTCCAGGAATTCGTCGGTGGGCGCGATCCACTTCAGCTGGAGGCCGTCGTTGGCGTATTGACCGCCTAGAAACACCTGGTACGCAAGCGGCGCATCGACGAAATCCCATACGTGCTGATGCTGCTCGTTGAGGTAGCCGAGACCGGAGAAGAAGCGCCCGAATTTGGGCGTCAGACCGTCGGGCAAGGCGGTCACAATGCCGTAAGCCTCCTCGACCGA
>JADGRP010000295.1 GCA_017880805.1 Burkholderiales bacterium
GACGCGTCTTCATCGACCCTTTACCCGCCGTGATCGAGGAATATCGGCGATTGGTCCAGCACGAAGGACAGCTTTCGGTAAAGCTCGCCGGTTTGCGCGATCTCGAGGCGACGACGACCGATCATGTTCACGTTGGACTGGGGTTGAACGTGGGAATGCTGACCGACATCGATGTCGCCGCAAACCTCGGCGTCGACGAGGTCGGCCTCTATCGCTCCGAGTTTCCGTTCATGACACGCGAGACTTTTCCGATGGAGGAGGAGCAGTACGAGATCTATCGCCAGGTTCTCCAAGCGTTCGCACCCAAGCCGGTGACCATGCGAACGCTCGATATTGGGGGCGACAAGCCTCTGTCCTATTTCCCCACGACGGAAGAGAACCCGTTTCTGGGATGGCGTGGCATCCGTCTTACGCTGGATCGACCCGACATCTTCCTGCCTCAACTTCGGGCGATGCTGCGTGCGAACATCGGGTTGAATAATTTGCGCATCATGTTCCCCATGATTGGACAGATCGACGAGCTCAAGGCGGCCCGGCAGGCGGTCGACCGGGCGCGCCGCGAGCTCATAGAGGATGGATGCGAGTGCCCCGCGCCGGCGGTCGGTGCCATGTTGGAGGTGCCGTCGGCGTTGCTGTCCATTCCCGCTCTTTCGCGTTACGCAGATTTCTTTTCGATCGGCACAAACGACCTGACCCAGTACCTGCTTGCCGTGGACAGGAACAATCCGAATGTGGCGCGCCTGTACAACCATCTGGACCCGGCAGTCGTCCGCGCTCTGTACGTCGTAATTCGTGACGCGCGACGATGCGGCAGACCCGTGAGCGTTTGCGGCGAGATGGCCGCCGATCCCGGCTCGGCGATTCTCCTCCTTGGCATGGGTCTGGAAAGCTTCAGTATGAGCGCCTCCGCGGTTCTGCGAATCAAGTGGATGATCAGAAGCTTCTCAAGCCGGCGCGCGAAACAAATTCTCTACCGTGCCATGCGAATGGAAGGCGCCGATTCCGTGCGCAGCATGCTGGATGACGAACTGGGCCGGGCTGGATTGGGCGAACTTGTCCTGGCGTGAGTGCACCACATCGTTCGTACCCATGCATCCGGGGCAAGTGAATCGCACCTACCCTACGCAGGAGCCGACGGATGGCTGAATTCAATCCACGTCCCAAGAAGCCGCTCGCAGGGTTGACCCTTGCCGCACTCGGCGTCGTCTACGGTGACATTGGCACAAGCCCCCTTTACGCGGCCAAGGAAACATTCAATTCCGACCACGGCATCCCGCTCAATACGTCGAACGTGCTCGGCGGGCTGTCGACGATCTTCTGGTCGCTGATGATCGTCGTGTCCGTCAAGTACGTGATCCTGATCATGCGCGCGGCCAACAAAGGCGAAGGCGGCATCATGGCGCTGCTCGCCCTCGCGTCATCGGCTGTGAAGGATCACCCGCGCTGGTACGCGCCGATCATGGTGCTCGGCGTGTTCGGCGCGTCATTGTTCTATGGTGACGCGGTTCTCACCCCGGCGATCTCGGTACTTTCGGCCGTCGAGGGGCTCGGGGTAGGAACAGCGGCGTTCAAGCCGTATGTCGTGCCGATAGCGGTCGGCGTCGTGATCGGGCTCTTTGTCCTGCAACGACAGGGCACTTCGCTCGTGGGTGCGCTGTTCGGCCCGGTCGCGTTTGTCTGGTTCCTTGCGATCGCCGCGCTTGGCATTCGTGGCATCGCAAGCGCTCCCGAAGTGCTGTGGGCGCTCAACCCGCTGCACGCGGTGGATTTCGTCACCCAACACGGCTGGTCCTCGTTCGTAGTGCTCGGTGCTGTGCTACTCGCCTTTACCGGCGCCGAGGCCCTTTACGCGGACATGGGGCATTTCGGCAAGGCACCGATCCGCATTGCGTGGTTCGGTGTCGTGTTTCCCGCGCTCACTCTGAACTACTTCGGCCAGGGCGCACTGCTGATCACAAATCCGATGGCGCTCGACAACCCGTTCTACCTGCTCGCGCCCGAGTGGGCGCTCTATCCAATGGTGGCGCTGGCGACGGCGGCGACGGTTATCGCCTCGCAGGCGACAATCTCGGGTACCTATTCGCTGACCAAGCAGGCGATCCAGCTCGACTATCTACCGCGAATGAACGTCACACAGACCTCGGCCAGAGAGATCGGTCAGATCTACATTCGCGGTGCGAATTGGATTCTGCTTTTCGTGATCGTCGCGGCAATGATCGGCTTCGGCTCCTCGACGCGGCTCGCTTCGGCCTACGGTGTGGCGGTGGCGGGGACGATGCTGGTTACGACGATCCTTACCTTCTTCGTCATTCGATTCGCGTGGGGCTACGGCCTACCTCTGAGCGTTGCCGCCACCGGCTTCTTCATCTTCATCGATGCGGCGTTCTTCTCGTCGAGCCTTCTAAAGATCACAGAAGGCGGCTGGTTTCCTCTCGCGCTCGCCGCGATCGTCTTCACGATGATGACAACATGGCATCGCGGCCGGAAACTTGCCATGGCAAGGCACAAGCAGACGGGGATCTCCGTCGAGTCGTTTTTCCAGTCGCTTGCCGAGCATCCGCCGCCGCGGGTGCACGGCACGGCAATGTTCATGGCGGGTAACGCGGACGCCGTTCCAGGCGCCTTGCTGCGGAACTTCGCATGCAACAAAGTCTTGCACGAGCAGGTCGTGCTGCTTACCGTCGTGATCCGTGACGTCCCCTGGGTAACGTCGAGTGAGCGGATCGAGGTCAAAGCGCTCACCAATGGCTTCTACCGTGTGATCGTTTATTTTGGGTTCATGGACCGCCCGGATGTATCCCAGGCGCTGGAGCTGTGCAAGGAGCACGGTCTCACGTTGGATCCTTTGCAAACCTGGTTCCTGCTCAGCCGCGCGACGGTGATCCCCAAGCCCGGAAAGGGCATGGCACTGTGGCGTGAGCGGCTGTTCGCCGCCATGGCGCGCCACGCGCGCACTGCCGGCGACTACTTCCACCTCCCGGCGGGCCAGGTCATCGAGCTCGGGACGAAAATCGAGATTTGATCGATCGTCGTGTCCCGCCGAAGGCGAAGCA
>JADGRP010000296.1 GCA_017880805.1 Burkholderiales bacterium
ACCGTCAGAGTCGACGCGCGCCCCGGCGTACGCGCTAACGGAAAAACTGGTCTCATGGATTGGCAGAAAGCATGCGATAAAGATCGCCGCGGCAACGGCAACTAATGGACAGATGGGATTCGAAACCAGGACAACCGGAATCACGCCCGCGGAAATCGAGAATTCGGCGAGTTTGTAGAGTAAATTCGACCAAGTCAATCAACGGCTTACCCATTCTGACCCTCCGGTAGATTGCTGGTTCCTTCCTGACGGCGTTCCGCCAATGTCCCAGGAGACCGCACTGCCACCTGGGCATCGGATTATAGGTACATTCGAATGAAGAACATGAAAGAGACGCGCCTCAGCGAATACCCGGTCCGGTTGCGCACGCAGAACCTCTTGTCGATATCGGACCCTCACGACTTTATCCTCGATGCCGCTCAGGCGGTGGATTCGTCGCGCATCTTCGATCCGGACGTGAGTCCCTATTGTTTCGATCTTGCCACTCGAAGCCTGCTCTGCGTCTCCACCCCCGACATTTCAGGCGCGACGTTCTTCTATCAGGCTCAACGGCAGCTCGCCCGCAGCGTAATCGACGTTCCGTTTGAATCGCTTCCTGAAGGACCCGCGTCGCAGGCGCTGATTTTTTCCATCGGCCGCTGCGGCTCGACCCTGCTCGTCAGGGCGCTCGAGGCGGCTGGGGTACGCGCCGTGTCGGAACCTGACTTCTATCGGCAAGCCGCCTGCCACAAGCCTTTGGACATTTCGCTTCGCAGCGCGATCACAGGCGCAACACGGCTGCTGCCCTACTCGGTCATCAAGCTGCATTTGGAGTGCAACAACGCGCCGCTGCTGATCGCGGGCGCCTTCGACTCACCACGCATCATGTTCATTCTCCGCGATCCGGTGGATTGGGCGGCGTCATTGAGACGCGTATCGCGCAACCAGCTTGACCCGGGCTGGGCCGTGTCCCTGTTGAAAAGGGGGTTGCTTGCGCTCGATGAGCTAACCCGAAACTACGCAGTGCGCATCTGTTACTACGAAGATTTCCGGGAGCTTGGCACAGACCACATCGCGGACGTGCTCGCGTGGACCGGCTGGCCGGGAACCGTTTCCCGGGAAACATTGCTCAAGGTAGCGGCCAAGGATGCGCAAGAAGGAACTATCGCGTCGCGGGCCGCGGTCCGCGATGTTCCGGACGACCCTCCGTTCCGGGAGGCGTTCAGGCGTGAGTGGTCGCGGCTGCGCCCCGCCGAACTGATTGCTCGACTGCAGTTGAAGTTCGTTTGAGGCAAAAAAACAACGGCGAGCCGAAGCTCGCCGTCGAGGATGCTGCTTTGCCGCCGGGTTAGAACTTGTACTGCAAGCTTATGAAAATCTTCCGCCCGAGGGCATCGTACACCTGAGGATAGGTGTTGCCGTTGCCGAACGGGGAGCCGGCGATCGCGGAATCGACGATCGGCGGATCCTTGTCGAACACGTTGTTGACGCCGCCCCAGATCGTGATTTGCTTGGTCGCGTTCCACGATGCTGAGAGGTCCAGGTAGTCCCTCGCTGCCATCTCGCCATTGACCGGGTTGAAGGGCCCGGCCAGCTGCGGGTCCGAGCTGCTGTTGTCGATCTTCACCTTATCGAAGTGGCGCCAGGTCGCCGCAATGTCGGTGTTCCATGGGGTGCTCCACGTCACGCGAGCCTTGTGGCGCCATTCCGGCGCCGGCGTTCCGCAAGTCGCTCCAAAGAGCCCCTTGCAGTCATAAGGACCGAGCCCTGTACCGACGTCCTTCTTGAACTGCTCCAGCCAAGTGCCGATGAAGTTGAAGTCAACGCTTCCGTAGTTATTCATCGGGTAGACGTAGTCGAACGTCACATCGACACCCGACGTCTTAAAGCTCCCGAGGTTCTGGGTGGTCGCAGTGACGAAGCCTGTCAGCCATACCGTTCCCTGTGCATCGCGGTGGATCAGGTCGCAGAACTGTCCCGCAGTTAGGCACTGAGTGATGACCAACGCGGGCGAAATGGCGGAGATGATGTTGTCGACCTTGATATTGAAGTAGTCGACCGACGCGTTCAGATTTTTCATCGGCGTGAAAACGACGCCGAGCGTGGTGCTCTTGGCCTTTTCGGGATCGAGAGCGGGATTTCCGCCCTGGAGGTAGTTGTACTGGCCCGCCGGGTTGGTGAGCAGCGCGCTTCCGTACTGAGCTGCGGTTACGCCAGCCCTCTGGCATTGCGCCAGCGTTGCGGTAGGCGTGGGTCCGCCGCATGGATCGGAGCCCTGGGTGAAAAGATTCAGTCCCTGCGCCTGGAACAATTCGATTATGTTCGCGGCCCGAACTGCCTGCTGGTAGCTGCCGCGAAGCCTTACGGCCTTGATCGGCGCCCACTCGGCACCAATACCGTACGAGTTGGTCGTCTTGTCCGTGCTGTAATCCGAGTACCGGTAGCTGCCATTTATGCTGAGCAGATCCGCAAAAGGCTGGTTCTCCATGATCGGAACTCGCACTTCGCCGAAAGCTTCCTTAACGGTGAATTGGCCTCCGAGCCCGATGGTCGGCCCGCCTTGTCCCGCGAGGTCGAACGTCGAAAACTCCGTGTCGGTTTGCAGATCGAGCTTCTCGATGCGACGCTCGACGCCGAACGCGACGCCGATGCCGGATTTCGCCCAGGGAAGCCTCCATCCATAGTTGCCCAGATCCGACGTCAGCGTGGCACCCTGCACGGATTGCTGCGTCGAGCCCTTTTGCAAGCCTGGTGTCTGCAGGTAGGCAAGCGCCGCTTGCGTCACCCCGCCCGGGGTGAAGATGTTGTACGGCACGCAGTTGGGGTCGGTGCCGTCAAGCTTCGATTGGCATACGGGTTGGCCGGTGACCGGATCGCTCACGACATCCAACGCCTTGATGATGCGCGCTTTCGAAAAGTCATTAAAGTAGGTTTCCTGGTAGATGACCTTTCCGGTCTGGACGAAGACGTCGTAGTCCCAGTTCTTGAAAATATCGCCCTTTACACCGACGACACCGCGGAAGGCCGTGTGACGACGGTCATCATCGCGGCCGCCGCCCTCCACGTTGCGCTTGCCAATGAGGAGGTCGCCGTTCGTCGTCGCGTTGATGCCGAATGCGTCCTTGAACGTTTGGGACAACAACGGATTGCGGTTGCTAAGGGTCTGTTCGGTTTGGAAAATGCCGCTTGGGGCGATCAGCGCGTCGGTATGGTCGTCGTTGAAGCTGAACTCGCCATACGCGCGTGCATGTTCGTTGACGTCATAGTGGGCAAACGCGTTGAATCCGTAGCGCTCGTCGGGGCGCGAGTAGTAGTTGAACGGAGCGAAGTTGAACTGGTCAGCTGCGAGAAACGGCTTCAACGTCCCATTGGGACCGAACGTTACTCCGCCACCTGGAAGCGTGCTGTTCGAGTGGAGGTTGATAAAACGCGGCGGATCGGCCGTCCCCGAGCCGCCGCAGGTTAAGTGGCTTGGTGAGGTCGCCGTATCGGCGGTCGAGCCTGTCGCGCACGCGCTGTAGTCGTAGCTCTTCTCCAGAACCGCGTCGTCCTTCTTGTAGTGGAAGAACAGCGTCGCGTTCCCGCGATTGTCGGCGAAATTGCTGCCCATGGTGATGCTGGCATCGTACACATTGCCGATGGATCCGACATCGCCCGGCACGACGAACTGCGCCGGGCTGGTAACGGCACGTGCGGCGATGACATTGGCAAGGTTGTTGTGCTGATTGTGCTGGTAGAAGCTGTCGTCGAACTGGAGCTGCAAGCCCTGGAAGTTTTCCCTCATGATGAAGTTCACGACGCCGGCGATCGCATCGGAGCCGTAAATTGCCGACGCGCCGCCCGTCAGGATTTCCACGCGCTCGATCAGCGGCGCGGGAATTTCGTTCAGGTCGGTCGGATAAAACGTGGGGCTACCGGCCGGCAACCGACGGCCGTTGATCAGCACCAGCGTGCGTTGCGAGCCAAGGTCTCGCAGATCGACCGACGACGTGCCCGTGGCGCCGTTGGTGATGGTGCTGCCGAAATCGGCGAAGACCTGCGGCAGGTTATTGAGCAGGTTCTCGATGTTGTTGATACCTTCGACCTTGATGTCGACTGCGGTGACCTGCGCCACCGGACTCGTGCTCGTGATATTGGGCGAGACAATGCGCGAGCCCGTGACTTGCGTCGGGGGCAGCGGTACAACAGTCTGCGCGTACGCTACGGAAACCATGGTCACCGCCATGCCGGCGCCGAAAGTCCGCGCCAAGGCCAAAGACAGCTTTTTCGGTCTGAATTTCATTGCAAAACCCCCGTAAGAATTTGGTTGCCGAAGGGCATGCCCCCGCGTGGTGCGGGGCGGGATGCATGTATCCCTTTCAGCTAACGGTTTGGACATTACAGCAAGGGCGATTCGGGCCGCAACGAAATTGAGTAGTTGTTACACTGGCCGCTCCAAGATTGTTGCAAATCTGCAAACGATGACGACAGGGCCCGCCCAACGCGCTGATTTTCCGTGCATCGTCACGATCGGAAGCTCGGCGATCCCCGGCCAGGCAAGCTTGGACGCCGAGCCCGTGACTGCCCGCGACGAAGCCGCCCACCGATGAGCAAGCTGCATATCGCACCGGCCACCCGCGACCAGGCGTCCACGCTCCTCGACATGATTCGCGGGCTCGCGCAATTCGAGCGGCTCTCGCAGTTGTGCATCGCCACAGAGGACGATCTGCTGCGCGAACTCTTTTCGGCCAAGCCCGCGGCCGAAGTGATCCTGGCGTGGGAAGGCGACCAAGCCGCCGGATTTGCGCTGTTTTTCCACAATTTCTCGACGTTTTTAGGCCGGCGGGGCCTTTATCTCGAGGATCTGTTCATCCGCCCGGCCTTCCGCCGGCGAGGGTACGGACGCGCTTTGCTGGTCTACCTTGCCCGCCTGGCGGTCGAACGCGGGTGCGGCCGCTTCGAATGGGCGGTGCTCGATTGGAACGCCGAGGCGATCGGCTTCTATCGGGCGCTTGGCGCGACGGTGCTGCCCGACTGGCGCATCACGCGCGTGACCGGCAGCGCGCTCGCGGCGCTTGCGGCCCAAACCATGTTGCAACAGGGGCCGAGCGAGTAACGTGCGTTCGAGCGGCGGCTGAGGGATAATCAGCGCTTTTTCCGGGCGGCTCGCTGCGCCCCACCCTGCATGAATGATTCCTTGCAGTCCGATTTCAAGGCTTTGCGGTGCACCGCCGACTTCTGGTCGCTGCGCATGGTCGACGAACGCGCGGAGAACTATTGCGTCCGCAAGAATGTTCCCCAGCCCCCGTCCATGTCGCTCGACCGCGGCGCAATGCTCACCGTCTACGCCGGCGGCGGATACGGATACGCGGCAACCAGCGACACCTCGCGCGCCGGCCTGCAAGCCGCGCTCGACCGCGCGGCCTCATGGGCGCGTAGCAGCGCCATCCGCTCTCTAATCGATTCCAGAGCCTTGCCCAGGCCGGCTTTGCGGGGCGACTACGCGTCTCCGGAGGCGAACGCGAAACCATGGTCGCGCCGTGCATGGTACGAGGTGCTCGCGGATGAATCGCACGCGGCCGGGTGCGATTCGCGCATCGTCGACTGGGAAGCGAGCGTCGAGACGCGTACTGCGGAACACGTCTACCTCACCAGCGAAGGCGGCGAAGTGAGCCAACACTTTCGCTTCGTCATGCCTAGCCTGACGGTCACTGCGCATGCCAACGGCGATACCCAGATGCGCACGCTGAATGGCTACCGCGGCCTTGCGCAGCAGGGCGGCGAGGCCATGCTCGAACGCTTCGGCTTCGTCGGCAGCGGCGCCCGCGTCGCCGACGAAGCGCTGCAGCTTCTCGCCGCGCCGAACTGTCCGAGCGGTGTCATGGACGCGCTGCTGCTGGCCGACCAGATGGTGCTGCAGATTCACGAATCGATCGGCCATCCCCTCGAGCTCGATCGGATTCTGGGCGACGAGCGCAATTTCGCCGGAACGAGCTTTGTCACGCTGGACATGTTCGGCAGCTACCGCTACGGGTCCGATCTTCTGAACGTCACGTTCGATCCGACGCGCCCGGAGGAGCTGGCGAGCTATGCCTTCGACGATGACGGCACCCGCGCCGAGCGAGCGTACCTGATCCGCAACGGCATGCTCGAACGCCCCCTGGGCGGCGCCATTTCCCAGATGCGCGCCGGCGTCGCCGGCGTGGCGAATGCCCGCGCGGACGGCTGGAACCGGCCGCCGATCGATCGCATGGCCAACCTCAACATCGAGCCGGGCGACGCAACGCTCGATCAAATGATCGCCGGCATCGCGCATGGCGTGCTGATGAGCACCAACAGCTCGTGGTCGATCGACGATTCGCGCAACAAATTCCAGTTCGGCTGCGAATGGGGTCAGCTGATTGAAGGCGGCAAGCTCACGACCGTCGTCAAGAACCCCAACTACCGCGGCATCTCGGCGAATTTCTGGCGCAGCCTCGAACAGGTCGGCGATGAATCGACGCTGGAAGTCCTCGGCACGCCCTACTGCGGCAAGGGCGAGCCTTCGCAATTGATCCGCGTCGGGCACGCCTCGCCGGCGTGCGTGTTCGCCGCGGTCGATGTTTTTGGCGGTGACGCATGAGGATCCCGCTCCATTCGCTTACCGCCAAGGGGAAGGCATCGTGAACATGGAAACCTATTTCAACGAGCTTGCGTCCCTGCTCGATCGCTCGCTCGCGCCGGGCGAGGTCTACACCTGCGCCTTCGATGCCGAAGCGTCCGACTTCGTGCGCATGAACCGCGGCAAGATCCGCCAGCCTGGGAGCGTCGCGCAGCGCTATCTGCGCCTGCATCTGATACGGGGAAAGCGCCACGCGGAACAGTGTTTCGCGTTGTCGGGCGATCTCGCGCGCGACCGGGTGTGCGTCGCTTCCGCGTTTTCCTGGCTCCGTGAGACGCTGACCGAGCTTCCCGACGATCCGCACCTGAGCTACGCAACCGACGTCGAGCCGAGCCGCTCGGTGAAGGGCCGTGAGCTTCCGGCAGCGGAAGAAGTCGTTGCCAGCGTGCTCGACGCCGCGGCGGGGCTGGACCTGGTAGGCATCTACGCCGCGGGGCCGGTGTATCGGGGCTTCGCCAACTCGCTGGGTCAACGCAATTGGCACGAAGCGACGAGCTTCAATTTGCAATGGAGCCTGTACCACCGCGCGGACAAGGCGGTGAAGACCGCTTATGGCGGATTCGATTGGTCGGTCGGCACCTTCGAGACCAAGATGCGCGACGCGCGTGAACGGCTGGCGTTGTTGGCGATGCCCGCACGCTCGCTCGAGCCCGGAAGCTATCGCGCCTACCTCACGCCGTCAGCGATGGAAGAAATCGCCGGAATGCTGTGCTGGGGCGGTTTCTCGGGCCGCGCGCTCGCGACGCGTCAGAGCTGCCTGTTCCGGGTCCAGGACGGCGAAGCAGCCTTCGACCGGTCGGTAGGATTCACCGAGAACACCGTCGATGGTGTGGCGCCGGCATTCCAGGGCGAGGGTTTCACGCGGCCGGACGCCGTGCCGCTGGTTCGCGAGGGCCAGCTTGTCGGTTCGCTGGTGAGTCCGCGCACGGCGAAGGAGTATGCCTTGGCTACGAACGGCGCCAATGCGGCGGAGATGCCCGAATCGCTGGATATGGCCGCCGGCACGCTGAGCGCGTCCGATTCCATGGCGGCGCTCGACAGCGGACTCTATATCGGCAATCTCTGGTACCTGAATTTCTCCGACCGGCCGGCGTGCCGCATGACCGGCATGACCCGCTTCGCATCGTTCTGGGTCGAGCACGGCAAAATCGTCGCGCCGGTCAATGTTATGCGCTTCG
>JADGRP010000297.1 GCA_017880805.1 Burkholderiales bacterium
GAGGCCTCGGGTCAGAGCGGCGAAACCATGGGCATCAAGGCGTCGAGCGCGACCGCGCGATATGAGGACGCTGCGAACGGCAGCATTCAGGTCGAGATCTCCGACTTGGGATCGTTGTCGGGTCTCGCCGGTCTCGCGGCGAAGTTCGATCCGAGCATGGAAAAGGAAACCGATACCGGCTATGAGCGTACGTCGAAGATCAACGGCCAGCTCGTCCACGAACGCTACGACCGCCGCGCCAGAAGCGGCGAAGTCAGCGTCATACTCAACAATCGCTTCAGCGTCACCGTCAACGGGTCAGGCGTTGACGACAGCATGCTTACCGGCGCCCTCAAGGAGATCAACCTCTCCAAGCTCGCGACCATGACTGCGGCGAAATAGGCGTCCGCGGCGAGTCAGGCAAGCTCAGGCGAGAAGAAACGTCGCCAGCTCCGCGAATCCCGCACCGGCTTCGCCGACCGTCACGTACTTCGGAGGCGTGACGATCGCGGTGCCGAAGGCATGCACGTTCGCGACGCCGATGGAATAGCTGAAGAAGCCGAACATCGGCGCGTCGTTCGGCGAGTCGCCGATAAATATGCACCGGTGCTGTTCGGCGTCGAGATCGATGCCGAACTCCTCGGCGAGCAGCGTACGCGTCATCGCCAGCTTGTCATAGCTGCCGAACCATCCGTTGACGTGAATCGAGGACACTTTGGCGCTCATGCCTTCTGATCGCATCATCGCGACAATGCGCTCGATGTCCTCGTGCGAAAGCGGCACGACGTCCTCACAGTAATCGATGGCGATGTCGGTTTCGCGGTATTGCTGATCCGAAGCGAGCGCGCAACCGGGAATCTCCCGTAGGATTTTTTCGCCGATCGCGTTCAGCCGCTGGCGATCGCGTTTTCTTTCGGCCTCGTCCGCGACAAAGCGTTTTTTCAGCGCGCGCGCTGCGTCATCGTGTCTCATGTACAGCGCGCCGTTCTCGCCGACGACCGCATCGACCGGCCACATGCGCGCGATGTGGTCGCACCAGCCCGCTGGCCGGCCGGTGACCGGAATAACCAGGTACCCCGCGGCGTGCAGCTCTTCCATCGCCGCGTACGTTTGAGCCGTGATCCGCCCTCGCGTCGACAGCGTGTCGTCGATGTCGGTGAGCACACAGCGGATATTCTGCCGTGCCGTGTCAGGAAGCGCGGCCAGCGGCTTCATGGCGTCGGCTTTTGCAAGCCGACGGGTCCATCGCGCAAGTATTGCGACACCGCCTCGCGTTCGCCCGCAGTCATGTGCAATCCGCACTTGGTGCGCCGCCAGAGAATATCTTCGGCGCCCGTTGCCCACTCCTGCGCGATCAGGTAGTCGATCTCGGCCGCAAAAAGCGTATCGCCGAAGTGCCGGCCCAGGTCCGCGACCGTGTTGGCACTCCCCAGCACGCGAGACGAACGCGTCCCATGACGGCGAGCAAGCGCACCGAGCAGCCGGGGATCGAGCAAAGCATATCGCGCGCACAGGTCCCGCTCGAACGCGGCGAGGTCGCTCTTCACCATGTCGCCGCCGGGCAGAGGCTCGGTCCTGGTCCACGGGCTTTTCATTTCTGGGAAGAAGGGAGCGAGCTCGCGCAGCACCTGTTCGGCGAGGCGGCGATAGGTGGTGATCTTGCCGCCGAAAATGGACAGGAGCGGCGCGGCGCCGTCCTGATGATCGAGCTTCAGGACGTAGTCGCGCGTCACCGCGGCGGGATCTGCGGAACCATCGTCGTAAAGCGGCCGCACACCGCTATACGTCCAGACAACGTCTCCGGGCGTGATCGGCTTGGCCAGATACGCGCTGGCGATACCGCACAGATATGCGATCTCTTCACGCGTTATTTCGGGATGCTCGTACTCCTCGACTGTAATATCGGTGGTTCCTATCAGCGAGAATTCGCCCTGATACGGGATCACGAAAATGATCCGGTGGTCGGAATTCTGCAGGATGTACGCGTGCTCTTCCTTGTGGACGCGAGGGACGACGATGTGGCTTCCCTTCACATGGCGCACACTCGCCTGAGTCGGCTCGGCGCTGACTTCGTCCTGTACCTGCTTCACCCAAGGTCCGGAGGCGTTGACGAGCGCGCGCGCGCTGACCTTCTGTGTTTCGCCGTTCGCTTCCCGCAGCGTCATCCGCCAGCAGCCGTTTTCGCGGCGGGCCGTAATCAGCTTCGTGTGGGTGCGAATGTCCGCGCCTTTTTCGCGGGCGGAGATGGCGTTGAAGACGACCAGACGCGCGTCATCCACGCGCGCATCGGAATAGACGAAGCCGCGGTGAAACGTGTTCTTCAGCCCTGCGCCCCAGCGGCTGGCGGACAGATCGACTCCGAAGGAGGACGGCAGGCTCTTGCGGCCACCGATATGGTCATACAGGAACAGACCGGCGCGTATCATCCACGCAGGTCTCAAATGCGGCTCGTGCGGCAGCACGAACTGCAGCGGCGCGATGATATGCGGCGCGGCGTGGAGAAGCACTTCGCGTTCCGCCAGCGCTTCGGCCACGAGCCGAAATTCGTAATACTCGAGATAGCGCAACCCGCCATGGATCAGTTTGGTGCTCCACGACGATGTATGCGAGGCCAGGTCGTCTTTTTCAACCAGCAGTGTTTTGAGGCCGCGTCCCGCCGCATCGCGCGCAATGCCCGCGCCATTGATGCCGCCGCCGACAATGGCGAGGTCGTACATGGCTTGATATGGAAGGGGCATAGCTCGTACTCGCTCGCTAGCGCGCATCTTACCGTAGCGGACGAGGCGAGCGGTTTGCGCTAACATTGCGCCATCTTCTCCTCATCCTTCGCGCTCTCGCCTCCATGAAGATCCTGCCTGAAATCGACGTGCTTGTTGCTGAAATGAAAGAATGGCGTCATCACATTCACGCGCATCCTGAGACAGCTTTCGAGGAAACCGGAACCAGCGCATTCGTCGCCGAAAAATTGCGTGCCTTCGGGCTCGAGGTGCACACCGGCATGGCCAAGACCGGCGTCGTCGGTGTGCTGCGTGGCAATGGCGGTGGCGGCGATGCGATCGGTCTGCGCGCCGATCTCGACGCGCTGCACGTGCTCGAGCGCTCCGGCGTACCGTATGCGTCGCGAAATGAAGGCAAGATGCACGCCTGCGGTCATGACGGCCACACGACGATGCTGCTCGGCGCGGCCAAGGCGCTCGCCGGCAAGAAGAGCTGCGGCGGCACGGTCTACTTCATCTTTCAGCCCGCCGAGGAAAACGAAGGCGGAGGCAGGGTGATGGTCGAGGAAGGGCTGTTCGACAAGTTTCCGATGCGCGCGGTCTACGGCATGCACAACTGGCCGCGCAAGCCTCTGGGCTCTTTTGCCATGCGCGTCGGACCGCTGATGGGCGCCTACGACATTTTCGAGATCGTCGTGACCGGCAAGGGCGCGCATGCGGCGATGCCTTACACCGGCAAGGATCCGATGCTATTCGTCGCGCACGTCATCAATGCGCTGCAGACGATCGTCTCCCGCAATCTGCACCCGCTCGACGCGGGCGTGGTCAGCGTCACGCAGGTGCATGGCGGCGATACTTGGAATGTAATTCCCCAGGAAGTCGTCTTGCGCGGAACCGTGCGCACGTTCAAGCGCGAAGTGCAGGATCTGATCGAGCAACGGATGCGCGCTATCGTTGCCGGCGTCGCGGCAACCTTCGAGATGTCCGCAACGCTGCGCTACGAACGCCGCTACCCGGCGCTGGTCAACGCCGAGGCCGAAACGCAGCACGCCGTCACGGCAGCGACGGCGATCGTGGGCGCCGACAACGTCGACACCGACCCGATGCCGGAGATGGGCAGCGAGGATTTTGCGTTCATGCTGCAGGCGAAGCCCGGCTGCTATGTCTGGCTCGGCGCAGGCCGCGGACCCGATACGCCGAACATTCACAGCCCGCATTACGATTTCGATGACGACGCCTTGGCGATAGGCGCAAGCTACTGGGTGACGCTGGCGGAGCAGCAGTTGAGCGCAGGCGTTCCGCCAAAGCGGTCGTAGACGGCCAACGCTGCCTCGGCTGACCGGCGCGCGGTGTGGATCAGTTAAGCCCGAGCAGCTCGCGGGTGTGGCGGGCGATCATCCGTTCCTCGTCGGTTGGGATGACCCACGCGGAGACGCGCGCCTTCTCGGCGCTGATCCGTGGACCGCCTGTCGCATTCGCTTTCGCATCGATCTCCACGCCGAGCCAGGCAGCATCGCGGCAAATGCGTTCGCGGATCGCCACCGCATGCTCGCCGATGCCGCCGGTGAAAACAAGCGCGTCCAGCCCGTCGAGCGCGGCGACCATCGAACCGAGCTCGCGACGGAACCGGTACACAAAGAGATCGATCGCCGCCCGGGCTTGTGGCAGATCGCTCGCGAGCAGCGTGCGCATGTCGCTCGAAATACCGGAGACGCCGAGCAAGCCGGACTCCTTGTACAGCAGCGTTTCGATCGCGCGGGCATCCATGCCGAGTTCGTCGATCAGATACAGGATCACGCCCGGGTCCAGGCTCCCGCCTCGCGTTCCCATCATGAGACCGTCGAGCGGGGTGAAGCCCATGGTCGTGGCGACGCTCGCGCCCTCCTTCATCGCGCAGAGACTTGCGCCGTTTCCCAAGTGCGCCACGACGACGCGGCCACGCGCCGCCGCAGCGTCGAAGTCCGGAAGCGCCCATGCAATGTATTCGTATGACAGCCCGTGAAATCCGTAGCGCAGCACGCCGCGCTCGGTGATCGCGCGTGGCAGCGCAAATACCTGCGCCACGGGCGGCTGCGTCCGATGGAATGCCGTATCGAAGCACGCGACCTGGGGCAGCGCCGGCGCACGCGCGGCGATGACGCGCATCGGCGCGATGTTGTGTGCTTGATGCAAAGGTGCAAGCGGGATGAGCCGCTCGAGCGCGGTCATGACGCCCGGGTCGACCTTGACCGGCACGGTGAATTCGCGGCCGCCGTGGACCACGCGGTGGCCGACAGCGCCGAGCGGTGTTGTTGCCAGCTCGCGATTGAGAAATTCGAGCAGACGGGCAGTTGCGTCGCCGTGGCTCAATGCGCCGGCGTCGCTCCATTTCTCCTCGTGCACGACCAGATCTTCGGCGTTCCTTGCGATGAACGTGGGCGAGCCCTGGAGGCCCTCGATCTGACCGCGCAGCCTGGGCCGCGCATCATCGCGCACGTCGGTATAGAGCGAAAACTTGACGCTCGACGAGCCCGCGTTCAGAACAAGCACTGCTTCAGCGTGCTCGGCCATCATGTCCACCTTCGTTGCCGCGACTGGCGCAGTCGGGAGCATGAAAAAAGGGCGGCGGCGCCGCCCTTCCGTGAAGTTGACGCTGCCCTAGTTTCGCCTGCGCAGCCGGCGGATCGCCGCCAGTTGCGCCACCGCACCGGCAAGCTCACCTTCGGCCATCGCGATGTCTGCTTTGGACGTCCTGTTTTGCATCGCCTCTTCCGCGAGGCGCTTCGCCTCGAGCGCTTTTGCCTCGTCCAGATCGTGCGCCCGAATCGCCGTATCCGACAGAACCGTCACCACGTCGGGTTGAACTTCCAGAAATCCGCCCTGGACGTAGACGATCTGTTCTTCCGCCTGTCCGGGCACCTTGATGCGGACAACCCCGGGCTTGATTTGAGTGATGAGCGGCGTGTGGCGGGGATAAATGCCGAGCTCGCCCATGACTCCGGGAAGCACGACGAACTCCGCATCGCCGGAGAAGATCGACTCTTCGGCGCTGACGACATCGACGTGAATGGTGTTGGCCATAGTGTTCCCCGGCGAGAATCCGCTATTGCAGCGTCTTCGCCTTTTCGACGGCCTCTTCGATGCCGCCTATCATGTAAAACGCCTGCTCCGGAAGATGATCGAATTCGCCGTCGACGATGGCTTTGAAACCACGGATCGTGTCCTTGAGCGAAACGAATTTTCCCGGCGAGCCGGTGAAGACTTCGGCGACGAAAAACGGCTGCGACAGAAAGCGCTGAATCTTCCGCGCCCGCGCGACCGCAACTTTGTCCTCGGGAGAAAGTTCGTCCATTCCAAGAATCGCAATGATGTCGCGCAGCTCCTTGTAACGCTGCAGGGTCTGCTGCACGCGTCGCGCGGTCGTGTAGTGTTCCTCGCCGACGACGTTCGGGTCGAGCTGGCGCGAGGTCGAATCCAGCGGGTCGACCGCGGGGTAGATCCCGAGCGAGGCGATGTCGCGCGACAGCACCACCGTCGAGTCGAGGTGGCCGAAAGTGGTTGCGGGCGAGGGATCGGTCAGGTCATCGGCCGGCACGTAGACCGCTTGCACCGAAGTGATCGAGCCGGTCTTGGTCGACGTAATGCGTTCCTGCAGCGCGCCCATTTCCGCGGCGAGCGTCGGCTGGTAGCCCACCGCCGACGGCATGCGGCCCAAGAGCGCCGAGACTTCCGTCCCGGCAAGCGTGTAGCGATAGATGTTGTCGACGAAAAAGAGGACGTCGCGGCCTTCATCCCGAAAATATTCCGCCATGGTCAGCCCGGTGAGCGCCACCCGCAGGCGATTTCCCGGCGGCTCGTTCATCTGTCCATAAACCATCGCAACTTTGTCGAGGACATTCGAGTCCTTCATCTCGTGATAGAAGTCGTTGCCTTCGCGCGTGCGTTCGCCGACACCGGCGAAAACTGAAAAGCCGCTATGTTCGATGGCGATATTGCGAATGAGCTCCAGCATATTCACGGTCTTGCCCACGCCCGCTCCGCCGAACAGTCCCACCTTGCCGCCTTTTGCGAACGGGCACACCAAGTCGATCACCTTGATCCCCGTCTCCAAGAGTTCGGTCGAGGGCGAGAGATCCTCGAACGCAGGCGCATCGCGGTGGATCGACATGGTCTTCTCAGCACCCACAGGGCCCGCTTCGTCGATCGGACGACCGAGCACATCCATGATCCGGCCCAGCGTCTTCGGCCCGACCGGGACCATGATCGGCGCACCGGAGTTCTGCACCTTCATACCCCGCCGCAGTCCGTCGGAAGAACCGAGGCAGATGGTCCGCACAACGCCGTCGCCCAACTGCTGCTGAACTTCGAGCGTAAGCCCGGCGCCGGCGCCCTCGAGCGTCAGCGCGTCATATATCTTGGGCAGATGCTCGCGCGAAAACTCCACGTCGATCACCGCGCCGATACATTGGACGATGGTTCCTTCTTTCATATTGCCTTCCTCGATTCAAGAATCATTTTCATACCGCCGCCGCCCCCGCAACGATCTCTGACAGTTCTTTGGTGATCGCCGCCTGCCGCGTCTTGTTATAGATCAGCTGCAGCTCATCGATGATCGTTCCCGCGTTGTCCGACGCAGCCTTCATCGCCACCATGCGCGCGCTCTGCTCCGACGCGATGTTCTCGTTGGCGGCCTGAAAAATGATCGATTCGATGTAGCGGGTGAGGAGCCCCTCGAGCACCGTCTTCGCGTCCGGCTCGTAGATGTAGTCCCACGGAAACGCGCGTTTTTCGACCTCGCCTTCGAGGTCGGCGATAGGGAGGATCTGGCTATCAACCGGCGTCTGCTTCATGGTGTTTTCGAAACGCGTCGAGACCAGATGCAACTCATCGATCTGTCCGGCGATGTACGCGTCGAGCTGAACTTTGACCGGTCCGATCAGCTTGTCGAGGTGCGGGCGGTCGCCGAGGCCGATGACATGAGAGACGACGTTTGCCCTCAGCCGGTTCATGAAGCCGAGGCCCTTGTTGCCGATGACGCTGACCTGCACGCCAACACCTTTTGCCTGCCACGCCTTGATCTTCGAAAGCGCGAGCCGCAAGGCGTTGGTATTGAGTCCTCCGCAAAGGCCCTTGTCCGACGTTATGACGATGAGCCCGACGTTCTTTGGATCGCCCCGCTTCACGACAAAGGGATGGCGGTACTCCGGGTTGGCATGCGCGAGATGGCGCGCGATCGCGAGCATGCGGCTCACATAGGGGCGCGAAGCGCGCATGCGCTCCTGAGCCTTTTTCATTTTCGAGGCCGCAACCATTTCCATGGCTTTGGTGATCTTGCGCGTGTTTTGCACGCTCTTGATCTTGGTGCGGATTTCTTTTGATCCTGCCATGGCGATTCCTAGTACGTTCCGTTCTTCTTGAAATCTTCGATGGCGGCGGACCAGGCCTTTTCGCCTTCGGCGTCCATGTCCTTGGTTTGCTCGAGCTTGTCCATCAATGCGCCGTACTTGCTCTTGATGAATTGCCGCAATCCGGATTCGAACGTGAGCGCTTTTTCGACCGGAACGTCGTCGTAATAGCCCTTGTTCACCGAAAAAAGCGTCAACGCCTCCTCGGAAACCGACAGCGGTGAATACTGCGGCTGTTTCATCAGCTCGGTGACCAGTCGGCCGCGATCGAGCTGCTTACGTGTTGCTTCATCGAGATCGGACGCGAATTGAGCGAACGCGGCCAGCTCGCGGTACTGGGCCAGCGAAAGACGCACGCCTCCGCCCAGCTTCTTGATCACCTTGGTCTGCGCCGCGCCGCCGACGCGCGATACCGAAATGCCGGCGTTGATGGCCGGCCGGATGCCCGCGTTGAAAAGGTCGGTCTCCAGAAAGATCTGTCCGTCGGTGATCGAAATCACGTTGGTCGGCACGAATGCGGTAACGTCGCCCGCCTGCGTTTCGATGATTGGAAGCGCGGTCAGCGAACCCGTCTTGCCTTTCACTGCACCTTTGGTGAAGCGCTCCACCCACTCCGGGTTGACGCGTGCGCCGCGCTCCAGCAGCCGCGAGTGCAGGTAGAAAACATCGCCCGGGTACGCCTCGCGTCCGGGAGGACGACGGAGCAAGAGCGAGATCTGGCGGTACGCCCACGCCTGCTTGGTCAGATCATCGTAAATGATCAGTGCGTCCTGCCCGCGATCGCGAAAGTATTCGCCCATGGAGCAGCCGGAATACGGCGCGATATATTGCATCGCGGCCGACTCCGACGCCGACGCGGCGACCACGATGGTGTACGCCATCGCGCCGTGTTCCTCGAGCTTTTTCACCACGTTCATGATCGACGACGCCTTCTGCCCGATCGCGACGTAGACGCAGAAGAGGTCCTTGCCCTTCTGATTGATGATGGTGTCGATGGCGACCGCGGTCTTGCCGGTTTGCCGGTCGCCGATGATCAGCTCGCGCTGACCGCGTCCTATCGGCACCATCGCGTCGATCGCCTTGAGCCCCGTCTGCACCGGTTGCGCCACGCTCTGGCGCCACATCACGCCGGGGGCGACCTTTTCGATGACATCCTTTTCCTTGGCGTTGATCGGTCCCTTGCCGTCAATCGGCTGTCCAAGCGCATCGACGACACGACCCATCAGCTCGGGCCCGACCGGCACTTCGAGAATCCGGCCCGTGCACTTGACCGTATCGCCTTCCGAAATATGCTCGTACTTTCCGAGGATCACCACGCCGACTGAGTCGCGTTCCAGATTCAGCGCCAGGCCGAAGGTGTTGTCCGGAAACTCGAGCATCTCGCCCTGCATCGCGTCGGACAATCCGTGCACGCGGCAGATGCCGTCGGTAAGGGACACGACCGTCCCCTGCGTCCGCACTTGCGCGCCGACGTCGAGGTTCTTGATCTTGGTCCGGATGAGCTCGCTGATTTCCGATGGATTCAACTGCATGATTTTTCCTTGCGCCTTCCCGTGATGGGTCGCGTTATGTTCTGGGTCACGTTTGAATCAAGCTCGCAGCTGGCTGCTCATCGCCTGGAGCTCGCCGCGAACCGACGCATCGATGACCGTGTCTCCGACCGTGACTCGCGCGCCACCGATCAACTGCGGGTCGACGCTTACCGTCGCTTCGATCTTCTTGCCGAAGCGCTTTTCCAGTGCGGCCCTGAGCGAGGCGAGCTGTGCGTCGTCGACCGGGAACGCGCTTACGATTTGCGCTCGAGCCACGCCGTCGGCGCCGTCCTTGAGGGTATCGAACAAGCTGCGGATGTCCGGCAACACAGCGATGCGATCGGATTCCAGCAGCACGCGGACGAAGCTCTTGCCTTCCGCGCCGAGGGCGTCGCCGCAGAGCGAGAGCAGCAGAGATTCCTTGGCCGCGTTGTCGAGCCTGGGGTTGTCGAGCGCGGCGCGCACCGTTGGATCGCTCGCAACGTTGCTCACGACGGCGAGCATCTCGGCCCACTGGGGCAGCGCGTTCTGCTCGCGGGCCAGCGAAAACGCAGCTTCGGCATAGGGGCGGGCGATGGTGATCTGCTCTGACATGGCGTGTGGCTAGAGCTGCTTTTGCAACGCGCTCAAGAGCTCGGCGTGCGTTTTGGCGTCGACTTCGCGCTTCAGGATCTTTTCTGCACCGGCAACGGCCAGCTCAGAAACCTGCGCGCGGAGCGACTCCTTGGCGCGATTCACTTCCTGTTCGATCTCTGCCTTGGCCGCGGCCAGGATACGATCGGCCGCGTTCTTCGCGTCGGTGCGCGCCTGGTCGACCGCTTCGCTTTTCAGCTTTTCGCCCTGCGCGACGATGTCCGACGCGCGAGTCTTGGCATCGACCATCATTTCGGCGATACGCTTTTCCGCGTTGACAAGGCTGTGACGGCCTTCCTCGCCGGCTGCCAGCCCGTCGGCGATCTGCTTTTGGCGCGTCTCGACCGCGCGCATCAGCGGCGGCCAAATGAATTTCGCCGTGAACAGGATGAACGCGAAGAACGCGACCGCCTGCATCAACAGCGTCAGGTTGATGTTCATGACAAGTTCCCTGTGTGGTCCCTTACCGCAGAGTCGGTCTGGCGCCCGATTACTTCAGTCCCGCCGGAATGAGAGGATTGCCGAACGCGAAAAGCATCGCGATACCCAGCCCGATGATGAACGACGCGTCGATCAGGCCGAGCAGCAGGAACACTTTCGCCTGCAGCGCGGGGATCATTTCCGGCTGACGCGCGGCGCCTTCGAGAAAACGCGAGCACATGATGCCGACGCCGACACAGGCGCCGAGCGCGCCCAGGCCAATCATGAGCCCGATGCCGATACCCGTGTATGCCTGGATCTGCGCGACCAGTTGCAGCTTGTCCATTTTGCTTTCCTTTCTGAACGGAGGTTGGACGATGGAATAAGTAATGTCAGCGGATCAGTGATGTTCGTGCGCCATGGCGATGTAGACGACCGTCAGCATCATGAAGATGTAAGCCTGCAGCACGACAATCAGGATGTGAAAGATCGACCAGCCGACGTGCAGGAGGCCGCCCACGACGACACCTGCCACGCCGGTCGCAGCCCAAAGTCCGATCAAAAGGAAGATGATCTCGCCGGCGTACATGTTGCCGTACAGCCGCAGCGAGTGCGATAGCGGCTTGGACACGTACTCGATGACGTTGAACAGAAGATTGAAGGCGACAAGCAGCGGCGATGCCCACAACGGCTTGATGCCGAACGGCGTGCTGAGCAGTTCCTTGATCCAGCCAAAGAGGCCCTTGTTCTTGATACTGTAGAAGATCATCAGTCCGAAAACAGAGAGCGCCAACGCGAACGTGGTGTTGACATCCGCCGTCGGCACACCGCGCCATTCGTGTTGGTGAAACACGTTCTGATAGATCCACGCCATGATGTCGACGGGCAGGAAGTCCATGGCATTCATGAACAGGACCCATACAAAAACGGTCAGGGCGATGGGCGCGACAACGCGGGCATCCTGGTGAAAGAGGCTCTTCACCTGATCGTTGACGAACTGCACTGAAAGCTCGACGAAGGCCTGCGTTTTCGACGGAACGCCCGCTGTCGCCTTGCGCGTAACCAGCCACAAAAAGCCGAAAGCTATGACACCAAGAATCAGCGAGGTAATGACGGTATCGAAGTGCACGGTCCAGAAACCGCCCGATTCCCGGACCGGCTCGGCGAGGAACGTCAGGTGATGCTGGATGTACGACGTCGCGTCGACTGCGTGTTCTTCGGCCATATCGATTTTCTTATTGCGGTTTGCTAGTTGCAGCTTTTCGGTTGCACGCTATCAGTCACGAATCAGTATCGCCGCCTGGGTCACCAGCACGGTGACGACGAACGCGGCGAAAAAAACCGCATGGACCACGTCCGGATACATCGTGAGAACCAGCCAGAGCTGGAAAACGATCAACACGATCTTGATGGCCTCGGCCCGGAACGCGGTTATCAGCGTTCCGCCCGCCGAGGCCGGGTTTGCGAGCCCCACCACAAACGCGTAGGCAGCGCCCGCGGCCAGGTTGACGATTCCCCCGAGCATCCCGGAAATCGCGCCAGCCCACCCCCACCCGAAACCACCCGCCACCGCGATTATCCCCGTGGCGATGAACTGCCAGCCTGCGACGCGCCGCAGAGGGTAACGAAAGGGCGAACGGCCGGTGACGGAATCGGGCACCGCGGACTCATGCAAACTTTTGGATTATAGGGTTTTTTGCGGCGGCGCGTCAACGAATGCTGCAGTGCATACAAGCGCTTCTCGCGCGCTTTCAGCGCACTCACTTATCCTCCGGAAAGTGCGCACACGATCATGACTTCATTCGCACCGTTCAGGGGCGGATTCAAGTCGTTTGCCTGCACGCCGTCGACGAAGAATTTGATGTGTCGGCGAATGCGTCCTTGCTCATCGACGATCCGAAAGCGCAGTCCCGGAAACTGTCGGTCGAGGTCGGCGAGCAGGCTGCCAAGCGTGAACCCAGCAGCACTGACCGACGCCGCGTTCGCGGTGTAATCGCGTAGCGGTCCGGGAATGAGAATGCGCATCGGCGATCAGCGACGCGCAGCCGCGGCCCGTGTTGATCGTGGCACGCTCATTTTCAGGCCACCTCGACGGCGTAGATATGCGGCAAATGCGCGGCGAGACATTTCCACGTGCGCCCTTCATCGCGGCTCCCCCATACCTCTCCGCTGGTGGTTCCAAAGTAAACACCGACGGGCGATCCCTGATCGGATGTCATCGCCTGCCGCTTGACGGTCAGCCATGCCCGCGTTTTCGGCAATCCGGCAGCTTGGCGCTGCCAGGTTTTTCCGGCGTTGACCGATCGATAGACCGCCGGCTTGCCCGCCGGCGACGTTCGTGGCCAGACTTTGGTCCCGTCCATCGGGAACACCCACACCGTGTCCGGGTCGCGCGGATGAACGACCATCGGAAACCCGATGGCGCCGACACTCTTGGGCATGCTCGTGCCGATGTCCTGCCAACGTTCCTCCGGCCGGTCGAGCCGGTAGATGCCGCAATGATTTTGCTGATAAAGGCGATCCGGCTTGACCGGATGCAGCCGTACGCAATGCGGATCATGGCCGAATTCCGGCGTCGGCTCCGGCAGGAAATCCGCCTTGACGCCGGCGTTCAGCGGCCGCCAATCGGCGCCGCCGTTGGCCGACTCGAATACACCCCCGCTCGACATACCGATGTACATGTGATTGCGATCGCGCGGGTCGATAAGAATCGAATGCAGTTTCGGGCCGTCGGGCGTTCCGTCCTTGTCGCCGCCGCACCATGTCTTGCGCATGGGATGCTCGTTGAAACCCTCGACGCCGTCCCATGTGGCGCCGCCATCTTCGGAGCGAAATAATCCCTGCGGCGAGGTACCCGCGTACCAGGTCCGGGGTTCGGACGCATGTCCCGGCGCAAGCCAGAAACTATGGTCGACCGCGCGTTCGCTGCCTTCTCGAAAGGCAGGCGGACGTTTCGCCTCATGCCACGTTCGCCCGCGATCGGCCGAACGGAAAATGGTGGGTCCAAGGTGGCCGGTGCGAGCTGCGGCAAGCAGCGTCTTGC
>JADGRP010000298.1 GCA_017880805.1 Burkholderiales bacterium
CGCCAGGGTCAGCGCCGAATCGATGCCGCCCGAAAGCCCGAGGAGCACGCCCGGGAAACCGTTCTTTTCGACGTAGTCGCGCACGCCCATGGTAAGCGCGGCATAGACATTCGGCTCGAGGCGGTTATCGAGGTCGCCACGAACATGCTTGGGTGTCGCGCCGTCGAATTCAGCAAAGGCAATCGTCTCATGCCACGCCGGCAATTGCTGCGCCACGGTTCCCGAACCGTCGACGATGAACGAAGCGCCATCGAAGACCAGCTCGTCCTGCCCGCCTGTACGATTGACGTAAACGATCGCCAGGCCGGTCTCGCGCGCACGCGCCGAGACGACTTGTCTCCGGAGCGCCTGCTGATGCGTGTGATAGGGCGACCCGTTGGGAACGACGACGAGCTGCGCGCCGGCGTCTCGTGCCGCGGCAGCGGGCCCCGCGCACCAGACGTCCTCGCAGATGATGATGCCGACCCGAACGCCGCCGACCTCGACCACGCATGGATCGACTCCGGCCGTGAAATAGCGCTGCTCGTCGAATACGGTGTAATTCGGAAGGCAACGCTTGCGATAGACCGCGGCGACTTTGCCGTCCCGCAAGACCGCGATCGCGTTGTAGCGCCCATCCGGCGCGAGCTCGGGAAAGCCGACCAGAACCGTGATGTCTTCGACCCGGGCGGCGAGCCGCGCAAGCTCGTCGGCGCACGAGGAAAGAAACGCCGGACGCAGCAGCAAATCCTCGGGCGGGTAGCCGCAAAGCGAGAGTTCCGCCGTGATCAGCAACTGCGCTCCGCCGCGCCGCGCTGCCGCCATCGCCTCGACGATGCGCGCAGCATTGCCCGAGAGATCGCCGACCACCTGGTTTAGCTGAGCGATCGCGATCCGCATGGGTGAATTTTACCATGCTGGCAACAGCTGAAAACTTGCTGTCGGCGCTCGCGCACGCGACAATCTCGACTCGCTCGATATTCCCCGAATGCCGCCCCCCACGTTACGCGTCATCGATTCGCTGGCAGCCGTTTCCGCGCCTGCGTGGGACGCGATCGTCGGCGACGCGCCGCTCCTGTCGCACGCTTTTCTGCACGCCCTGCACGAAACCGGATGCGCGTCGCCAAAGACCGGCTGGACGCCTCGCTATCTGACCGCGTGGCAAGCCGACACCCTGGTCGGCGCCATGCCGCTCTATGTCAAAGCGCACTCCTACGGCGAGTATATTTTCGACTGGTCGTGGGCCGATGCGTATCGCCGTCACGGCCGGCGCTACTATCCAAAGCTCGTTTGCGCCGTCCCTTTTACGCCCGCCACCGGGCCGCGGCTTATCGCCGGCACGCCGACGCTGCGCGGACAACTGCTCGACGGCGCGCTGGCGCTGCTCGAGGATCACCGGCTGTCATCGCTGCACATTCTGTTTCCCGAAACACAGGAAGCTGTCCTATGTGAGCGCGCCGGGCTGCTGATCCGCGAGAGCGTGCAATTCCACTGGACCAATCCCGGGTTCGGGGATTTCGACGATTTCCTGGCCACCATGAATCACGCCAAGCGCAAGAACATCCGCCAGGAACGACGCAAGCTCGCCTCTGCCGGGATATCGTTTCGCCGGTTGGTCGGGCACGAGATCGAGCCGGCACACTGGGATTTCTTTTTCCATTGCTACGCCAAGACTTACAGCGAGCACCATTCCACGCCCTATCTGACACTGGATTTCTTTCTTCGGCTCGGCCAGACACTCGCCGACAATGTTCTGCTCGTGCTCGGAGAAAGCGATGGCGAGCCCGTTTGCGCCGCGCTGGATATTTTCAGCCACACAACGCTCTGGGGCCGTTACTGGGGAACGGACACGTACGTTCCCGGTTTGCATTTCGAAGCGTGCTACTACCAGGCGATCGAATTCTGCATCGAGCGAGGCATCACCTTGTTCGAGGGCGGCGCGCAGGGCGTGCACAAGCTCGCGCGTGGCCTGATGCCCGTAACTACATGTTCAGCGCACGCCATTGCCGATCCCGAATTCGCGCGGGCCATCAGCTCCTTTCTTGTCGACGAGAGAAGCGAAGTTGCACGAACCGTCGATGAGCTGGAGCGCGCAAGCCCGTTCAGGCAGGACGCCTGAGAGAGCGTGCTAGACTTTTGCGCGATGAACACTACTCTGCTGCTCGATCGCGATGGCGCGATCGCTACGCTGACGCTCAATCGCCCGGCATCGCTCAATACACTCGACTCGGAGATGATCGATGCGTTGATTGCGCATAGCTCCGCGCTCGCGGCCGATGACAGCATACGTTGCGTCATCATCAAGGGCGCCGGGCGGCATTTCATGGCCGGCGGCGATATCCGGAGCTTCGCGAACGAGCTTGCGGACTTGCCGTCCGATCGCCGGCATCATTTCACCCGCATGGTCGAGCATATGCATGCGGCCATCGAGAACCTGCAGCGGATGCCGCACCCGGTGCTCGCCAGCGTGCATGGCGCGGTGGCGGGTTTCGGCTTGTCGCTGATGTGCGCGTGCGACCTTGCGATCGCCGCCGAGTCGAGCTATTTCACCTCGGCGTATCGTCACCTCGGGCTGACGCCGGATGGAGGTGCGTCATACACGTTGCCGCGACTCGTCGGACTGAAGAAGGCGATGGAGATCGTGTTGCTCGGCGAGCGATTCGACGCCGCGGAAGCGCTTCGGCTCGGGCTCGTCAATCGCGTGGTCGCGGAAAGCGAACTCGACACGGCAACGCATCAGCTCGCATTGGCGCTGGCGACCGGACCGGTGATTGCGCTTCGCAACGGCAAACGGCTAATAAACCAATCGCTCTCGCAGTCACTGTCGGCGCAGCTCCTGTCGGAAGCGGAGAGCTTTGGCGCGTGCTCGGCGTCGGAAGATTTTGCGGAAGGCGTACACGCCTTCCTCGAAAAACGCACGCCTCACTTCGGCGGCAAATAAAGGCGCGGGAGCCAGGCACGAGCCGGGCGCCGCGAAAGCCGATTCTTTGCGGCTATGGCCCGCCGGTGTTTCCGGTGTTGCCGCCGCTGCTTCCGCCGCCTGGTCCACCGCGACCGCCACGACCGCCGCGTCTGCCGGAGCTACCGCCGCCGACCCCTCCTGAGCCACTTGGGCCACGGGAGCCTTGGCCGCCGGACCCACCCGGCCCACCTCTACCGCCGGGTCCGCCGGGTCCGCCGGAGCCGCCTCTGCCGCCGCGCCCACCAGGAACCGCCCCGCCGCCGCGTCCGCCCGAGCTACCGCCACGACCCCCGGGCCCCCCGGCGCTGCCGCCACTGCCGCCACCACGGCCACCGGTTCCGCCGGCGTTGCCACCAACACTGCCTCCGTGGCCGCCGCGGCGACCTCCTCCGCTTGGCGCGCCAGGGCCAGGCTGACGGTCACGGTTTGCATCGCGTGGCGGATGATTGCTCACCGGCGGCGCGCGGTTGCCATCGACTTCGCTTATTGGCGCTTCTGCCTCCGGGCCGTAGGTGCCGCGGTTGCCGTCGACCTCGCTGTCTTGAATCGCGTCTCGATCACCGCCGTTACCGCGGTTCAGATTCTCTTCCGAAAGATCGTCGCGCCCGTCCCCGAGCGGCATTCCGACCGCCTTCAACAATATGTCGAGCTCCTCGCGTTCAAGTTCCTGCGTCTGCCCGCGCTTGAGTTGCGGCGGCATATTGACCACGCCATAGCGAGTGCGGATCAGCCGGCTGACCATCAAGCCCAAGGTCTCGAACATTCGCCGCACCTCTTTGTTGCGACCCTCAGGGAGAACGATCTTGTACCAATGATTCGCGCCCTCCCCGCCGCCGTCGGCAAGCGCGAGCACCTTCGCCGGGCCATCCTCCAATTCGACACCCTCGAGCAGCTGTCGCTCTTGCTCTGGCGTCAAGGTGCCCATGACCCGCACCGAGTACTCGCGCTCGACTTCGTAACGCGGATGCATCAGCCGGTTGGCGAGCTCGCCGAGGGTCGTGAACATCAGCAGGCCCTCGCTGTTGAAATCGAGGCGGCCGACAGCGATCCATTTGGCGCTGCCCAATCGCGGCAGCTTGTCGAACACCGTCGGCCGTCCCTCCGGGTCGGCGCGGCTAACGATCTCCCCAGCGGGCTTGTGATAGAGCAGCACGCGCACGCGCGGCGCGGCGAAACGCAGCCGCACCAGCTCCCCGTTGATGCGCACCTGGTCGTCGGGGCCAACCTTCTGACCAACCTCCGCTGGCAGGCGGTTGACCGTGATGCGCCCGGCGATGATCAGCTCTTCGAGCCCGCGCAGCGATCCATAGCCGCACTGCGCCAACACCTTGTGGAGGCGCTGCGGCTCGGTGAAGACGGGCTCAGTGGAGCGTCTGGTTTGATTCTGGCGGGAGCGGCTGTCCGTCGGGCGCGTCGGGTGCGCCGACGTCGAGGGATGCGGCTGCCGGTGTGTCGAGGAGCGGGCTCGCGAGCGCGAGTTCGGCCTCGGCGGCCTTTGCTGGGGCATCGGGTAACTCCAGGAGGTGGGATGTATCAAGCTCCGCCAACGGCGGCAATTCGGCGAGCGAGCGCAAGCCGAGGTCGTCCAGAAAATTCTTAGTCGTTGCGTAAAGCGCGGGGCGGCCAGGCGTTTCGCGATGACCTACTGCTTCGATCCACTGTCGGTCCTCCAGTGTCTTGATGACGTTGGTAGAGACCGCCACACCGCGAATGGCCTCGATGTCACCGCGCGTCACCGGCTGCTGATAGGCAATGATCGCCAGCGTCTCCATTGCCGCGCGTGAGTAGCGTGGTGGCTTTTCCGGCGAGAGACGTTCGAGATAAGCTTGAATCTCCGGCCGTGCCTGGAAGCGCCAGCCGCTCGCCACTTGCGCAAGCTCGACGCTTCGATCAGCCCAGGCAGCTCGCAGATCTTCGAGCAGCTTGCGAATGACATCGGTCTCGAGCGGCGGATCGAACAGCTTCGAAAGCTGCGCAATGGCCACCGGCTCGCCGGCGACAAGAAGCGCTGCCTCGAGGATGCTCTTGGTGCGGGTCAGATCGTCGGTCATGGGCTCATTTGGACTCATTTGGATTCACGCTGCGGCGTCCGCTTCCAAATTGAACGCGGGATCGCCTTTGCGCTGCACGTAAATCGGCGCGTACGGCGCCGCCTGCGCGATGTCGAGCAAACGCTCCCGCGCCAGCTCGAGGATCGCCAGAAACGTCACCACCAGCCGCGGTACGTCGACACGCTCCTCGAACAACGAGAGAAACTCGACAAATCGTCCCGGCTCGAGCGATTTCAGCAGTCGGCTCATCTGGCTTCTGACCGACAATTGCTCGCGGGAAACCAGATGATGACGATTCACGCGCGCGCGCGCAACCAGTCCCGCCCACGCCGCCTTGAGGTCGTCCGGATTGACGTCGGGCAGACGCACCGCGGCAACGCGGTCGAACCAGACCCGCACCAGCGAAAAATCGCGCTCTGCCAGAGGTAGCTCGTCGAGCGCCCTCGCTCCGGCCTTCATGCGTTCGTACTCGAGCAGGCGGCGAACGAGCTCCGCACGCGGGTCTTCTACCTCTTCGCCGGCCAGCGGCGGCGGCTTAGGCAGGAGCAGGCGCGACTTAATTTCGATCAGCACCGCCGCCATCAGCAGATATTCGGCCGCGAGCTCGAGCTGAGTGCGGCGCATCATTTCGACGTAGCCCAGATATTGCCGGGTGAGCTCAGCCATCGGAATGTCGAGAACGTTGATATTCTGTTTGCGAATGAGATAGAGAAGCAGGTCGAGCGGGCCCTCAAAGGTTTCGAGAAAGACTTCGAGCGCTTCCGGCGGAATGTAAAGGTCGTGCGGCATCTCCAGCAGCGGCTCGCCGTAGATGCGCGCGACCGGCGCGCCCGCGGCCTGCGCAAGATCGATGACCGGTACGACGGCTGCGCCTTTGCTCACGAGTAGCTGAGCCCCATGGCTTCGCGGACGTCGCGCATGGTTTCCTCGGCGAGCTTGCGGGCACGTTCGCACCCGTCGGCCACGATCGCCCGGACCAGCGACGGGTCGTCGAGGTACTTCTGCGCCCGTTCGTGAAACGGTAACTGCTCGGCGATGATGGCATCGATCACCGGCTGCTTGCATTCCAGGCAGCCGATGCCGGCAGTGGTGCAGCCTTTCTGCACCCAGTCGCGCGTCGTCTGGTCGGAGTAAATCTGATGCAGCGGCCACACCGGACAGTTGGCAGGATTGCCGGGGTCGGAGCGTCGGACCCGCGCCGGATCGGTCTGCATGGTGCGAATCTTGGTGGTGATCGTCGCCGGATCCTCGCGCAGAAAGATCGCGTTGTCGTAGGATTTAGACATCTTCTGCCCGTCCAAGCCGGGCACTTTCGATGCTTCGGTGAGCAGCGGCTGCGGTTCCGGCAGGATCATTCGGCGCGAGCCTTCGAGGTATCCGAACAAGCGCTCCCGATCACCGAGCGCGAGATTCTGTGCCTCGTCGAGCATGTCGCGTGCCGCTGCTAGCGCGGCATCGTCGCCCTGCTCCTGGAATGCGGTTCGCAATGACTCATAGCGCTTGGCGCGCTTAGTGCCGAGCTTTTTGATTGCGGCTTTGGCTTTTTCCTCGAATCCGACTTCCTTGCCGTAAATGTGATTGAAGCGGCGCGCGAGCTCGCGTACCAGCTCGAGGTGCGAGACCTGATCTTCGCCGACCGGAACCATGTTCGCCCGATAGATCAGAATATCCGCCGCCTGCATCACCGGATAGCCGAGAAAACCGAAGGTGGACAGATCGCGATCGGACAGTTTTTCCTGCTGATCCTTGTACGTCGGCACGCGCTCCAGCCAGCCGACCGGCGCGATCATGCCGAGCAGCAGCGTGAGCTCTGCGTGCTCGATCACGCGCGATTGGATGAAGATCGTCGCCCGGTTCGGGTTGATTCCGACGGCAAGCCAGTCGATGAACATCTCCCAAACGCTGTCTTCGATGCGCTCGGGCGTCTCGTAATGCGTCGTCAGCGCGTGCCAGTCGGCCGCGAAGTAAAGGCATTCGTGCTCTTCCTGCAGTCGAAGCCAGTTCTTCAACGCGCCGTGATAGTGGCCGATATGCATGCGCCCGGTGGGCCGCATGCCGGACAGGACGCGGTCAGCGAACATCGGTCAGTCGCCGCATGGATTGAATCAAAGGCCGGTGATCGAGGCAACGGCGTAGGCGCCGAGACGGAGCACAGGCTCCATCAATTGGCCCAGAACGCCGGTCACGAGCAGAATGATCACGAGCGCAAAACCGTAGCGCTCAAGGCGCGCGTAGGCAGTCGCGATGCGAAGTGGCAAGAGGCTAACCGCGATGCGGCCACCATCAAGCGGAAGGATAGGAAGCAGATTCAAAGCCATCAACATCAGATTTATCTGTACACCAACCTCCGCCATTACCGCGATGCCGGAATCGCCCGTCGTTTCGTCGGGCGACGCAAACTTCAGAAGAAATCCCCATCCGATGGCCATCACGAGATTGGCCATCGGCCCCGCACCTGCAACCCAGAACATGTCGCGCTTCGGATTTCGCAGGTTCGCGAACTGGACCGGAACCGGCTTCGCCCAACCGAAGATGAACAAGGGCGCTTTGGTAAGCAGCGACATCGCGATCAAAAAACCGGGAACCGCGATGGTACCGATCGGGTCGATATGCTTGAGCGGATTCAATGTCACCCGGCCCAGCATGTATGCGGTTTGATCGCCAAACTGTCTGGCGACATAGCCGTGTGCTGCTTCGTGCAGGGTTATCGCGAAGACCACCGGCACCGCCCAAAGGACGATGGTCGCGAGGGACAAATCCATTGGGGCACGATTCTACCAGTTGCCGACCGGCGATGCTTGCTTGTCGCAATCTGGCTCCGGACCACCGCTCAAGCGGCCGCCGTTTGCAAACCCAGTTGCGCAGGGTCACCGCGGCCGAGGCGGACGACGACCGGCGGCGAAACCGCAAGGTCTATCACGGTTGTCGGCTCGAGATGACAGGCACCGCTGTCAATGATCAGATCGAGAGCGTGCTCGTAGCGCTCGCGGATCACTTCGGGATCGTTGAGCGGTTCCAAAGCACCGGCGGGGATCAGCGTCGACGAGAGCAGCGGCGCGCCGAGCTCATCGAGCAGCGCCTGTACCACCGCGTGCTGCGGGACCCGAACGCCGATCGTACTGCGCCTTGGATGCTTGAGGCGCCTCGGCACTTCGCGCGAGGCCGGCAGCAGGAACGTGTAGCTTCCTGGAACCCCCTGCTTCACAATTCGGAATTGCCAGTTATCGAGCAGCGCATACCGTCCGATCTCGCCCAGATCGCGGCAAACCAGCGTCAAATGATGGCTGTCGTCGACCGCGCGCAGTGTGCGAATTCGCCGCACGGCATCCGCGTTTCCAACCTGGCATCCGAACGCATAACTCGAATCCGTCGGATAGGCGATCACCCCGCCGGCGCGCACGATCTCGGCCGACTGTCGCACCAGTCGCGGCTGCGGATTCGCGGGATGAATGGAAAAATATTGAGCCATGAATGATGCAAGGCACGCCGTTCGATCCGGCGTCGCCGTAATCGCCGCGTGTTTCGCTATATAATTTGGTCCTGCTTCGAAACCCAGTCATATCCTAACCTACCTTGAACCTGCAGCAACTGCGCTATCTTTGCGCAATCGTCGATCATGGACTGAACGTCTCCGCCGCGGCCGAGTCGCTGTTCACGTCGCAGCCCGGCATCAGCAAGCAGATTCGTCAGCTCGAGGATGAGCTCGGCGTTCCGATTTTCATTCGTCAGGGGAAGCGCCTCACCACGCTGACCGCCGGCGGCGAGGTCATCGTTGCATCGGCGCGGCGGGCGCTGCAGGAGCTCAACAACCTGCGCCGCATTGGCGCCGAGTTCAAGAGCGAGGACACGGGCACGCTCGCGATCGCGACCACGCACCTTCAGGCGCGCTACGTGTTGCCACCGGTGCTGAAGCGCTTCGCCGAGCGCTATCCGAAGGTGCGCTTGCTGTTGCAACAGGGCGATCCGGTCCAGGTCGGCAAGCAGACCGCGAGTGGCGAAGCCGACCTGGGGATCGCTACCGAAGCACTGAACGAGTTCTCCGAGCTGGTCACGCTGCCATGCTACACGTGGAACCGGTGCGTACTGGTGCCGAAGGGACATCCGTTGTCCAAAGTTCAGTCGTTGACGCTCGAAGCATTGGTAAAGTATCCGATCGTCACCTACCACGCCGCGTTTACCGGCCGCGCGAAAATAGACGCCGCATTCGACGCCAAGGGACTCGAGCCCAACGTGGTTCTCACCGCGCTCGATTCGGATGTCATCAAGACTTATGTCGAACTGGGTTTCGGTGTCGGTATCGTCTCGATGCTGGCATTCGATCCGGAGCGCGACACGCAGTTCGACAAGATCGACGCCAGCCATCTTTTTGCTCCCAGTATGGCGCGGCTCGGCCTGCGGCGTGGCGTCTTTCTGCGCGGATTCGTCTACGATTTCATCACCATGTTCGCGCCGCAATTCGACCAATCGGCCGTGGAGGCAGCATTGCGGGGCGAGGCGGAAAGCTATGAGCTGTAGGGTGGAGCCGGTTGCCAATGCAGGGCGAGCCTCGGGTCCCCTGAGTCTCGTGTGACCCCTGGGCACGCCGGCGCATGGCCGCTTGCCATCCTGCTCGCTGCGCTGGCAATGCTCGGGCCTTTTTCCGTCGACGCCTATCTTCCAGCGTTCCACGACATCGGAAGAGAATTCGACGTCGCTCCCCTCGCTGTCCAGCAAACGCTTTCGTCGTTTCTGTTCGCCTACGCATTCATGATGCTTTGGCACGGAGCACTTTCCGACGCGCTCGGCCGTCGCCCGATTGTGATCGTTGGGCTCGGCGTTTATGCGATTGCAACGCTCGGGTGCGCAATCGCCGGCAATATCGAGACGCTATGGTTGTTTCGAGCACTGCAGGGCATTTGTGCCGGCAGTGGCATGGTGGTCGGCCGGGCAATCGTCCGCGACCGCTTTCGGGGGGCCGAGGCGCAACGCGTGATGTCTCAGATCACGCTCGTATTCGGGATCGCTCCGGCGATTGCCCCTGTCCTGGGCGGCGTGCTGCTCAACGCGTTCGGCTGGCGTTACATCTTCTGGGTATTGCTGGCGCTGGTCATCGCACTTCTGACCTGGTCGGCGAAGAGTCTTCCTGAGACGCTGCCCGCCGCACGTCGGCAGTCGCTCCATCCCCGCGAATTGTGGCGAAGTTACGTCAACGTGCTGCGCAATCGCGATTTTCTGTTGCTGGCAATCATACCGGCGCTGAACTTCGCCGCATTTTTTCTCTACATTGCCAGCGCACCGTCGTTCCTGATCGACTTGCTCGGCGTATCGAGCTACGGTTTCGCATGGCTGTTCATACCGATGATCGGCGGTATCATGATCGGCGCTTTCGCTTCGGGGCGCGCGGCGGGTAGGGTTTCCGCCGCGCGTACCATGGGCGTTGGCTATTTGATCATGTTTGCAGGTGCGATGACTCAGTTGGCGGTCGCGTGGTTCGTGGCCCCTGTCGTACCTTGGCATGTCCTGCCGATCATGATCTACACGGTGGGAAGCGCGATCGTGGCGCCATCCGCAACCCTGCTACTCCTCGATCTGTTTCCCACCACGCGCGGCATGGCATCGTCGTTGCAGGGATTCGTGCATTTCGTGCTCGCGGCGGTCATCGCGGGCACGATCGCGCCGTTTCTCGCCCAGTCGCTCAAGGGGCTCGCAGTGGGAATGGCGGGATTCACTGTGCTGAGTGTCATACTTTGGGCTCTCTATCGGCGGCGACGCCGAGTGACACCGGCAAGGGTCCAGATTTCATGAAGCTACTGTCGATCTGCTTTTTCGCGATTATGGCGGCGCTCAGCGATGTTGCGTCCGGCGAGGATTTGCCTACGGTGCAACTGAGCGTCAATGGCCATCGGCTCGTTGCCGAAATCGCCTCGACGACCGAGACGCGGACCGTAGGCCTGATGCATCGATTCAGTCTCAAGCCCGATCACGGTATGCTCTTTGCGTTCAATTCGCCGCAGCCGCTCGCGTTCTGGATGAAGGATACGTTTGTGCCTTTGTCCATCGCGTTCATAGGCGTCGATGGCAAGATTCTCAACATCGAGGATATGGCACCGCAGACCGAGTCCACGCATCCATCGCACGGCCTCGCGCTTCATGCACTCGAAATGAAAAAAGGCTGGTTCGCGGAACGTGGGATCGCAGCAGGAGATCAGGTGAAGGGGCTGGAACGCGCACCGAAGGCACGGGACTGA
>JADGRP010000056.1 GCA_017880805.1 Burkholderiales bacterium
ATCCTTCCCCAGCTCCCTGGCGGAAACATGGTGCCGATGCCGGGCTGGTAATACGCGATCTGGTCGCTGGTCTTACGATCAAGCAACGCGTAGAGCTTGACCACGTTCGTATTTTCCCTGTTGAACTTGTTGTTCGTACCATCCAGGCAGACGACGATGTTTCGGCTCATGCGCGCTCCCCTAGTACCTGCTTCCCAGGATAATTCACAGCCATTGACCTGACTCCAAAATCAATACGCATTGGGCAACGAATCCTGGGTTGATTTTGCGCTAGTGCGGATGCCGATGATGCACGTCCGGATAGTGCGGGTGCGCATGCGTCAGCGGCACGTGGACGTGTCGGTGGGTATGCGGTTCGCGTCCGTCCCACGCGGTGTCGTGGGAATGCTGATGGTGTCCATCATGCGAGTGGGTGTGCGCATGTTCCAGTCGCTCGTGTGAGTGCCGATGCCCATGCTGCTCGGTGAGATGCAGCCAGACGCCTGCGGCCATCAGCAGTCCCGCGGCGATGAGCCGAAACGTTACGGTATCGCCTTGCAGCAGGACCGCGAATGCAGCGCCGAAGAACGGGGCCACGGAAAAATACGCTGCGGTGCGCGCCGTTCCAAGATGACGGAGCGCAAGCACAAACATCACGAGGCTGACACCGTAGCCGACGAACCCGACCGCCATCGCGAGACTCAGCACGCCAAGCGGCGGCAGTGTCTGGCCGACCAGCAACGCCAGGCCGACATTGACGGCGCCCGCAACGAGTCCTTTCAGGCCAGCAACGAGCATTGCGTCACTCGTGGAGACCTTGCGCGTCAAATTGTTGTCGATCGCCCAGCAGAAACAAGCGAGGGCAATGAGAACCAACCCAAACGAAGCTTCGCTCTGCTCACCCGGGGTCCACACCAGTAGCGCGCCCCCCGCCACGATGGTGAACATCCCCAGCATGATGCGGCGGTCGAAATTCTCACGGAACAGAAACCATGCCAGCAGTGCCGTAAAAACGGCTTCCAGATTCAGCAACAGCGACGCTGTCGATGCCGCGCTACTCACCAAGCCGTACATAAGCGCCGCCGGCCCGGCGACACCGCCAAAAAAGATGGCGCCCGCAAGCCAAAGCCACTCCCCGCGCCGCGGCAGGCTTATCGAAGACTCTCGCGGTGTCCACAAGCGGCGGCCGACCAGGACGAGCGACAGTCCCAGACCCGACCCGGCGTAGAGCAACCCGGCCAACAAAAGCGGCGACACAGTGCCAACGAGAATCTTGGCGAGGGGCGTGCTCAAGCCAAAGAGCGCTGCGGACCCTAAGGCGACCATCACTCCCTTCTGCACAGTATTTCCAGTTCTATGGCTCTTGGCGTAGCCAACATTGTCCTACCGTCGTGCGCAGCAGCAAACTGGGCAGAAGTTAGGTAGCCAAGTGAACTGTGCGGGCCCGTCGTATCGTATTCGTCCCGACATGCGGCAATGCCCTGGCGCGCATGGCGCAAGGTTTTGGCACGACGATTGCTCGCTCCTTGGTGCACGACGGACGTGGTCGATCCAAAGTCACCCCGACAAGGTGATTCCCCCGGCCTAAGTACCTATATTCGCATCAGAAAGTGATTATGGCCAAGCTGCTGATCGTGGACGACGAACAGAATGTTCTGAACGCTTTGCGTCGAATGTGCCTCAATCGTGACGCAGCACCCGCGATTCCGGACCCGGATGTGACGACCTTCACGTCTCCAGTGCAAGCGCTCGAGTACCTGCGCGACCATCCCGTCGATCTGGTGATTTCCGACTTCCGAATGCCGGAAATGGACGGCGCCTCGTTCCTCACCCAAGCTCGCGAGCTGCAACCCTATTCGGCACGCATCATCATCAGCGCCTACACCGATATCGACGGCATCATGCGCGCCATCAACGACGCCGGCATTTTCCAGTTTGTGAGCAAGCCGTGGAACGACCATGACCTGAAGACGGCGATCGTGCAGGTTCTTGCCCATCGCGCGCTGCTGGTCGAAAACCACCAACTTGCGAACGAGGTTCGCCGCCAGCGTGGACTCATCTCGAAGCAGCAACAGGAACTCGATCGCCTCGAATTGGAATCGCCGGGGATCACACGCGTGCGCTGGTCCGAAGACGGCGGTGTGCTGCTCGAATTGTGAGGGACACTTGCGTGCTGTTCCGTGTCTCTCTACCTCGTAACCCGACATCGAGCTCACACGCCCGGGCCGACGGCAACGTCGCCCCTTCGCCTTATCCATGAGTGAGCCCAGCGTGCCGTTGGGCAGCGCCAAGACCGCCGATCTTGCCTGGATCCGCACCTTGTACGAATTCGGCCAGACCGCGGCCAGCGGCGCCGACCCGCTGCGCGTGCGGCAGAATATCCTCAACCATATCGTCCAGGGCTTCGACGCGGAAAGCGGATCGATCGCCTTGATCGTCGACGGCACCGAAGATCAGCTCGAGATTGCCGCAGGCACGGATCTGCCACCCGGTATCGTCGGCAGCAAACTACAGCGCGGTGTCGGGGTATTCGGCCATGTCGTTGCGACCGGCCAGCCGCTTCTGATCAACGGCAAGGCAGCCGAAGCGGGGCTGCCTTTGCGCATGACCGAACCGCGCGACCGGCCCGCGCACTCCGCAATGTGCTGGCCGCTGATCGTCGGGGAACAGATTATCGGGGCACTGGCGGTCAATCGAGCGATGACGCGCGAGCGATACACCGTGGAAGACCTCGATCGGGGTCAGCCGCTGACCAGCCTGCTCGCGCTGGTTATCGCCAATCATCGGATGAACATCGAGCGTGACAACCGGATCATCGAGCTTTCGACGCTCAACGCGACCATGCAAAGGGTGAACGCCCTGCTCGAGGACGCGCAGGACCAGCTGATTCAATCCGAAAAACTCGCGTCCATCGGCCAAATGGCGGCGGGCGTTGCGCACGAGATCAACAATCCGATCGGGTTCGTTACGTCGAACCTTGGAACCCTGGAATCGTACCTGCAAAACCTGTTCGGGCTGCTTGCCGCCTACATCGAGGCGGACAAAACGGCAACTGCGCCGCTAAGCGAAGCGCTGGCGCGTGCCAGGACGTTGCGTAAAGCTCACGATTTCGATTTTCTGCGCAGCGATGTCGTCGCACTGCTCGCCGAGTCGCGCGATGGGCTGGTGCGCGTCAAACGGATAGTGCAGGACATGAAAGACTTCTCGCGCAGCGGCGTCGAAGATGCGTGGGAGATGGCGGATCTGCATGCGGTCCTCGATACCACGCTCAACATAGTGCGCAGCGAAATCAAGCACAAAGCCCGCATCGAGATTCACTACGGAGAGTTGCCGAAGGTCGAATGCCTGCCGTCGAACCTGAGTCAGGTGTTTATGAACCTGCTCGTCAATGCGGCGCAGTCGATCGACGCGGACGGCAAGATCACGCTTTCGACGGGCGTCGAGGGCAGTGAGGTCTGGGTCCGCGTAGAAGACACCGGCAGCGGCATATCCGAGGAACATCTCAATCGGATCTTTGATCCCTTCTTCACCACCAAGCCAGTGGGACAGGGGACCGGGCTCGGGCTGTCAGTGTCGTACTCGATCGTGCGCAAACACGGCGGGCAAATCGACGTCGCAAGCGAGGTCGGACACGGCACCCAATTTACCGTGCGGCTGCCAATCCGCCATACGCCTGCCGAAGCGTTGCAGATCATGGCCGCCGGAACCGGTGCCGACTTGCTGGCACACTCCGACCCGAGAGAATTTCGCACGGAACACTAGTAAACTCGGGCGCGTCAGCGTCCCAGGACGGACTCACGGGCGCCGGTCTGGTAGAGACGGGGTAATGGCGTTTTACAGATACGTGGCGACTCCGATCGAGAGTGTCGGTCCACGTTATGGAACGACTTTGTTCGACTAGGGATTGCAAGCGGTGACGAACCAGGTGCTCGACGGCGCCCACACGCCGTCAGCCCGCGAGTACGGCGCCAGCGTTTCCCGGAGCGCCACCGCGACCTCAGGCTTGCGCTTTTCGCCTTCCTCTCCGGCGAGCCGAATGATCTCTCCGGCCGGGCCGAGCGCCATGGCGAATTCGATTGCTTCACCCACCGCGTGCTATCTCCGAAGCCGCATCCCACGTCGAGCACACGCGCACCTTCCGGGTGATCGTGCCGGGCAAGCGCCTCGTTGCTATGCGCCGAAAGACCATCGATAAGCGGGTGTTTAAAACGAAATGATGAGCGCGGCAATGATGAGTGGGTTCGTCATCACTCAAGTTGCATCGTTGACCCCGCATTCCACTGAAGCCGATCTCCAGTCCTCGGCGCAACTGCTCATTCTTTGCCGCGTGCTGAACCAAACGTTCGCAAGCCTGGGTGTCGTCTTGATGTCTGCGGGAATTGTCCTCTGGACGATAGACCTTTTGCGTAGTCGCCAGCTCGCGCGTCTTCTAGGTGTGTTCGGATTGTTGATCGGGCTATTGCCGGCAGCCGCACTCGCCTTCGGTACTCTGCGTCTCGATGTTCCCGGCATGACCCAGGTGGTCCTGCTGCAATCGGTTTGGAACATCGGTGTGGGGGTATTGCTCATTCGGGGGATCGTTTAGAGATCAGGGCCGAAATTTCGTTCCTCAAGTGGCGCCGGAGTTGCGAACTTGCTTCAAGGGGTGATCCACTAGGCGATAATGGGGCCTGTCTCCCATTACACGCCAACTACACGACGATCCGGTCGCCCCCCTCGTTGCCATGTCCATAATTCTGTTCTCGCCCTTCACGCTCCGCAAACTCACCCTCGCCAACCGCATCGTTGTGTCGCCGATGTGCCAGTACTCGGCAATAGATGGCTGCGCCACCGATTGGCACATTGTGCATTGGGGCCAGCTGCTGCAATCGAGCGCGGGCATGTACACGATTGAAGCCACGGCGGTGTCGGCGATCGGCCGCATCACCTATGGCTGTCTCGGTCTTTACGACGACGCGTGCGAAAAGGCTTTGAGCGAGCGTTTGGCGATCGCGCGCGCGAACGCGCCGTCGATGCCGGTGGCCATCCAGTTGGCGCACGCGGGCCGGAAGGGTTCCTCGCAGGTGCCGTGGGAAGGCGGTCAATTGATTCCTCTTGCCCAAGGAGGATGGATGCCCGTGGCGCCCTCGGCGATTCCGCACCTTCCGAACGAACCGCCACCGGTCGCGCTCGACATTGCCGGCCTCGCAGAGATCAAGCGCGAATTCGTCGGCACCGCGCAACGCGCCGCGCGCATCGGCATCGACGCGCTCGAACTGCATTGTGCCCACGGATACCTGCTCCACGAGTTCCTGTCGCCGCTATCGAACCAACGCGACGACGCGTATGGCGGATCGTTCGACAACCGGGTCCGCTTCCCACTGGATGTGTTCGCTGCGGTGCGCGATGTTTGGCCGCAGGACAAGCCGATGGGCGTGCGCATCTCGGCTACCGACTGGATCGACGGTGGCTGGACGATCGACGATTCCGTTGCGCTTGCGCAGCGGCTCAAAGCCGCCGGCTGCGACTGGATCGACGCATCGAGCGGCGGCATTTCGCCCGCACAGAAGATTCCCCTCGGACCTGGTTACCAAGTCCCGCTTGCGCGTGCGATCCGGCGCGCGACGTCGATGCCAACGATGGCGGTGGGCCTCATCACCGATGCGAAGCAGGCCGAAGCGATTGTCGAATCAGGCGATGCCGATCTGGTGGCGATGGCGCGCGCGATGCTTTGGGATCCGCGCTGGCCGTGGCACGCAGCGGCAACGCTCGGCGCGCAGATCCATGCGCCGACGCAGTATTGGCGCTCACCGCCGCGCGAGGCGGCGAACGTCATCGCACACGCGAAGGTCGGCATGCGTTAGAGAGTTCGGCGGCGAACCGTGGTCCGCCGTTGGTGTTAGCGGCCTGACTCCGCTCCGACTGCGGCGGCGCCGCGCGGCAGTCGGTCGCAGGAGCTGAACGACTAGGCTTTCAGCTGATCGCGAATCGGCAACTGTCGAATGCGTTTGCCCGTTGCCGCAAAGATCGCATTGCACAGCGCAGGCGGAATGGGCGGCACGCCTGGCTCGCCAACGCCGTCCAGCGGCTTGCCGTAGTCGCCGGGTACGATATGAACACGGATCTCGCGCGGTGCCATGGGCATGCGTGCAACCTCGTACTGGTGGAAATTGTCCTGCTGCGCGCGGCCGCCCTTGAAGCTTGCCGTTGATGTTGAGCTTGGTCATTTTCATCCCCTCCCAAGGTATTCGATCCGCATGGCCAAAAAAAATACGCGCTCGCTCCGCACGCCCAACCGTAAAAAGCATGCGCCCGTTGCGGCGCGCTTGGAATACCAATCCGGCGGCCCGAGCGAGCACATTCATTACGTCGACGCTAGCTACTGCCTGTCGACAACGAAGCAAGCTCGCATCGTCCGGTCGATTGGGTTACGATCATTGTCACATCGATATGAAGACACAATCATCTAGCGCGCGAGCACAGCGCGGGCGGTTCGCCTCGACGCTGTACCGAGGGGTCATTCTGGCGCTGCTGGTCGTTGGCGCAGCGTCGGCCCAGGAACACCGTGTGGCGTTGGTGATCGGCAATGCCAGCTACAAGACCGGTCCACTGAAGAATCCGGTCAACGACGCACGCGCGATGGCGGCCGCCCTCCGTGGTCTCGGATTCGAAGTTCTGACGGCCGAGAATGTCGGCCGCAAAGCGATGCTGCAAAAACTGCGTGAGTATCGCGACACGCTGCGGCCTGACAGCGTCGGATTATTTTATTACGCTGGTCACGGGATCCAGGTCAAGGGACAGAATTATCTGATCCCGGTTGACGCGGCGGTAGGAAGCGAAGCTGAAATCGATGAGGAGAGCGTCAATCTGGCACATCTGCTGGACCGACTCGAAGAAGCGAAGAACAGTATCAACATCGTTATTCTCGACGCCTGTCGCGACAATCCCTTCGCGCGCTCGTTCCGCTCGGCCTCGCGCGGCCTCGCACAGGTCGACGCTCCGACCGGAACGCTGATCGCCTACGCGACCGCGCCCGGTCGCACCGCCAGCGATGGCGACGGCGCCAACGGCACCTATACCGAGGAGATGCTGCGGGTGCTGAAGACGCCTGGGCTCAAGGTCGAGGATGTGTTGAAGCGCGTGCGGGCCGCCGTGGTCCAGCGCACAAACGGCCTGCAGACCCCATGGGACGCCTCTTCACTGATTGGCGACTTTTACTTCATCCCAGTTAGCGCGGTTGCTTCGGTCGCCCCGGTTGTAGAACCGCGGATCCCGCCAGCCGAGCCGGTCGCGCCGACACGGATTGCAATGGCGCCATCGTCTGCGCTGCCGGCAAATTTTGCGGACGGCGTATGGTCCCTGTTCATGCAGTGCTCGGGCCTGATCGGTTGGAACCACACGCTACTGGGTCGACGTGTCACGGATGGCAGGCTTGTCGGGCGCACGGCAACGCACGACAGCCCCGAGAGCTGGTCCCTGGCGTTCGATATGCCGTCGCCCGATCGCTTGGAAGTTGTCGGGATGCTTACCGATGCGCGAGGCCGTTCGGGACGTTATGCCGGAACGGCGACGGGCTCCAATGGCGGATTCAAGGGGCGCGGCAAATTCGATGACTACGACTGCGCGTTCGAGGCGCGGCGCATCCAGTAGATCGCGCTCACAGTCCCTTCGGATTGCCGAGAAGGATGCGAAATTTCGAGTTGCCCCACTGGTAGAAGCCTCCGCCGAGGTCGATAACCGGAGCGCAGACCTCGGCCCCATTCCTGAGTCTCGACCACTTGCCGCAGAAATCGCCGTCGGCAGTGATGCGCCAGATCCCGTTGTCCGGGCCGGCCTGGTTCTGCATCCGTTGCGTACCATCCGCGGCCCAGAAGACAAAAATCGTCGATTGCCCGGCGATCTCGCCGGTATTGCCTGCGAATGATTGCTTGATGACATCCGCGCTGAGCGCTGTCTGGGCGTGCACCGCCCCGATCATCGCTAGTGTTGCTCCGACTGCCAATACCGTTTTCATGCCGGCTCGCACCATTGCCTCCGAATAATGCTCACCTACATACTTCTCCGGTACTCCCCGCCCACATCGAACAGTGCCGTCGTAATCTGTCCCAGCGAGCACACGCGTACGGTCTTCACCAGCTCGGCGAAAACGTTGCCGTTCTCGATCACCGTGCGCTTCAATCGCTCCAGCGCTTTCGGGGCAGCCTTTGCGTTGCGCGCATGAAATTCCGCGAGCCGCTTTAGCTGCGACTGCTTCTCTTCCTCGCTCGACCGCTGCAGCTCGATCTTCTGCGGCGGCGCGGTATCGGCGTGCGGATTGCGAAAGGTGTTGACGCCGACGATCGGATAAGTTCCGTCGTGCTTCTGATGCTCGTAGTACATCGACTCTTCCTGGATCTTGCCGCGCTGGTAGCCGGTTTCCATTGCGCCCAGCACGCCGCCGCGTTCGCTGATCGCTTCGAATTCCTTGAGGACCGCTTCCTCTACGAGATCCGTCAGCTCCTCGATGATGAAGCTGCCCTGGTTCGGATTCTCGTTCTTGCCGAGGCCCCATTCGCGATTGATGATGAGCTGGATCGCCATCGCGCGGCGCACACTTTCCTCGGTCGGCGTGGTAATTGCCTCGTCGTAGGCGTTGGTGTGGAGAGAATTGGTGTTGTCGTAAGTCGAGATCAGCGCCTGCAATGTCGTCCGGATGTCGTTGAAAGAGATTTCCTGCGCGTGCAGACTCCGGCCGCTTGTTTGTGAATGAAACTTGAGCTTTTGCGAGCGCTCGTTGGCGCCGTAGCGCTCGCGCATGGCCACCGCCCAGATGCGCCGCGCGACGCGGCCGATGAC
>JADGRP010000299.1 GCA_017880805.1 Burkholderiales bacterium
GTCACGATGGTGGCTGGCGTGACGCCGTACTTCTTCAGGAGTCTTCGCATCAGCTTGAGCGCCGCCTTGCGGTCTCGCCGCGGCTGAACCAGAATATCCAGGACCTCGCCTTCGCTGTCCACGGCACGCCAGAGGTACAACTGTCTGCCGTTGATGGAGACAAACACTTCGTCGAGATGCCACCGCACGTCGGGCCGAGACCGTCCTCGTCTCAGCTTACGTGCAATGATGGCGTCGAACTTCAAAGCCCAACGGCGGACCGTCTCGTAGGACACGTCGATACCACGCTCGGCGAGCATGCCCTCAACGTCGCGGTAGCTCAGAGCGAAGCGGAAATAGAGCCAGATGGCCTGCTGGATGACGATGCTCGGATAGCGGTGGCGGTGGTATGAGACCTTATCCATAAGCAAACGCTATATGGCCCGTGTGTACCAAGCCAGTGCGTTACTGTGACAGTGCCCGCAGAAGTCGTCGCGGTGAGTGGTGATAGCGGCGGAAAAACAAAACGCCGCACGCGCGGTGCGGCGTTAACGACGGGCGCGACACGCGCGCGGTGCAGCACTACCTGGGGTACAAGAACATCGTGCACACCGTGCGCTACACCGAGTCTCCTATTTGGACTGTGAGTCCTTTTGCAACATGGCGAGCGCCTCCTGCACGGTCGTCATGAATTGCGCGGGAAAGATGATCGTAGAATTCTTCTCGGTTGCTATCTCTGCCATGGTCTGCAGCGTGCGCAGCTGCAGCGCCACGGGATGCGCCGTAATGATGTCGGCGGCCTCACCCAATTTCACGGCGGCCTGGAACTCGCCTTCGGCGGCGACGATCTTGGCGCGGCGTTCGCGCTCCGCCTCGGCCTCCTTGGCCATTGCCCGCTGCATGTTGTCTGGCAGCGTGATGTCTTTGATCTCGACCGCGGTCACTTGCGTGCCCCACGGCTCCGTGTGCGCATCGATCACGTCCTTTATCTGCTCGTTTATGTCTGCAGTCTGCGACAAGAGCTGATCGAGCGAAAAGCGGCCGACTACATTGCGCACCGTCGTCTGGCTGATTTGATTGATGGCGTCATAGACGTTTTCGATGGCGATGACGGCCTTCTCCGGATCGCTGATGTGATAGTAGGCGACGGCGGCGATATCGATCGAGACGTTGTCCTTGGTGATGATCTTCTGCGAGGGGATCTGCATGGTGACGGTGCGCAGTGATACGCGCGTCATCACCTGCACGGGGACGAAGATGAGCGTGAGCCCTGGTCCGCGTACGCCGGCGAATTTGCCGAGAAGGAATACAACGCCGCGCTCGTACTGCCGCAGCACACGCATTGAAAAGAGGAGATAGAGGACGATGACGAGGCCGACGATAAATCCTACCATGACTTTAGTACTCCTTCTCGCGCCTGCGGCTTTTGTACTTAAGTTTGATACTTTCGCAAAGAACTCGCGGAGGAAATCGTGATCGCCCGAGTGAGTGTCACGCTCACGATGATGGTTGCGATGTGGGAAAGGAGTGCGGGTGGCCTGCCTGCCGCCAGGCAGGGGATAGCGGGTCCGAAAGCAAAAAGCCGCACGGGTTTCGTGCGGCGTTTTGGTGTGCTTGCTTCAGTAGGTTGCGCCCCTGAATGGGATATTCCCGCAAGCACAGTGCAATCGTAGCATGAACGCGCTCGCCGAGTGGCCCCAAATTTTTTGAAAGACGAGCGCGCCCTCTCCAATATTTCACCAGGCGCGATCATTGCAATCTCTTTTCTCCGCGCGATACTGCCCGCGGGTCTCCCCGCGCGCGGCCGACTGGCTGGTTCACTGCAAGATGCCGACGACGCGTGTCGATCGGCCGGCACCAGAGGCAATGGAAATTCAGTGCGAGTTCATGAGAAAATGCGCGGTGCGATAATTGGTTTCGTCGGGGTGCTCGTGACCATCCTGAATTTCTCCGCGGCGCTTTCGGCAGGGCCGTCGGCAGAAGAGCAACCGCTAGAGCGCATTGATCGAAGTCATCTTTGCGTAACGAACGGCATTATCACGACACAGAGTGGTGGATTACTTTCGATTGAAACGCCCAGTTCGCGTGCGGTGGTCCCTGACACGGTTGTCCAGACCGCGGAGATTCGATTTCAGTATCGGGGGCCGACAGCAAGCGCAAAACCGCTTGCGTCTGGAGAAATGCGTCGTCAGATCGGCTTGAAGCTTCGAGCGCAGGACAACTGCAACTTGCTTTATGCGATGTGGCACATTGAGCCGGATTCCAGATTGGCAGTTTTAGTTAAACGCAACCCCGGTATGCAGACGCACGCGCAGTGCGGGGCGAGCGGCTACTTGTCGATCAAGCCTCTCCAGTCGATCGTACTAGGCAAGATTCAACCTGGCGCACGTCACACACTCCGTGCCGAATTGCGCGGTGATCGGCTTACGCTTGTTGCTGACGGAATAGCCGCGTGGGAGGGCCAGGTAAGCACGTCCGGTCTCGATTTTGACGGGCCCGTCGGATTGCGTACGGATAATGGTCGGTTCGAGTTGGAATATTTTGCAGTTATCAGCGATCTTGCGACCCAAGGCAAAACGGCAATAAGGAACGGTGCACATTGCGCTCCATCACCGGAGGAGTAGCACTGCTCGCAGCGATATTGGTAACATCGCGAGCCGTCGTTGAGGCCAGTGCATTGCGCGCCTCGGGTGAAGCGGTTCCCAGGTCGGACAGCGCACGAGAGCTCTTGAGTAACGGTGCATGGCGTGAGCGCTCTTCGGTCGAGCGGTTGCCACATCGCGACGGCCGACGGTGCTATCAGGTCACTCGATACCCCAATGAAGTTAGTTCCTTCAATAAGGAAGACATGTCGGGCGTCCAAAACACAATGAAACTCGGCGCTCTCTTCGCAGAGTGCTCGATGCGAAGTCCAGTAGAAATGAAGGGGGTTCCTGTTGTTGCACTCCTGGTCAGCTGTGCAGGACGTCGGCTTAGATCTCCCAGACCGGTTCCTCAGGCGTCGCCGCTCTGAACTTCATATTCTTCGTGAATTTGCCGGTCGGCATTATCGGTCTTGTTCTGGTCTATCTGTATCTGCCCGATTATCGCGAAGAGAACCCCCAACCGCTCGATATTGTCGGGTTTATCCTCTTCGGCTCCGGCATCGCCTTGCTGTCCTACGTGCTGGAGATATTTGGCGATCATACATTAGGGCTGGACGAAGTTCTGGGCCTATTGGCGCTGTCTATGGCGCTGATTGCGGCCTACGGGCTTCACGCGACGCGGGCGACCTATCCGCTCTTGCAGCTTGGCCTCTTTCGCATCCGCACGTTCAGCGCGGCCGTGAGCGGCAGCTTCTTCACCCGGCTCGGCATCGGCGGTGTGCCATTCCTCCTGCCACTCCTCTACCAGGTCGGGCTTGGATACACGCCCATCCAGTCGGGCCTGCTCATCATGCCCCAGGCAATCGCGGCCATGAGCACAAAATTCCTGATGCCGCGAATTCTCGATCGCCTCGGCTACCGCGCCGTGCTGATCTCCAACACGGTCGTGCTCGGCTGCCTGCTTATGCTGTTTGCAACCATCGGCCTCGGCACGCCGACCTGGCTGATCGTGCTGCAGGCCTTCTGTTATGGGGGCTTCACCTCCTTGCAATATACAAGCATGAATACGCTGGTCTACGCCGATGTCGACGCGACGAAGACGAGCAACGCGAGCTCGATCGCGAGCACGATACAACAAATGTCCATCAGCTTCGGTGTCGCCGCGGCGGGACTGACAACCGCGTTCTTCATTCCGGATCGTCTGCGTTCAAATCCGGCCGAAGTGATACACGGCATCCACGAAGCGCTGCTCGCCCTCGGCGGCTTCACAATCCTGTCCACCATCGTCTTCCATCGACTGCAGCACGGCGACGGTCGCAATGTGAGCGAGCAAAAGGACCTTCATATCGGATGAGGGAGCATCGCGCTGCGGCCGGGAAGCGGACGTCGTCAAAACGGCGCGCGTTCCACAATTCCGCCCAGACACCCCGGCGGAGCCGGCTCAGCGGCATGGATCAGATCGGCGAGCGGCGCAGTCCCCGCGACGTCGCCAGCGAGGCTGATTACGAGTTCCGTGAACTTGCGGTTCTCTTCTCGGCCATGGCAGGAAACCGGGACGCGCGCGCTCGCGCCCGCACCGAAGACATCGTCAAACGCGGTGCGGACGGCTTCGGACGACCCAGTCATAATTGCGGTCGATCTCCTTGAGGTCGGGCGCCACATTGCAATACTGCGTGCCGCGCGGTTGCGGCCGCAGCCCGTGCAAACTCATTGGGTGTCGGCAAATCCGGTCGAGGTGAGCTCGCGTGCCCGCGCGCCTGACGTGTCGCAGGCGCAGCGGCAGAAGGGGACTGCGGGTCTTCGCTCGCAGCCGACCCGTTGCCTCGATGCGCCCGCACGAGGAGCTGACCCATCGTACTTTCGGCTGCGCTCCCTCCACCACAATGCGATAGTGCCGAGGCGTCCGGCTTGTTCTTGGCTATCAGGCATAGGTTTTGTTCGGCTCGACCTTGTCGCCCGGATCGGTGGACTTGCGGAAGGCTGGTAGGCTTGACATTGCCATCGTAACAACGAGTTGGTCGTGCAATAGAGGGTGAAATTGTCGATCCGACGTCGCTCGTTGTTCCGGGGAGCCGCATGAGACGCATGCTTTGGGGAGTGGCCGTCATCGTCGCCGTCGCGGGGCTCGCGTGGTGGCAGGGCGCGGCGCTGAAAGGCGTGTTCACGGACGGAGCCCATCCACCGCGGCAGGCTGCGGCGATATCGGCTCCGGTTCCGGTGACAATCACGCAGGTCCAAAAATCCGATTTCCCTGTCTACCTGTTCGGCTTGGGGACGGTGCAACCTTATCGCACCGTAACCTTGCGCAGCCGCGTCGATGGGCAGATCACCAAAGTCTCCTTCAAGCAGGGCCAGCTGGTGAAGGAAGGCGACCCGCTAATTGAAATCGACAAGCGCCCCTACCAGGCGGCCCTTGACCAAGTGCTAGCCAAGAAGGCGCTCGACGAGGCGTTGCTCGCCAACTCCAAGCGTGACCTCGAGCGCTACAGCAAGGTTGGCACGCTCGCCGTCTCCCAGCAGCAGATCGACACCCAGACCGCGCTCGTCAAACAGCAGGAGGCGCAAGTCAACGTTGACCAGGGCGCGATCGACAATGCGCAGGTGCAGCTCGGCTACACGACGATCTCGTCGCCGCTCACCGGCAAGATCGGATTTCGCACCGTCGATCCGGGCAACATCGTGCATGCGGCCGACCAGAGCGGTATCGTGACCATCGTCCAGCTTCAGCCGATAGCGGTCGAGATCTTTCGATGTGTTGGCAAGGGTCGCCTCGTCGAGCTGCTTCTTGGCTTTCACCTGGTCAAGCGCTGCCTCGTAGGGGCGCTTGTCGATCTCAATTAGCGGGTCGCCTTCCTTCACCAGCTGGCCCTGCTTGAAGGAGACTTTGGTGATCTGCCCATCGACGCGGCTGCGCAAGGTCACGGTGCGATAGGGTTGGACCGTTCCCAAGCCGAACAGGTAGACAGGAAAATCGGATTTTTGGACCTGCGTGATTGTCACCGGAACAGCAGCCGATTTCCCTTCAACCTGCCTCGACGGATTTGGTCCGCCCGTGAACAAGGCTTTCAGCACCCCGCCCTGCCACCACACCAGCACCACGGCGGCGGCAGCAACGGCCAATCCCCAATGCTTGCGTCCCATGTGGCTCCCCGGAACAATGAGCGACGTCGGATCGACAATTTCACCCTCTATTGCACGACCCGCTCGTTGTCACGATGGCAATAATCCTGGGATTGGAACAATCTATGCGGCTAGCTACGGCGGGTTTGGGCGGAGTGGCGCTGCTAATGATGATGATGGCGTCGAGATCCGCCCATGCGGACGTCGCCATGACCGGTACGTTCACCGCGACGCAAACGTGTCCAGCCTATCAATCCTTTCGCAAGTCCACCGATCCGGGCGATGTTAAAGTCGAACGAAACAAGACCTACGCCGTGATAGCCAAGAACAAGCCGGA
>JADGRP010000300.1 GCA_017880805.1 Burkholderiales bacterium
CCAACGACGAGGCGCAGATGGCCGAACTGGCCACGCTCGGCGAATTGACGCAAGTCGCCTGGAAGCACGACGTGCAGACGATGATCGAAGGGCCGGGCCACGTGCCGATGCATCTGATCAAGCACAACATGGACGAGCAGCTGCGCCTGTGCGGGGAGGCGCCGTTCTACACGCTGGGACCCCTCACCACCGACATCGCGCCCGGCTACGATCACATCACTTCGGCGATCGGCGCGGCGATGATCGGCTGGTACGGCACCGCGATGCTCTGCTACGTGACGCCCAAGGAGCACCTGGGGCTGCCGAACAAGAACGACGTCAAGGACGGCATCATGGCGTACAAGATCGCCGCGCACGCGGCCGATCTCGCCAAGGGCCATCCGGGCGCGCAGATCCGCGACAATGCGCTGTCCAAGGCGCGCTTCGAATTCCGCTGGGAGGACCAGTTCAATCTCGGTCTCGATCCGGACAAGGCGCGCGAATTCCACGACGAAACGTTGCCGCAGCACGGCGCCAAGCTGGCGCACTTCTGCTCGATGTGCGGTCCGCACTTCTGCTCGATGAAAATCAGCCAGGACGTGCGTGACTATGCGGCCACGATGGGCGTCGACGAAACCACCGCGTTGACGAAAGGCATGGAGGCCAAGGCCATCGAGTTCGTGAAAAAGGGTGCGGAGATCTACAGCAAAGCGTAGCGACTGCAAACGGACAAAGGGCGGCCTGCGGGCCGCCCTTTGTTATTTGGTTGGCGCCTATATCCCGAGGCTGAAGCTCAAAAAATGGGCTCACGTAACTATGTCCCGTGGATATGCGTACGAAATCGACACATTTTCAGAATATGTCGACGAATTGACATTTAATCGACATATTAGTAAACTTCTTTCTAAATTAAGATGTTACGCATATGACATTCACGCGCGAGCAGCCATATAACGACCTTCCAGCCCTTCCCCAAGCGGTCGAGGTCGAGTCACGCCAAGTTCTGAAGAAGACCGTCGGCGCGGCAGCGGCATTGGCTGAACTCCGAGGCGCCGGCAGTCGCATTCCCAATCCGGGCATCCTCATTAACGCAATCGGCCTTCAAGAAGCGAAGCTGTCGTCGGAGATCGAAAACATCGTCACCACCAACGATGCACTCTACCAGGCAGCCTCGGACATCAAGGGTGACGACAATCCGGCGGCAAAAGAGGTCCTGCGCTACCGACAAGCGCTCTGGCATGGTTTTCAGGCCATGCAAGAGCGCCCGTTACTCACAACTCGGCTCTTTGTCGAGATCGCCCGCATCATCAAAGATCGCCCGGATTTTGACATTCGGCGCATTCCTGGAACCAAAATCGTCGATTCCCAAGATCGCCCGATCTATACCCCCGCCAGTTGGTGAGCAAGTCATCCGCGACAAGCTCGCGGATCTGGAAAAATTCATCCACAACGAGGACGCTACCGAGCCGCTCATCAAACTGGCCTTGATGCATTATCAATTCGAGGCAATCCACCCGTTCCACGACGGTAACGGTCGAACCGGAAGGATTCTGAACCTTCTTTTCCTGCTGCAAAACGAATTGCTCGACATCCCGGTTCTCTATCTTTCGCGTTACGTCATCGAAAATAAGGCGCGTTACTACACGCTACTTCAAGGCGTGACGGAACGGCAAGAGTGGGAGCCGTGGATTCTGTACTTCCTCGATGCAATCGAGGTAACGGCGAAGTCCACGCTTAAAAAGGTCAACGCGATTCTTTCGCTCATGGATGCAACGGCGGAAAAAATCAAAGCGGAGCGTCCCCGCATTTACTCCCGCGACCTGGTAGATGTTATGTTTGAGCAGTCGTACGCGCGGATCATGCTTCTTGAGCGGGCGGGCGTTGCAAAACGACAGACCGCTTCGCGCTATCTGAAAGAGCTCGCGTCGATCGGTCTATTGCGCGCCGTCCACCGCGGACGCGAGGTCTATTACGTCAACGAAGGATTAGTCGACGTGCTAGCAGCATGAAGCGTCGTCGATTGGCGCACGACAAGTCAGGACTTGCGTGTCGGCGTTGCCTTGCGTGGTCGTGTCTTGGAAACAGCGGGTAGCAGGCTCGTGTACTTCTGATAGAGCTCGAACAGAAAAGCGACTCGCTCGGCATCGACACTATAGCGTACGGCTCAGGCCAATCGTGGCGCTGACGCTACGGTCAGCGGCGCGCCGTGCGCGTCGCCCCGGTGGCGGTGGACTTCCGCGGCGACGAACGCCGCTCCTTTCCTGGCGGCGGACCGCCCTGTTCCGCAGCAACCTCCTCGAACAGCCACTGTCGGAACGCCACCAGCTTGGGTGAATCGGCGAGTCGCGGCGGATAGACAAGAAAGTATTTTCTGGACGACGGAACGACAATGTCGAACAGCCGGATGAGCACGCCGTTGTGGACATCATTACCAATAAGCGAGCTTCGTGCAAGCGCGATGCCCTGGCCCTCGATGGCCGCCTGCATCGTGTGCGAAGTGTCGTTGAACATCGGCCCGCGGGAGGGCTCGGGCCAATCCAGGCCGGCGGCCTCGAACCACGGTTTCCAGAACTCGCCTTCGGATCGCAGCAGCGTGTAACGGGAGAGTTCCTCGGGCCGCGCCGGCAGCCGACCATTGGCGAGGCGCGGACTGCACACCGGGAAGTAGACATCGTCGAGCACGTATTCCGAAATAAGGCCGGGCCAATCGCCGAACCCGTGGCGGATCGCGACGTCGATGTCATCGCGCTTGAAATCCACCATCAGGTTGTTCGCACTGACGTCCACATCGATGTCCGGGTGCGTCGCGAAAAACCTGCCTATCCGCGGCAACAGCCAGCGAGCGGCGAATGATGGAATGACGCTGACTCTCAATTGCCGCGGGTTTTTGCGTTCGGTCACCTCCCGCACTGCATCGGCAAGGTCGGAGAGTACGGCACGCACGCGAGCCGCGAAGCGCTCGCCTTCGTCGGTCAACCGGATGCCGCGGCCCGCGCGCTCGATAAGCCGAACGCCGAAATTAGCTTCCAGCGCCTTTATCTGGTGACTGATCGCGCTGTGCGTGAGATTAAGGCTCTCCGCAGCGCGCGTGAGGCTGCGTGCACGGGCGGCGGCCTCGAAGGCGTGCAGAGCCTGCATCGATGGAAGACGATCGGGCATTTGGCCGCATAATATGTGAAAATAATTCACATGTTATCGCAAAACAAATCGTTTGTCCTGCAGTGTATCTCCCTCTAGACTTTGCTTCGTAAGCGCACTTCCACGCACGGAGCAAAACATGAAAATTCCACTCTCATTTAAGCGTATGTTTCTCGCCCCTGGCAAGACCTTCGCCGTGCCCACCGTTGCGGGCGCCCGCGTGCGGGTCGTCGACGGCATGGTATGGGCAACGACCAGCAGCAATCCGGACGACTTGTGGCTTGGAGCGGGCGACGAGCACACGATTCAGGGCTCCGGCTTGACCGTGATCGAATCGGTGGCCCGCTCGACGGTTGAGCTCATCCCGCCCATTACCACCGGCACCCGGGGCCGCATCATGAAGCGCTACGAAAGCGCGATTCCCAGGACGGCTTGCAATATCGCCGCCATTGCGATGACGATGATCACGATCGGACTGTTGGTGGTTCTTCCGGCGAAGCTGGAGGCCGACGGGCAGTCTCGGACGCGGGTGGCGTCGAGCATCGTCACGACAGCGCCAACCGCGATGGTCGTCAGCCAGCCCCGCGACTCGCCCCAGCCGCCGCAGCAGACCATCGCCCAGGCATCGGGCCGCGCGGCGCCGCCGACTCGCGCTCAGTGATGGCGCCGCGCAGCTATGCCGGCGGATCGGCGCCGCCTTCCGGCATTCGCCCAAACAGATCGCGCACCAGGCCCCAAACGCCGAGCACCGCCGTGCCGAGACAGACGATCGCAAAAAATCCCGCAATGAGGCGCGCCCACCAGGGAATGGGCGCGCCGCTGACGAAGCCGGGTATGCCTGCTATCGCCCACGTCCCATCTGCCGCGGGATGGAGTGGGGTGAGCGCCAGCGCCGCGCAAACGAAGCCGAAGGTTCCCATGAATAGCGCAAACGACAAGGTGCGCAGCCGCGTCCAGGAATCGGGAAGCGCCGCAAAGATGCCGATCGCCGCGAACACGATACCCAGCACGATGACCAGGGGATAGTCGCTTTTCGCCAGCGTAGACGACCACCACGGCCCGCCAATAAGCCCGGCGCCAACCAGAAGCGCCAGCAAGCCGGGAACGGCCCTCATGCAACTACGCGGCGACGTTGATACGCACCGGGACGCGCCGCCGGCCCCAATCACCCGCTACTTGCTCGAAGCGACCCGGCAACGGCGTGTCGCAATCTTGGCATCGTCCATCCGGAGATATCGAGTAGCTCAGGATCTCGTGCCAGTCGCGCACGATCACCCCCCTCGCGCAGCCGGGACAGAAGGTCGTGCCGCCCTCGACGTCGTGCACGTTGCCGGTGTAGACGTAGTGCAGACCAGCGGCCTGCGCGATATTGCGCGCGCGGCTGAGCGTCGCCGCGGGAGTGCGGACGATGCCGGTCATTTTGTAGTCCGGATGAAACGCCGTGAAGTGGAGCGGAACATCCGGCCCGAGCTCGCGCGCGATCCACTTGCACTCGGCCTCGATCTCCGCGTCGGAATCGTTCTTGCCCGGAATCAGCAGCGTCGTGATCTCGGTCCAGACGCCGGTTTCGTGGCGCAGATAGACGAGCGTGTCGAGCACCGGCTGCAGGTGCGCACCGCAAAGCTTGATGTAAAACTCGTCGGTGAAGCCCTTCAGATCGACATTGGCCGCATCCATTTTGGCGTAGAAGTCGCGGCGCGCCTCGATGCCGATGTAACCCGCGGTCACCGCGACAGCCTGAATGCCAAGATCGTGGCAGGCGTCGGCGGTGTCCATGGCGTACTCGGCGAAAATCACCGGGTCGTTGTAGGTGAAGGCGACGCTCTTGCAGTTGGCGCGCCTGGCCGCCTCCGCGATTGCCTGCGGAGACGCCTGGTCCATCAGCGTGTCCATCTCGCGCGACTTGGAAATGTCCCAGTTCTGGCAGAACTTGCACGCGAGGTTGCAGCCTGCTGTGCCGAAGGAAAGAACGCTCGATCCGGGATAGAAGTGATTGAGCGGCTTCTTCTCGATCGGGTCGATGCAAAAGCCCGACGAGCGGCCATAGGTGGTGAGCACCATTTGATCGCCGCTGCGCTGACGCACGAAGCACGCGCCGCGCTGGCCTTCGTGCAGGCGGCAGTCGCGCGGACACAGGTCGCACTGAATGCGGCCGTCGTCGATGAAATGCCAATAGCGGCCTGGGTAATCGCTCACGATGCTTCTTCCGCGCTGTGCAAATCGCTTTCGCGCCACTTGGTAACGCTGTATCGCGAAATATTCACGGCCGCACTCCAAAAATCGATCGGCAGGCCGGCCTTGCGCTTCAACTCGGCGACAAATTCGACCGGTTCACCAAGACTGTCCCACACCTGCGGCAGGAAGGTCGCGCGCCTGCCCGCGTATTCGAGAACCACGCCGTCGACGCCGGGGCGAAGCTGATCCAGCAACGCCTGTTCGCCGTCCGCCGTCATGGCCTCGGGCGCTGAAAGCAGAGAAACCTCCACCAACGCGTCCATGAACTCGTCGGCACCCAAGGGTGGAAAACGCGGATCGGCGAACGCCGCCGCCACCGCGTTGGCGCGCACGTCGACGCCCAGCGGCCGCCTGGCCTCGAGCGTGCCGATGCAGCCGCGCAGCAGACCGCACCTGAAAAGCGTCACGAACGTCGCCCCCGGCGCCGCGAGCGCCGGGTGTCCGGTAACCGCGCATTCGGGCCCGGCGCGTGCGGCCAAAACGCTTCCGGCTTCAGCCAGCTCCGTGACGATGGCGCGTCGCGCAATCGTCACCAGCAAGCAGCCAAGACCGGCGTCACGCATCGACGGTCTCCTCAAGATGCCTCGTCGCGATGCGCTCAGGCGCATTCTTCGCGAACGCAAATGCGGCGTAGCCGACCACTCGCGATTTTTCGCCCGCGGTGTCGCCAGAATTGCGCAAGTCGATGAGCTCGGGCGTGAGGCCATGCCGCCGCGCGCAAAGCGCGAAGCCGTTGATCGGCGTGGCCCCGCACGCCTGCTCGTGATCGAGCGAGTCGGCGAGCGCGAGAATGTCGCCAGCGGTGGAACGATCGATCTCGACAGCCTCATCGTAGGGATGGTAATGCGACAAGTCGGAGCTCACCACGATCAGCGTCTCAGTCCCGCCCCACACCCGTTCGATGACTTCCGCGACTTCCATGGGCGTGGCGTCTCCGACCACGAGCGGAACAAACGTGAATTCATCGAGTATCGACTGTAGGAAAGGAAGCTGCACCTCGATCGAGTGTTCCAGCGAGTGCGCGGCTTCGCTCTCGCATACCTGAGGCATCGCGTGCAGGCGCGTCGCGGCATCGGCATCGACCGCGACCGCGCCCAGCGGAGTCACGAAGCTTTCGGCGGCGGGCAGCGCCAAGCCGCGAATCGGCACGCGGTGCACGGGACCCAGCAGAACGACCCGGCGGATGCGCGATCGGCCAGGGAGGAGCCGCGCGTAGGCGCTTGCGGCTATCGGGCCGGAATAGACATACCCCGCGTGCGGGACGATCAGCGCCTTCGGCCATATGGCGTCGGTGGCGTCGGTGGCGGCAGGCCGGGGAGCGACATCGAGCAAGGCGCGCACGCTCGCCTCGAGCGCGCGAGGCGCGCCCGGATAGAACATGCCGGCCACCGCGGCAGGACGGACTGTAAGCATTTGCTACCTTGTTCGAGCCGATTCAACGCTAGAGCCGATCGGGGCGATTTCCTCAAGCAAACCCCCGCTACCAGCAATTGTCGCGCCGCAGCGATTGTTTTGCACGCTACTTTATCGGAGGCAGCGCGACCTTGCGGTCAGCCATGTGGCGTAGGTAGGCAAGCAGATCGGTGAGTTCCCGGTCGGACAGTGTCGTGGCCGGAAAGTTGGGCATTTTTGCGGCCGGCCAGCGGCGCAGCGTCTGCGGATCGCGGATCAGGCGGCGAAGCGCGTCGACGCGCAAATACTCGGTTGGGTTGTACGGGACGTTCAAATCCGGCCCGATCGTGGCGTCGCCGCCGAGGTTCAAGGTGTGGCAGACCGCGCAATTCTTTTCGTAGGCCGCAAACCCATGCCGGATCGGATCCTGCGCCGACAAGCCGCTTGCCGGGGCAAGCATGGGATAGCGCTTGATGAGCGACGCGACCGACTCGATGCGCGCGATTTGATAAGGCCACTGTTCGGCACGGATGCCGCCCAGCTCGGGTCGTACCCAGACCAGGTAAAACGGGCCCGCGGTCGCGCTTTCGCCCGCTTTCAATGGCGGCCACGGCGCATCGGGCGGCTCGATCGCCAGGTACGCGACGGCGCCGGCGCCCCGGGCGAGAAGCGGCGCCGCAGGCAGGTTCGCAACAAATCCGTCGTTGGCAACGAAGCGTATCGTCTCATCCTGTCCCACACCGGCGAACAGTGCCGCGACGGGGACGGCGCGAAAGCTCATCTCGCGCTTGTAGGCGACATCGTCCGGGATGGTGACGTGGGTCGCCGCCGGCAGTGCAAGCAGGGCCGCGGGAGCATAGGTGGCCATCCTGCCACCCGCGACAATCGTCACCTCGGGCTCCGTCGCTGCGGCGCCCTGGGTCAGGGTGGCGCAGAGGACCCCGCAGAAAAAAAACCGCGGACGGTGCAAGCCCGTCACTCCTCGTGCGCTGCCAGCCGGACAATATAACCGCCGGACTTCTCGTCGCGCTCGAGCTTCAGACTGCCGCTTTTTTCGGCAGCCTCCAGCATGCCGTTGAAGGACCTGAAGCCGTAATAGGATTCGGTGAATCCGGGCTTGCGGCGCTTGAGCGCCTGCTTGACCATCGAGCCCCAGATCTTTTCCTCGTCGCCGCGCTCGGCGACCAGCGCCTCCACGGTTTCGACGACCAGATCCAGCGCTTGCTGCGTGCGTTCTTCGTCGCTCTTTTTCGCCGGTGCTTTATTGTCCTCGCTCAATGCTTTCCCTGGGACCTTGGGGCTCTCTGCTGCGGGCGCCCTGGCGGCAGGCTTGCGCGCGGCAGGACGTTTTTTTTCCCGTACCAGATCGTCGTAGAAGATGAACTCATCGCAGTTCGCGATCAGCAGGTCCGACGTCGAGTTCTTGACGCCCACGCCGATGACGATCTTGTTGTTCTCGCGCAGCTTGCTCACCAGCGGCGAAAAGTCCGAATCGCCGCTGATGATCACGAATGTTTCGACGTGCGACTTCGTATAGCAAAGATCCAGCGCGTCGACGACCATGCGGATGTCGGCCGAATTCTTGCCGGATTGGCGAACGTGCGGAATCTCGATCAGCTCGAACGAAGCTTCGTGCATCGGCGCCTTGAACGCCTTGTAGCGATCCCAGTCGCAGTACGCTTTCTTGACGACGATGCTGCCCTTGAGCAACAGCCGCTCCAGCACCTTGCCGATGTCGAATCGCTCGTACTTGGCGTCCTGAACGCCGAGCGCGACGTTTTCGAAATCGCAGAACAGCGCCATGTTGGTGACTTCAGGGGGATGGGCCATGGTCTTTCGATGAGGCTCTCAACGGGCCGCGCAAGCGCCGGCTACCGCGAGATAGAATGAGAACGAGAATGGTGGCAGCGTGCCGCTACGATAGCAGCAACCGGCCGGTGTGGAAATGACCTGCCCGTTCAGGACCCCGCGATGACAACTACCCTTCCCGCCCTGTCGCTGCTCGAAACCCGGGTACTCGGCGTACTGGTCGAAAAGCAGCACACGGTCGCCGATACCTATCCGCTGACGTTGAACGCATTGATTTCGGGTTGCAATCAGAAGACGAGCCGCGACCCGGTATTGAGCGCCACCGACACGGAGGTGCAATCGACGGTCGACCGTCTGAAATCGCTGTCACTCATCGTCGAATCGAGCGGTGGCCGGGTAATGCGTTACGCGCACAATGTCGAACGCGTGCTGGGGCTGCCGTCGCAGGCGGTCGCATTGCTGGCGACGCTCATGTTGCGCGGACCGCAAACGCTCGGCGAGCTTCGCATCAACTCCGACCGCCTGCACCGGTTCGCCGATATTTCGGCGGTGGACGCGTTTCTACAGGAACTTGCGGTCCGTGCGAGCGGTGCGCTGGTGGCCGAGCTTCCTCGCTCGCCGGGGTCGCGAGAGAATCGCTGGACGCATTTGCTGTCCGGCGCGCCGCCGCCGGATACCGCTTCTGCGGATCGCTCCGCGCCGCTCGCCGGCGATGTCGTCACGCTGACCGAAATCGCGGCGCTAAAGGCCAACATGCGTCATCTCGAGGAGGAGCTCGAAGCGCTCCAGCGTACCGTCGCCAATTTACGCAGCGAGCTCGGCGGCACTTGATGAGGATTACCGAAATGGGTGACAGCGACCGCGGTCGCGTAGAATCGCGAATTCGCATTGAACCAAAGGAGAGGTTCGTATGGGATTGCTGGACGGATTGCTTGACAACGTTCTGGGCGCCAACGCGCAGCAGAGTCAGGGCTCGATGCTGCAAGCTGCATTGCAAATCGTGCAACAAAATGGCGGCTTGCCCGGCATGATCAGCAAGTTCGAGAACGGCGGCATGGCGGCCCATGTCGGCTCATGGGTGGGAAGCGGCTCCAACATGCCGATCAGCGGCGCGCAGCTTCAGGAAATTCTGGGCAGCGGAGCGATCGGCGAGATTGCGCAACGGCTCGGGTTGTCCCACGCCGACGCGAGCTCGGGACTCGCGCAAGTCTTGCCGCAGGTCATCGACAAGCTGACGCCCGGTGGTCAGGTGCCGGCGGATCATGGCGATCTCTTGGCGCAGGCGCGCGCGATGCTGGAGAAAATGCATCCCGGCTGAGGCATTCGTCGCTCATGGCGCTACAATACACGGTCGGGCGGCGTTGAGTCGCCCGTCCTTTTTTTGTCTTGTAACCCATGGTTGAGCCTACTCTATTCACTGCCGCGATTCTCGGCTTGGTCGAGGGACTGACCGAATTCCTGCCGGTATCCTCGACCGGCCATCTGATCGTTGCCGCATCGCTGCTCGACTACACCGGTGACAAGGCGAAGCTGTTCGAAATCGTGATTCAGGCGGGCGCCATTCTCGCCGTCTGCTGGGAGTATCGCCGCAAGCTCATCGGGGTTACCGCCGGCCTGTTCTCCGATCGCTCCGCGCAACGATTCGCAATCAATCTCGCCATCGCCTTTCTGCCGGCGGCGATTCTCGGGCTCGCATTCAGCCGCACGATCAAGGCCCACCTCTTCGCCCCGGTGCCGGTAGCGTCGGCCTTCGTCGCCGGCGCCTTCGTGATTCTATGGGCGGAGTGGCGGCAACGCCGCAATCCCGCGACGGTGAAAATCGAAAGTGTCGACCAGATGCGATGGAGCGATGCCCTTAAGATCGGCATCGCGCAGGCGTTCGCGCTCATTCCCGGCACGTCACGCTCCGGCGCGACCATTATCGGCGGGATGTTATTCGGTCTTTCGCGGCCGGCTGCCACCGAGTTCTCTTTCTTTCTGGCGATTCCGACCCTGCTCGCCGCAACCGGTTATGAGCTGGTGAGGAACCGCGAACTTCTGGCCGCCGGCGACATGGCGATGATCGGCGTCGGCTTTGTCGTTGCCTTCGTGAGCGCCTTGCTCGTGGTGCGCTGGCTGTTGCGCTACGTTGCACATCACGATTTCGTTCCGTTCGCTTGGTACCGGATCGCGTTCGGGGTGGTGATACTCGGCACCGCGTACGCGGGACTGGTGCGCTGGGATTAGCGATCGGATGGTCCCGGCACGCGTGAGCCTCGTCGGGCCGGCATTCGCCGTGATCGGCATCCTCGGATTTTCGTTCAAGGCGATCCTGATCAAGCTGGCCTATTCGTGGGCGCCGATCGACGCCGTCACGCTGCTCGCGCTACGCATGATTTATTCGGTGCCGTTCTTCGCGCTGATGGCCTGGTGGGCCAGCAAATCGGCGAACGTCGAATCGATGCGGCGCCCGGACTGGCTGGCGCTCCTTTGGCTGGGATTCATCGGCTATTACCTTGCGAGCCTGCTCGACTTCATGGGCTTGCAATACATCACCGCGTCGCTCGAGCGGTTGGTGCTGTTCCTCTATCCGACGATGGTGGTCCTGCTTTCGGTGGCGCTGTTCAAGAAACGCATCGGTGGCCGAATATGGGTCGCGCTCGCGCTTTCCTATGCCGGCATCCTGCTCGTCTTCCAGCACGATCTTCGCGTCACCAACGACGCCGATGGCTTCTGGCTTGGCGCGGCGCTCGTATTCTCAGGTGCGTTCTGCTACGCGCTGTATCTGGTCGGCGCAGGGCCGATCATTACCCGTCTTGGAAGCTTACGTTTCATTGCCTGGGCGATGTTGACATCTGCGGTGTTCGTCATCGTCCAGTTCCTGCTGACCCGACCGCTTGCGGCGCTGGCCGCGCCGGCGTCGATTCAGTTGCTGTCGCTGGTGATGGCGGTGTTTTCGACTGTATTGCCCACGTTCCTGGTGGCGGAGGCGATCAAGCGTATCGGCGCAAACCGGACCTCGCTCATCGGCTCGCTGGGTCCGGTATTTACGATCGGGCTAGGCTGGTGGATCCTCGGCGAAGCCGTGCATTGGGTCCAGCTTATCGGCGCCGCGCTGGTGCTGAGCGGGGTCACGCTGGTGACCATGAAGCCGGCCGAGGGTGCATAGCGGCCCAATCGGTCCGGGCGGTCGCGGGCAATTTGGGAGGCAGAATCCGCGGGCAAGGTCGCCACACCCATGCGGTAATATCTCCGCCTCCCCTACCGCCTATAATTGTGGACTGGCGAGTCCCATTCGTCTTCACCGTATCAAACGTTGCAGGAGAACTCCATGGCTCCCGACACTTCCGAACGCCGCCCTCAACTCTCACTCAAAGACGCGGCGCTTCTCAGACACCAATGCTATATCGACGGCCGCTGGTGCGATGCCGACTCGGGCGAGACGTTCGACATCGTCAATCCGGCAACGGCGACAAAAATCGGCACTGCCCCCATGATGGGCACAGGAGAGACCGCGCGCGCAATCGAGGCGGCGGACAAGGCATGGCCGGCGTGGCGTGCCAAGACGGCCAGGGAGCGCTCGGCCATCATGCGCAAGTGGTCCGAGCTCCAGCTCGCGCACGCCGACGATCTCGCGCTGATCCTGACCACCGAACAGGGCAAGCCGCTGACCGAGGCCAAGGGCGAGATCACCATCGGCGCCGGATACTGCGAGTGGTTCGCGGAAGAGGCCAAGCGGGTCTACGGTGACGTGATTCCAACCATTGGCAACGACCGGCGGCTGGTGGTGATCAAGGAGCCGATCGGCGTCTGCGCGGCGATCACGCCGTGGAATTTTCCGTCGTCGATGATCACCCGCAAGGTCGCGCCGGCGCTTGCGGCTGGCTGCACGGTGGTAATCAAGCCGGCGCTGGCGACGCCGCTATCCGCGCTGGCGCTGGCAGAGCTTGCCTCACGCGCAGGATTTCCGCCCGGCGTGCTCAACGTAATCACCGGCAAGGCGTCGGCGATCGGCGGCGAGATGACATCGAATCCCACCGTGCGCAAGGTCTCCTTCACCGGCTCGACCGAGATCGGCCGGGTGCTGATGAAGCAGGTTGCGCCGACGGTCAAGAAGATTTCGCTGGAGCTCGGCGGTAACGCGCCCTTCATCGTATTCGACGACGCCGACCTCGATGCCGCGGCCGAAGGCGCAATCATCTCCAAGTACCGCAACACGGGCCAGACCTGCGTCTGCGCCAACCGCCTGTTCGTGCACGACAAGGTTTACGACGCGTTTGCGGCGAAGCTTTCCGAGCGCGTACGCGCGCTCAAGGTCGGGTCGGGCATCGAGTCCGGCGTTACGCAGGGACCCTTGATCAATCGCGAAGCGCTGGAAAAGGTCGAGGAGCACGTCGCCGATGCCACGGCGCGCGGTGCCAAGGTGGCCGTCGGCGGCAAGCGTCACGCGCTGGGCGGGACGTTCTACGAACCAACCGTGCTCACCGGCATGACCGCGGACATGAAGATCTTCAGCGAGGAGACGTTCGGCCCGGTGGCGCCGCTGTTCCGTTTCAAAACCGACGAAGAAGTGATAGCGCTAGCCAATCGGACCGAGTTCGGCCTCGCGTCCTACTTTTACTCGCGCGACATCGGGCGCATCTGGCGCGTGGCCGAAGCACTCGAATACGGCATGGTCGGAGTGAATACGGGGCTTATCACCACCGAGGTCGCACCCTTCGGCGGCGTCAAGCAATCGGGCATCGGGCGCGAGGGATCGAAGTACGGCATCGAAGAATATGTCGTGGTGAAATACGTCTGCATGGGCGGCATTTGACGGCCGGGCGCAGCGCGATGCTCCACTATCGTGCACCCATCCGCGCGCAATGGTCCGCAGTTTGCCGCGATTGTCGTAATGCGCTGCTGTCGCTGACGCAAGTGCGATCCGGCCCGCTACTCGCCTCGCTTATTTGCGCCGCGTTGCTCAACGCGTGCGCTGCGCCATCGCCGCGCGACGCGGCCCGCGCGGAACGCGAGGTCGCAGACACCGAACGCGCGTTTGCCAAGACGATGGCCGACCGCGACTATGCAGCGTTCAAATCGTTCTTGTCCGATGACGCCATTTTCTTTTCGGGATCGACGGCGCTTCGCGGTAAACAACGGGTCGCCGACGCGTGGCAGCGCTTCTTCGAAAAGACCGACGCTCCGTTTTCGTGGCAGCCTGACCAGGTGCAGGTGCTCGAATCGGGCGAGCTTGCCTTGAGCACGGGCCCGGTGCGCGATGCCCAGGGCAAGTTGTTCGCCACCTTCACCTCGATCTGGCGACAGGAAGCGCCGGGCCAATGGCGGATCGTCTTCGACAAGGGCGCCGAAGTCTGCGATTGCGCAAAACCGTAAGCGGCGCGGGCGGCGGTGCGAACTCGCTGGCGGAGCCGCTCGAATAAATTCCGCGCTCAGAACGTCGCCGGCTGCGCTTCGACCTCGCCACTTGGCGGCGCAAACTGGCCCGGAAAATACGCCGGCAGATATTCCGACGCCGACGCTGGCAACCGCGACTCTCCAGTCGCGGCCGGTCCGGACACGGAACGAGTCATCGGCGCTCCGCCGGAATCGGTCGATTGGAGGCTCTGTTCGATCGACGCACTCGAACGACTCGGCGATGCAGTCAGCCGCGGCTGCTCGAGCATCACGGTGACAAATCCCAGTGCCGCAATCAAGGCCGCGACCTTTACCGTTGTGTTCAAACGTCTCCTGCTGGTGTAGGACCGTCTCGAACTGGACATTGCAGACTCCTCATGGTGCGTGGGCTTCGAAGCGGACCGAATCCGATGAGGCCCGCCTGTTGACCAGCGGCGATGATCTGCCGTCGGATGCGCCCACTGTAGCGGCACGCCGCACCGCGGCGCGGCGGAGGATTCCAGCAATTTAGTGCAGAAGATTCATGGCGCTGACTCGATTCGCGGCGCGGGCCGCGGAAGACGCGCGCCTACCAGCCCGACGGCGGCTTCTTAAGGACGGTAATCGTTCGATCCTTGATACTGAGATAGCCGCCCGCGACCAAGTCCTTGAACAAGCGGCTGATCATGTCGCGCGAAGCGCCGACGCGCTCGGCGATGTCCTGCTGGGTGAGTTTCTCGGGCACGACCGTTGCCCCATCGCGTTCGACGGCCAACGCCATGATCAGCCGGACCAGTCGGCTGTAGACGTCGGATAGCGCAAGACTCTTCACGGTGTCGGTCGTGATACGCACACGCTGGATCAGCTTCTCGATCAGATGCAGCGCGAAATCGGGGTACGCAAGTATGAACTGGCGAAAGCTCGCCCGATTGACGATAGCGCACGACGTCGGCTCCATGGTCATCACCGAAGCCGATCGTGGACTGCCATCGAGCGACATCTCGCCGACGTATTCGCCGGGGCCGAAGAAACTGAGCACGATTTCCCGGCCGGCTTCGTTGCTTGCGAAGACCTTTACCCGCCCGCTGAGCACGATGAACAACGAATCGGCGGTATCGCCCTCGTTGATCAATACCGCGTTCTTGGGGAAATTGCGGACGACGCCGGTGGCGGCGATCGCGCTCAAGGTCTCTTCGGCTAGCGGTGTCACCGAGCTGGTGGCGGGAGCGGTTTTAACCATGGTGAAAGTGCCCGCGACGATCGTAGCACGGCACGCCGCGGGGGCGGTGAAATAAGAAGGCGTCAATCATAGCGCCGAACGTCGTCGATCACCTTGCCGTCGTTGGCGAGCTCGCCCGGGCCGCGGATCGTCACTTCGCCCCGAAGTTTCGTGACGTCACGGATACTTGCCACGATTCCATCGCGAATGCCCGCATTGCCGGCCGGGATCTCGACGTGCAGCGTCATGGTATCGGTGCCCTGCGGGTTGTCGACCACGAGCCGCGCTTTCGCGATCCCGGGGTGGCGCGCGACGATGGCGGCAATCTGGGACGGATGCACGAACATGCCTTTGACCTTGGTCGTCTGATCGGCGCGGCCCATCCAGCCCTTGATGCGCATGTTGGTGCGGCCGCACGGTGATGGCCTCGACAACGACGAGGGCTCTATTGCCGAGAGGTCGCCGGTGCCGAAGCGAA
>JADGRP010000301.1 GCA_017880805.1 Burkholderiales bacterium
CGCCTTTGGCCACGGCGCCTTTGGCCACGAAGCCTTTGGCCACGACGCTTTTGGCTACCACGCCTTTCGTCGCGACACTCTTGGTTGCTACACTTTTGGTTGCCACGAAATCACCTTCCTGCAACAAGTTTTCCTGCACGAGTTTTCCCACACCGCCATCGGCGCTAGCGGAATGAAACCGCTGGTCCGCTCACGCCGCCACTCTTCGTCACTCTTTGCCTCGGTCCGAACATTGAACCGACGCCCGCAGCAACAAACCGCGCATTATATCTCGAATGACGCGGCGCAACCCATCGGCTGAATGGGCGTCGACACCGGGGGCGCCGTCCGTCGCGCGCGCCGTATAATGCACGTAAAAACAAGCTGTTTGCATCCCTTTTCGGTGACGTTGCTATGACCCTCACCATTACGCGCCCCGACGACTGGCACCTTCATCTGCGCGACGGCGCGATGATGCGCTCGGTCGTCGGCGCGACGGCAAGGACATTCGCCCGCGCCGTCGTGATGCCAAACCTCACGCCTCCGGTGACCACGGTCGCGGCAGCCGCGGCGTACCGCGATCGTATTCTTGCGGCGCTGCCTGCCGGGTCCGCATTCGCGCCGCTGATGACGCTCTACCTGACCGACAACACGCCCGCGGAGGAAATCACCCGGGCCCGTGCGTCGGGCTTCGTCATCGCGGTCAAGTACTATCCCGCGGGCTCGACCACGAATTCCGATTCCGGCGTCACCGAGCTCAGTCAGGCGTACGCGGCGATCGCCGCGATGGAAGAGCATGGCCTGCCGCTGCTCTTGCACGGCGAGGTCACCGACCCCGATGTCGATATTTTCGATCGCGAGCAAGTGTTCATCGACCGAGAGCTTACGCGCCTCGTGCGCGATTTTCCGGCGCTCAAAATGGTCCTCGAACACATCACGACGACCGAGGCGGCGGAATTCGTCGACGCGGCGCCCGCCAATGTCGGCGCGACGATCACACCACAACACCTTACATGGTCGCGCAACGCGCTCCTCGTCGGTGGCATCCGGCCGCATTTCTTCTGCAACCCGGTCCTGAAACGTGAAGCGCATCGACTGGCGCTGGTTCGGGCCGCGACCGGCGGAAGCCCGAAGTACTTCCTCGGCACCGATTCCGCGCCGCACGCCCGCGGCGAAAAGGAAAGCGCGTGCGGCTGCGCCGGCTGTTATTCCGCGCATGCCGCCATCGAGCTCTACGCGGAAGCATTCGATCGCTCGGGCGCGCTCGAACGGCTCGAAGCGTTCGCGAGCTTCCACGGCGCGGACTTCTATGGCCTGCCGCGCAACACCGCCACCATAACGCTCAAGCGCGAAGCGTGGGTCGTTCCGGCGTCGTATCCGTTCGGTGAGCACACCGTGGTGCCTTTGCGCGCCGGAGAAACGATGCGCTGGCGCCTCGACGCCTAGCGCAACTCCCGCGCCACAAATGGACCGCCGCGCCGTGCTACCATTCGCGTCCGAAGTCAGCCAGACCGTCGCTGCCCGCCGGTGAAAACCAGTGCGGGGAGAGGAAAGTCCGGGCTCCGCAGAGCGGGATGCTGGGTAACGCCCAGCCGCAATAAGTCGATCGCGTGAGCGAGCGACGAAGGCGAGGAACAGGGCCACAGAGACGAGTCGCCCCGGTTTGGCTTTAGGCCAGGTCCGGAGCGGGTGAAACGCGGCAACCTCCATCCGGAGCAACACCAAGTAAGCGGACGAAAAGATTCAACCTAAGGCTGCTCGCCGAGTCCGCGGGTAGGTGGCTCGAGCGTCGCGGCAACGCGACGCCTAGACGAATGACGGCCATAGGGTGCGTGCAAGCGTGCCCCGTAACAGAACCCGGCTTATCGGCTGACTTCGACTTATTCGAATGCCCGCGGTGCGACTAGCTTCGCCTGCCGCGGATCGTCAATCGTGGCGGCCGGTGTATTCGGCCCTACGATTCCATTCTTCGCCGCGCATCGCGAAGAATTTCCCTCGCCGCGTTGTGTCCGGGCACGCCGGTGACGCCACCGCCGGGATGAGTGCCCGCGCCGCACATGTACAGGCCCTTCAACGGCCCGCGGTAGTGGCCATGGCCGAGCACCGGACGCGCCGAAAAGAGCTGATCCAGCGCGAGCGAGCCGTGGAAGATATCTCCTCCGACCAGTCCGAAATCGCGCTCGAGGTCGAGCGGTGACAGTGCGCGCCGGCCAATCACGCTCGCCGCAAAATTTGGCGCGTGACGATTGACGGTGGCGATCATCAGCGCTTCGACTTCCTGTTTCGCCGCATCCCACGATGCGCCGCCCGGCAATTGCGGATTTGCGTGCTGGCAGAAGAGGCTCGCTACGTGCTTTCCGGCCGGAGCGAGCGACGCGTCAACCAGCGACGGAATGAGCATCTCGACGATGGGCTCGCGTGACCACCCGGTCAGGCGCGCGTCGAAATACGCGCGTTCCATGTAGGCGAGCGACGGCGCAATGATGATGCCCGACCTGAGATGCGGGCCGTCGCCGCGAAGACACGTGAAATCGGGCAGAGCATCGAGCGCGACATTCATCCGGAACGTGCCCGAGACGCAACGATAAGCCTCGATCCGCCGCAGGAAGTCGCCATCGAGCGCTTTTCGGTCGACGAGTTGCAGATACAGGAGCTTGGGATTGACGTTCCCGATCACGCGCTCGGCCAGGACTTCCGTTCCGTCCGCGAGCGCGATGCCATAGACGCGACCGTTCGCGCTCAGCACGCGCGAAACCGCGGCGTCGGTGAAAAGCGTCACGCCGCGAGAGATCGCCTCCGCCGCCATCGCTTGCGTAATCGCTCCCATGCCTCCCAGCGCATGGCCCCATTGCCCGCGTTTGCCGTTGACCTCGCCGAACACGTGATGCAAAAGCACATAGCCCGAGCCAGGCGTATAGGGGCTGGCGAAATTGCCGACGATCGAATCGAAGCCCAATGCGGCCTTGATCGGATCGGACTCGAACCAGCGATCGAGGATCTCGCCCGCGCTCTTCGTGAAGAGGTCCAGCACATCGCGACGCTCAGCCATGGCCAGACGCTTGAGGCGCCCTCCCACCTTCCACGTCTGGAAAAGATCGTGAATGCCGCCGCCCACATTGGGTGGAGTCTCGAGCAACATTTCGCGCAGCACGTCTGCGACGCGATCGAGCATCGCGTAATACTGCGGAAGTGCGTCCGCGTCCCTGGTCGAGAATCGCGCGACCTCGGCTTGCGTCGCCGCGCAGCCGGTAATTTGGATGCCAACTGAGGGGTCGCCAACCGAGTGGCCCGCGGAGTTACCGCCCGACGCTCCGCCGACCTTCAGATAACTCTGCGCCGACAGGGGCAGAAAATTCGACAGTGGGCGCTCGATGATTCGAAGCCCGTGCTCCGCGAGCCGAAGATCGCGCAGCACCCGCGGGTGAAGCAGGCTCACGGTGTAGCTGGCGGTGGAGTTTCGAAACCCGGGATGGAATTCCTCGGTCACAGCCGCGCCGCCGACAATTCCGCGACGCTCGAAAACCGCCACCGACAAGCCTGCCTTGGCCAGATAGCAGGCGCACACGAGACCGTTGTGGCCCCCGCCGATGATGACGGCGTCGAAGCGTCCGATGGGCGTTTTCATCCCGTCATTCCGGCCGGCGCTGCGCCACCGTGCAGGCACACGACGATGGATCCATTGCCGGACGAAACGCAGCGAGGATTCTCGCTGCTACTCCTCGCCCATGCCTGCGGCGACCGTCGAGAATCCGCAATCGACATAGGTAACTTCGCCGGTGATGGCGCTGGACAGGTCGGAAAGGAGAAACGCGGCCACATTGCCGACCTCGTCGATGGTCACATTGCGCCGCAGTGGCGCGGTCCTTTCGACAAAATGCAGAATCTTGGAAAAGCCGGCGATGCCCGCCGCGGCAAGCGTCTTGATCGGCCCGGCGGAAATGCCGTTAACGCGGATGCCCTCGGGACCGAGGCATTGCGCGAGATAGCGCACATTGGCCTCGAGGCTCGCCTTGGCCAGGCCCATCACGTTGTAATTCGGAATGGCACGCACCGCGCCCAGATAGGTAAGCGTCACCAATGCAGCGTGGCGCTCCTGCATCAATGGCCGCGCCCCCTTGGCCAATGCGGCCAAGCTGTAGGAGCTGACGTCGTGTGCGATCGCGAACGCCTCGCGCGACAGACCGTTGAGGTAATCGCCGGCGAGCGCTTCACGCGGCGCAAATGCGATCGAATGCAGCAAGCCGTCGAGCCCGCCCCATTCGCCGCGCAGGGACTCGAACAGCGCGGCGATCTCGTCGTCGCTGGTAACGTCGCAGCGCAGAACCGGCGCGCTGCCGAAATCCGCCGCCAGCTTTCGCACGCGCGCCTCGAGGTCGTCGTTGACATAGGTGAAAGCGAGCGTCGCGCCTTCGCGCTTGCAGGCGTGTGCGATGCCGTACGCGATCGAGCGGCTTGAAAGCAGGCCGGTGATCAATATTTTACGATCGCTCAAGAACCCCATGCGTTGCCCGGCGCCTTTGCGTTCGCACTCATTGGCGTTCTCATTGGCGTTCTATAACGCCACAGGCCAGCCAGCCGTTCCGAACGCCGAATTCGGGTCGCGGATCGGGATCGAGGCCGCTGTGGACCACGACGGCATGCCCGATGATGTCGAGCGGACTGCCGTCACCCACGGTGATCCCTCGCAGATCCGACACGACGTTGGCGTTACCCTCGCTGCCCGCGAGCAGCTCCGGCAGGTTGCCGCTGCGCGTCCTTCCGGGTGCCGCACCGACCAGCGTCCACACACTGCCCGCGCTTGCCGCATTCGGGGAGCTGCAGTTGCCGACTTCGTGGATATACATGCTGTGCGGCCCGGGCATGAGATTCTGCACTACCGCGGCGACCACGACCTTGTCGCCGCGCTGCACGAAGGTTACGGTGCCGCTGACCGAACTGCCGTTCTTCGGCGACAATTTGGCGACCGCGCCAGCGCCGGTCTTGGGGATCAGGTCGGCAAAGGTCCAGGTCTGCGTGCCCGTCCCGCTGCAGCTCGCGAGCGCGGTCAGCAGTGCAAGCCGCGACAGACCGCGCAACACGCGGCAGGCGGGCGCCGCGACGGCGATTCGCATCAGCTCTTGGCGATCACGCCGCACGCGACGCGCGCGCCGGAGTTGCCGGTCGGCTGCGTCGTGTAGTCGTCCGGATCCTTGTGCACGATGAGCGCCCTGCCGACGATGTCGGTTGCGCCGCTGCCGATTGTCATTCCACCAAGCTCCATCGACAATGACGCGTTACCGGAAGCATCGGCGACGAGCATCGGCATGTCGCCCGTGTGGTGGTCCGGTACGCCAGGATTACCGTGCGGCTTGGCCGTTGGATTGAAGTGGCCGCCCGCGCTCATCCCGTCTCTCGAGCTGCAATCGCCCTTTTCGTGGATATGAAAACCGTGGCCACCCGGGATCAATGCTGAAACCCTGGCCTCGACGGAGACCTTGTCGCCCTTCTGCGTAAACGTGACCGTGCCGGACGCGACGTTGCCCTTGGTCGGTTCCAGGCGCGCGACGGCGGACTGAGCAAAGGCAGGCAGCGTAGAGCAGACGGCGAGCGTACCAAGCGCCGAGACGAGTATCAGACGTTTCATGGAACCTCCTGGAGGACGACAGCGAGCGATATTGGGGCTACGGAGCCGTCGATGAATTGCATGATAAGCGAACGTCCCGACCTTGCCAAACGCGGCGGCAAAGTGGAACGATGCCGCGGCATCGACTGCGCGCTTTGCGCTTCATTGCGCTCCCGCATCCGACCATGTCGAGCAACTGCAGCCAAATTACCGCCAACGGGCCGCTTGCATGCGTTACACTGCCGCCCTGCTCCGAGGATCGGGAGACCGATCTGCTTTGGCCCAGCCGGTATTCGCTTCATCCGAGCCAGTATTCGCTTCGCCCAAGTCGGTACTCGCACCGATGTGCCCGTCGAGAGCGCCAACCCGACCAGTATTCATCAGGAGAAGCACCATGATTCTATCCACGCGCACCTTGTGCGTCATCGCAGCAGGCGCCGCAAGCATTCTCGTCGCTGGCTGCGGCGGCGGGGGCGGCGACAGCATCGTATCCCTCAATCTCAAGCCTGATTTCATCATGGGCACGATCAGCACCTTGGCCTATAACGGCACCACCGACGACCTGGCGACCGGGGGACTGGGCAAGACGGGCCTGGCCGGCGCCTCGCCCATCGCCGCCGACCCTCTCAACCCGACCGCGGCCGAGCTGCGAAAGATCGCGATCTACAACAACTACCGGGCGCTGGTGGACGTAAACAGTCCGAATGGCGGCTACGGCACGCTCTATGGACCTAACGTCGACATCAACGGCAACGCGACGGCGAACGAAGGCAAGGTCGCGGGCAACGAGTATCTCGCCTACGCCGACGACGGAACCGGCATGCAGAACGTGACGCTGATGGTGCAAATCCCGGCCACGTTCGACAAGAACAATCCATGCATCGTCACCGGCACGTCGAGCGGATCGCGCGGCGTCTACGGCGCGATCGGCACGGCAGGCGAGTGGGGTCTCAAGCATGGCTGCGTGGTTGCCTATGCCGACAAGGGAAGCGGCGCCGGCTTCCATGATCTTGCGACGAACACCGTCAATACCATCACCGGCGTCCGCCAGCCGGCGGCGACGGCGGGCAAGAATTCCAATTTTACCGCCAACGTTTCGGCCAGCGATCTGGCGACGTTCAATGCCGCGACGCCAAACCGTTTCGCGGTGAAGCACGCGCACTCGCAGCAGAACCCTGAAAAAGACTGGGGGCGCGACACCTTGCGCGCGGTCAAGTTCGCCTTCTAC
>JADGRP010000302.1 GCA_017880805.1 Burkholderiales bacterium
GGATCCGGAGAAGGTCTCGCGGCATGAGCAGCGCTGCGCGCATCCTTACCGTGGCGGGTAAGGAAATCGTCGACACGATACGCGATCGGCGGACCATTCTCGTGACCTTGCTGACGGCGATCGCCGCAGGGCCCGTATTCCTGGTGCTCATTTTCAACATGACCGCAAATCAGGCGGACAAGGCGCGCGAGCTCAAGCTGCCGGTCGTAGGCAGCGAAAACGCGCCGGCGCTGATTGCATTTCTGGAACGCGAACAGGTGGTGATACAAGCGGCGCCCGCGGACTACGAAGCGAAGATTCGCGCCGGCGACCTCGACCTCGCGCTCTGGATCGACCCGGCGTTCGAGACCGACGTTGCCGCGGGTAAGGCCGGAACGGTTCGTCTTGTCTACGACCGCTCACGCGATCGCGCGCGTGCGGCGATCAATTCCGCGGAATCACTGCTCTTCGCCTATAGCCGGCTATGGGGAACGCAACGGCTGGTGTTGCGCGGCATCGCAACGGAAGTCGCGCGCCCGCTCAAGGTCGAGGATGTCGATCTCGCGACGCCCCAGCAATCCGGTTCGCTGGTGCTTTTCCTGGTGGCGTTCTACGGTCTGTTCGCGTCGATGATGGGCGGCATGGCGCCCGCGCTCGACGCAACCGCCGGGGAGCGCGAGCGCGGCTCGCTCGAGCCGCTGCTCGCGACCCCACTGACGCCGCTGCAGCTCGCGCTCGGCAAGTGGGCCGCGATCGGCCTCTTCGATGCGGTGGTGGTGGTGCTGACGCTGATCGGGTTCTATCTCACGCTCAACTTCGCGCCGCTGCCCGCCATCGGCGTGCCGTTCCTTTTCGGCGCGATCGAACTCGCGCGATTCCTGTGGATACTGGCGCCGCTGATCGCGCTATTGTCCGCGTTGCTTCTCTACGTCGGCATGCGCGGCCGTTCGCTGAAAGAGGCCCAGGCCAACGTCGGCGTGCTTCTGTTCCTCTTTAGCATGCTGCCCTTCGTTCAGCTCATGGCGCAGAAACGGGAGCCCCCGTGGCTGCTCTGGGCACCGATTTCGGCGCAGTACACCCTTCTCTCCCGTGCGCTGCGCGGCGATGCCATACCGGCCATCGATTGGCTACAGAGCGCGCTCACGCCGGCGCTCCTGACTGTGATTGCGCTTGTTGCGGTTGCCCGGCTCCTCGGCCGAGAGACCGTGCTCGGCGCAAGGTCCTAGCGCGCATACGCTCGCGGCGCGCCACTCGGCGCCTTCAGTTCAATTGCCGCAGCACGGCGAGCGGAGGCTGCCTGAGCGTCGCGCGGGTGCCGAGCCAGCCGGCGGCGGCGACACCGATCGCGCCACCGGCCACGCCCAACAGCCACACCCAAGGATTCCAACTGAACGGGATGAGGAAAGTCCGGTCGGCGAGCACGTAACCGATCGCCGTCGCACCGGCGGCGGCAACGAGGCCCGCCAATCCGCCCAGTGCCACGAATTCCGCCACCTGCGCGGCCGAGAGCTGTCGTCGGCTCGCGCCCAGCGTGCGCAGAATCGCGGCGTCAAGGCGGCGCTCGTCCTGCGTTGCCGCGATTGCCGCTTCGAGCACCAGCACGCCGCCAAGCAGCGTGAAGAGAAACACGAACTCGACCGCGCGGGCGACCTCCTCGATGATCGTCTGGACCTGCTGCAGGAGCGCGCCCACGTCGATCACCAGCACGTTCGGATAGTCGCGCAGCAGCGCCGTCAGCCAGGTGCTCCCGCTGCCGACGCGAACCGCGGAAATATAGGTTCGCGGCATGCCGTCGAGCACGCCGGGCGAGAATAGCGCGAAGAAGTTGACCCGGAAACTGTCCCAATCGACCTTGCGCAGACTGGTCACTTTGGCGCTGACGCGCGTTCCGACGATGTCATAGGTGAGACTGTCGCCCACCTTGATGCCGAGCGTCTGTGCGATGCCGTCCTCCAGCGAGACGCCTTCGCCTTCACTTGGCTTCCACCACTCGCCCGCGACGAGTCGATTGCCGCGCGGCAGCGTATCGGTCCACGAGAGATTGAACTCGCGCTCGCCAAGTCGCCGCGCGCCTTCGTCGGCCAGGCGCGCGGTATCGAGCGGCTTGTCGTTGATCGCGACCAGACGGCCGCGCACCATCGGCGACAATTGGGCATCGACACCGAGCTCGCGCTTCAGCATCGCGCGCACGCCCGCGACCTGATCCGGAAGCACGTTGATCAGGAAAGCGTTGGGCGCGTCCGCGGGAATGCTCGCGCGCCAATTGCGCATCAGATCGCCACGCACCAGCGTCAGCAAGAGCAGCGCCATCAGCCCCAAGCCGAGTGCACCGATCTGCAGGCTCGATCCGAGCGGTCTGCGCCGCAGGTTCGCAAGCCCGTAGCGCCAGCTATATCCGTGCTGTGGCAGAAGTCGCAGGAGCGCGATCATGCCCCACGCCAACGCTGCTGCGGCCACGAGCATCCCCGCGATACCGCCGACCATGATCACACCGGTCTTGACGTCCTGTGCCTGCCACCCGATCAACAGCGCAACCGTCGCCGCGCCCAGCAGGTAGGCAAACGAGCCGCCTGCGCGCGGCATGCCGATGTCGCGTCGCAACACTCGCAGGGGCGGCACCCTGGACAGCGCGAACAAAGGCGGCAAGGCAAAGCCCAGCAGCATCAGCAATCCGGTGGTCATCGCAGCGAGGGCGGGAAGCCAGCCCGGCGGCGGCAGATCGGTGCTCACCATCGCCCCGAGAAGCGCGACCAACAACTGCTGTCCGCCGAGCGCGACGACGCAGCCGACGACGCTGGCTGCCACGCCGAGCGCCAGGAACTGCAGCGAGAACAGCGCGAGCATCTGCCGCTGCGGCGCACCGAGGCAGCGCATCATGGCCGCGGCGTCGAGGTGCCGGCGCAGGTATCGCGACGCGGCCAGCGCGACCGCCACGGCGGCCAGCATCACCGCGACCAGCGCCGCCAGGGCCAGAAATTTTTCGGCACGCTCGAGCGTCTGCCGCACTTCGGGCCGCAGATCGCGAATCGATTCCAGCCGCTGACCGCGATCGAGCCGGGCCTTGGCCCAGTCGCGGAACGCGTCCGTCGCCGGTCCCGCCACGAGCAGCCGATACGACGCGCGATTGCCCGGCTGCAGCAGCTTCGTTGCAGGAACATCGCCGAGATTCATGAGCAGCTTCGGCCCCATCGACAGCAATCCGCCCGCGACTTCCGGCTCCTGCAGCACGATCGCGCCTATGGTCAGGGTCTTGTCGCCAACTGCGAGCTGTGCACCCTTGCCGACGTTGAGTCTCGCGGCCAGGCGGCCGTCGATCCACGCTTCGCCCGGCTGCGGAATTCCAGTTGCGGTCGTACCCTCGGGCAGCGCCGGATCGGCAAGCGTGATCGCACCTCGCAACGGGTAACCCGCCGCCACCGCCTTGACGTCAGCCAGTACCGCGTCGGCTGATGCGCCGCCATTCGCGGCCTGGACCATGCTGTTGAATTTGATCGCCGGGACAACGGCGAGGCCACGCTGGCGCGCTTCGTTCGCGTAATCGTCGGGCAGAGGCCGATCGGCGGAGAGGAGCAGATCGCCGCCAAGGAGCAGGTTTGCTTGCCGGGTCAACGCACCCTTGACCCGGTCGGTGAAAAAACCAACCGTGCCGACGCTTGCTACCGCCAGCACCAGCGCGGCGATCAGCACCCGCAGCTCGCCCGCGTGCCAGTCGCGACCGAGCATGCGCATTGCGAGCCGGAGCGTATTCATGCGGTCGGCGTTGCCGGTTTGGCCACCGCTATATGCCCGCCTGTGAGCGCCGCATCATCGACCAGACGGCCGCCGGCGAGCGAGAGCCTGCGACCGCACCTCGACGCCAGCGACGTGTCGTGCGTCACCAGCAGCAGTGTCGTGCCGCGCTCGCGGTTGAGACGAAACATGAGATCGGCAACTTCGGATCCCGTCGCGCCGTCGAGATTTCCGGTCGGCTCGTCGGCCATCAACACGCGCGGCTCCCCCGAAAAAGCACGAGCGATCGCAACGCGTTGCTGCTCACCGCCAGAGAGCTGCTTCGGATAATGGCCAACCCGCGCCGCCAGGCCGACGCGCGCAAGCCAGTCGCGCGCCCGCGGCGCTGCATCGAGCGAGCCAGCGAGCTCGAGCGGCAGCATGACGTTTTCGAGCGCAGTCAACGCCGGCAGGAGCTGAAACGACTGGAAAACGAACCCGAGCCAGCGCTGCCTCAGCGCGGCGAGTCCATCTTCGGACAGTTGATTAAGTGCCGTGTCGCCGAACGACACCTCGCCCGACGTCGGGCGATCGAGCCCGGCCAGAAGTCCGAGCAGCGTGGTCTTGCCGGAGCCGGAGGGGCCGACGATCGCCACGGTCTCACCCGCATCCACGTCGAAGCTGACGTCGTCGAGGATCATCAGTGGCAATGAACCGCTCTGGACTTGCTTTGAGAGCTTACGGGCGCGAATGACGGTGGAAGGCATGGGCGGGAATTCGAGGACGATGAAGACAAGGTTGGGCCGTGGACCGGCTTTGGCAACCTGACGCTCATGCCAAGTACGACAAGAGCTTCGTTGCGGCGCGAGCATTGTACCGGGGCGCCAAAAAACGCCCTACGCCCGGGCCCTTTCCTGAGCGCCGCGCTAGAATGTCCCGTCATCGTGGGAGTCTGAATGCCGCGTCGTCCATTCGTTCGCTTGTTTTTCGCGCTTCTTGCCGCGCTTGCCGCGAACGCTTGCGTCATCGCGGCGCCGGTGGTGCTGGTGGTCGGCGACAGCATCTCCGCCGGTTATGGACTCCCGGCAGAAACGGGCTGGGCGACGCTGCTGCAGCAGCGTCTTGCTGCCGAGCACTATCCGCACCGCGTTGTCAACGCCAGCATCAGCGGCGACACCACCGCCGGCGGCAGGGCGCGCCTAGACGCGCTGCTCGCAAGGAATCACCCCGCCGTGACCGTGATCGAGCTGGGTGGCAACGACGGACTGCGCGGTGGCAGCATTGACGCGATGCATGCGAACCTTGACGCGATGACCGTCGCGGCGCAAAAGAGCGGCGCGCGCGTGCTGATCGTCGGCTTGCGCCTTCCGCCGAACTACGGCCCGGCGTACGTGCATCGCTTCGATACGACCTTTGGCGATGTCGCCCGCGGGCGCAAAGCGGCGTTGGTTCCGTTTCTGTTCGAAGGCTTTGCCGAAGACAATGCGATGTTCCAGGGTGACCGCATCCATCCGGTGATCGCCGCGCAAGCGAGGATGCTCGACAACGTGTGGCAAGAGCTCAAGCCCTTGCTTGGCGAACCGGGCAAATCCCGATGAGCGAGCGCCACGCCGTGGCGTTGCGCGTAACCGTCGATGCGCTCGCGGCCTTTCCCGAACGCCTCGACGTGCGCAGTCCCGCCGAGTTTGCGCTGGATCATCTTCCGGGTGCCGTGAATCTGCCGGTGCTCGACGACGCCGAGCGCGCGCGCATCGGCACCATGTACACCGGGTCTGCCTTCGAGGCCCGCAGGCTCGGGGCCGCGCTCGTCGCACGAAACATCGCCGCGATGCTCGACGGCGCACTCGCCGATAAACCGCGCGACTGGCAACCACTGGTCTATTGCTGGCGCGGCGGACAAAGGAGCCGTGCGCTAGCCCATATCCTGAACGAGGTCGGCTGGCGCGCGATGCAGCTCGACGGCGGCTACCGCGCGTACCGCAGGCATGTCATCGGCCAGCTCGAAACGCTTCCCTCGCGCTTTCAGTTCGTGGTTCTGTGCGGCCTCACCGGCTCGGGCAAGAGCCGGCTTCTTGCTGCGCTGTCGGCGGCAGGCGCACAAACGCTCGACCTCGAGGCAATCGCGCGCCACCGCGGTTCCTTGCTGGGTGAATATCCCGATGCGGTTCAGCCCTCGCAAAAAGCATTCGAAACCGCGCTCGCGGCCGCGCTGGATGTGCTCGACCCGGCGCGTGCCGTCTTTGTCGAGTCCGAGAGCAAGCGCATCGGCAAGCTGCAAGTGCCTGAGACGCTGCTCGGCCGCATGCGTGGCGCACGGAGCCTCACGCTGGTCGCTGCGCTCGCGCAACGCGTGGCGCTGATCAAGGAGGAGTACGGGTCTTACATGGACGATCCGGTACCGTTGGCGCAACGACTGGAGCCCTTGACGCCGCTCCTCGGCAAGGCGGTGCTGAAGCGCTGGGAGGACTTCGCCGCGGTTAAGAACTGGGATGCGCTCGTCGGCGAATTGCTCAGCTTGCATTACGATCCGCTTTACACCCGCTCGCTGCAGCGACACTTTTTCGCCGGCAGCGCATCCGGCGACGAGACGATTGAAGTTGCGGACA
>JADGRP010000303.1 GCA_017880805.1 Burkholderiales bacterium
AAATCGTTCGCCGCGAGCTACCTGCGCTTTCTGTTTCTCGATGCCGCCGAGGGCCGCACACGCTCGATCACCTTCCGCCTGCCGAACACCGGCAGCGACGACGACAAGTTTCTTCGGCTGCGCGACGCTCCCGATTCGCCATTGGTGACGCTCGCCTGCGCCCGTACCCTGCCCGCCGATGTCGAAGCGAAACTGGTCTGGGGGCGCGGCGTCACGTCGACCTCCGGCGTGCCAAGTTCGGCCGACCAGCCGCTCGCCTACCGCGTCCGGCCGGCGTTTCGCGCATCGTTTTCCTGCGAGCGCGTCAACAAGAACGCGCGCTGCATTCCGATCCTGCCGATGAGTCTCTCCTTCACCGCGCCAATCGCGCAACGCGACGCGGCCAAGATCCACCTGGTCGACGGCGCCGGAAAAATCTACAAGGCGAAAGTCACGGAATCGGACGAGGGCAGCGGCATCGCGAGTGTCGCTTTCGGTCCCGGTTTGCCCGAACAGACGTCGTTCCGGATCGAGCTTCCGGACGAGCTCAAAGATGACGCCGGGCGACTCCTTTCCAACGCAGCGTCGTTTCCGCTCAAGGTAGGCACCGACGAGAATCCGCCGCTGGTCAAGTTCGCCGCGAATTTCGGCATTCTCGAGCGCGTCGTGCCGGGAAACGGCACGCCGATGCTGCCGTTGACCGTGCGCAATGTCGAGCCCTCGTTGACGGGCAATGTTGCAACGACGGGAGCGAGGTCCGTCTCAAGCGCCAATGCGATCATTCCGGGCCGCGTCGCGCGCGTCGCGGCGGGCGACGAGATGAAGATCATCGACTGGCTGCGACGCATCGAGATCGGCGACAGAGTCGACCATCAATACGATGCGCAGGCGAAGCGCTGGATCCTCATCAAGCATGGCCACGCCGAGCCGATCTTCAAATCGGACGATGTTCAGCAAGCGATCGCGGTGCCGAAACCCAACGGCGGCAAGGCCTTCGAAGTGGTCGGCATTCCGCTGCAGGGCCCCGGCTTCTACGTGGTCGAGCTTGCGAGCCCGAAACTCGGCGCCGCATTGCTCGGCGAGCCAAAGCCGTTTTACGTCCGCGCCGCGACGCTCGTCACCAACCTGAGCGTGCATTTCAAGCTCGGGCGGGAATCTTCGCTGGTGTGGGTGACGCGCCTGTCCGACGGCAAGCCGGTGAAAAACGCGCGTGTCGAAGTGCAGGATTGCGGCGGCCACAAGTATTGGCAGGGCGCGAGCGACGCCTCCGGCATCGCCCGCGTCAACGTCGAACTGCCCGATCGCGAGTACATCGCCGCCTGCGGCGAGTCGCGTGACCGACGCGAATTCTTTGTCGTTGCGCGCGTCGCCGACGACATGGCGTACGCCTTCTCCGATTGGGGCGAAGGTATCAGCCCGTGGCGATTCAATGTTCCCACGGCTCACTACGAGGGGCCGTACGTCGCGCACGCGGTGCTCGACCGCTCGCTCTTCCGCGCAGGCGACACTGCGTCGATGAAGGTCTTCGTTCGCAAGCAGACAGGTGCAGGATTCGCGACCGTCGCGCGCAAAGATCTGGGCGACACGCTGCTCATTCGCCATCAAGGCTCCGATCGCGAATATACCGTGCCGATACGCTGGAACGGCAGCGCCCACGGCGAGGCAAGCTTTGCGATCCCCAAGGACGCTCAGCTCGGCACGTACACGATGTTGATTCACGATTCACTCGCGCCGCCGCGCGATCGGCATCGCGACGAGCGCGTGATCGGCCGCTTCCGCGTCGAAGCGTTTCGCGTTCCGCTGATGCGCGCGCGGCTGCAGCCGGTCGGCATGCCGCTGATCAATCCGGCCGATGTGGCCATCGACATGACCGTCAATTATCTCGCCGGTGGCGGCGCGGGCGGCCTGCCGGTGAAGCTGCGCACGCAGCTCGAAACCAAGTCGGTTGCATTTCCCGACTTCGAAAACTTCGCTTTCGCCGCCGGCGACGTCAAAGAAGGTCGCGACGAGGAAGGCGATTCGACCGCGAATTTCGGCGAATACAATTTTTCCGACCCCGACAGCGACGACGAAGACGCGGACAACCCGGACTCGAAGCCGGCGCACGGCAAGACGAGCGAGCTGTCGCTTTCGCTCGACGCCGCGGGCGGGGCGCGCGCGACCGTCAAGAACATCGGGACGGGTGCCGGCGACAAAGTGACACCGCGCGACTTGGTCGCCGAGCTCGAATACCGCGATCCTAACGGTGAGACGCTGACCGCCGCGACGCGGGTTGCCATATGGCCCGCACGTGTCGTGCTGGGCCTCAAGCCCGACAGTTGGGCAGCGTCGAAGGACAAGCTCAAGTTCACGGTCGCCGCTGTCGACGTTCAGGGCCGTCCGCTCGCCGGCGTTCGCGTCGTGACCGACGCCTTTCGGCGCGTGACGTACTCGCACCGGCGACGCCTGATCGGCGGTTTCTATGCGTACGAGCATGGCAGCGAGACGACGCGTATTGGTGAACTATGCCAAGGCGTGAGCGACGCGCACGGCCTCGTGTTCTGCGAGGCTCCGGCCCCTGCCGCCGGCAATCTGATCCTGCGCGCGCAGGCGACGGACGGCGACGGCAACCAGGCGGTCACGCGGGCGGACGCCTGGGTCGCGACCGGCGACGATTGGTGGTTCGCGGCATCAGACAACGATCGCATCGACCTCCTGCCGGAGAAGAAACAATACGAGCCGGGCGATACGGCGCGCTTTCAGGTGCGCACGCCGTTCAAGGAAGCCACGGTGCTGGTGACGATCGAGCGCGAAGGCGTGCTCGAGTCGTTCGTGCGCACGGTCAAGCGCGGCGAGCCCGTGATCGACGTTCCGATCAGGGGCAACTATGCGCCCAACGTGTTCGTGTCCGCGTTGCTGGTGCGCGGGCGCATCGGCGGCGTGGCGCCCACCGCGCTCATCGATCTCGCCAAGCCTTCGTACAAGATGGGCCTGGCCGAGATCCGCGTCGGCTGGGCGGCGCACGAGCTGCACGTCAAGGTGACGCCTGAACACGAAGCTTATCGAGTGCGCGAGAAGGCGACCGTCGCGATCGAAGTTCGCGGCAGCGACGGCGCGCCGCCACCGCGCGGCAGCGAGGTCGCGCTCGCCGCTGTCGACGAGGGGCTGCTCGAGCTTTTACCTAACGACACGTGGAAGCTCCTCGACGCCATGATGACCCGGCGCGGCGAGGAGGTGGAAACGTCCACCGCGCAAATGCAGGTCATCGGTAAGCGGCATTTCGGCCGCAAGGCGGTCGCGGCGGGTGGCGGCGGCGGCCGCCAGTCGGCGCGCGAGCTGTTCGACACCCTGCTTACGTGGAAGGCGCGCGTTCCGCTCGACGACGACGGCCGCGCCACAGTGGAAATCCCCCTCAACGATTCGCTGACCAGCTTCCGCGTCGTCGCCATCGCATCGAGCGGCGCGGGACTGTTCGGCACCGGTGCCGCGTCGATTCGCGCCACGCAGGACTTGATGCTGCTCTCCGGACTGCCGCCGCTGGTGCGCGAAGGCGACACCTTTCGCGCTATCGTCACGGTGCGCAATGCGTCGGAGCGCAGTCTTCACGCGACGCTTTCCGCGAGTGTGGAGTCGAAGCCGGCGGCGGCGAGGAAGCTGCCGCTGCTCGACGTGCGCGAAGTCGATCTCGCCGCCGGCGAAACACGCGAAGTCACCTGGGAAGTCACCGTGCCGATCAACGCGACCGCGCTGGATTGGCGCGTCGACGCTTCCGCAGGCGCGAGCGGCGCTGCGCCAGGCGAGCCCGCGAAGGACGCGCTCAAGGTTTCGCAACGCGTCGTGCCTGCCACGCCCGAGCGCACGTTCCAGGCGACGATCTTTCAGCTCACCGAGCCGCAGGGCGTGGTCGTGCAACGGCCGCAGGACGCGATTCCCGGACGCGGCGGCGTCAACGTGCGCATGCAGGGCAAGCTCGCGGGCGACCTGCCCGGCGTGCGCGAATATCTGAGCTGGTACCCGTACAGTTGCTTCGAGCAGATGGTTTCGATCGCGGTGGGGCTGCGCGACAAGGGACGCTGGGACGCAGCGATGCGCGCGCTTCCCGACTATCTCGACCGCGACGGGCTGGTGAAATTCTGGCCGATCCTGCGCGAAGGCGAGGACACGCTGACCGCCTACGTGCTGTCGATCGGCGACGAGTCCGGCTGGGAGATTCCCGAAGACACGCGAGCGCGCATGGAACAAGCGCTGATCGGCTTCGTCGAGGGCCGCGTAGTGCGCTACTCCGCCCTGCCGACGGCGGACCTGGCGATTCGCAAGATCGCCGCGCTGGAAGCACTTTCGCGCCGCTCGCAGCCGCTGAACGCCAAGTGGCTGGACAGCATGACGATCGAGCCGAATCTGTGGCCGACCTCCGCGGTCATCGACTGGCTGGTGATTCTCAAACGCCAGGCGCAGTTGCCGCGACGCGACGTGCGCCTGAACGAAGCCCAGCAGATTCTTCGCTCGCGGCTCAATTTTCAGGGCACGATCATGGGCTTCTCCACCGAAAAGAGCGACGCCTTGTGGTGGCTGATGATCTCCGCCGACCGCAACGCCAATCGCATGGTTCTGGCGCTGCTCGACGATCCCGCCTGGCGCGACGACATGCCGCGGCTGGTGCGCGGAGCGCTGTCGCGCATGCAACGTGGCCGCTGGAACACCACCGTCGCCAACGCGTGGGGCATCGTGGCGCTGGACAAGTTCTCGGCGGCATTCGAGAGCACTCCGGTCCTCGGGACGACGACGGCGACGCTGGCCGCGGAAAAGTTTTCGCATGTCTGGCAGCTTGCCGATGATGCGACGCCATTCGAGAAAAAGCTTTCGTGGCCCGAGGGGCGCGAGACGCTGAGCGTGGCCCAGGATGGAACCGGCAAGCCGTGGGTCACGCTGCAAAGCATCGCTGCGATTCCGTTGAAGACTCCTTTTTCCAGCGGCTACAAGGTGTCGCGCATGGTCACGGCCGTGCAGCAAAAAACGGCCGGCCGCTGGAGCCGAGGCGACGTCGCGCGCGTGCATCTGGAAGTCGAGGCGCAGACCGACATGACGTGGGTCGTCGTCGACGACCCGATTCCCGCCGGCAGCACGGTCCTGGGCCGCGGGCTCGGCGGCGACTCGACGCTGCTAGCGCAAGGCGAAACGAAGCGGGGCACGGTTTGGCCGGCATTCGAGGAGCGGACGTTCGAGGGATTCCGCGCCTACTACCGCTACGTGCCCAAGGGACGCTTCATCGTCGAATACACGGTGCGGCTCAACAACCCGGGAACGTTCCATCTGCCGGCGACGCACGTCGAGGCCATGTACGCGCCGGAAATGATGGGCGAGTATCCGATCGACGATTGGAAGGTCCAGCCATGATCGCGTATTCGCATCCACGGCTTCGGTCGTTGATCGCTGCGGCAATGGTATCGGTAGCGTTCCATGTCGCTGCAGCCGAGTCGCTGCCGTCCTTTGCCGAGGTCAAGTCTTCCTACGGGACGTCGGAAGCGCTGTTGCTCGATCGTCACGGCGCGCCGCTGTCCGAGGTGCGCATCGACCCGCGCGTGAGACAACTGGATTGGATTCCGCTTGCCGATGTTTCTCCCGCGGTCGCGGCGACCTTGATCGCCGCGGAAGACAAGCGCTTTTTCGAGCACGGCGGCGTCGACTGGTCGGGACTTGCGGGCGCCGCGTGGGATAGCGTGTGGCGCACGCTCGATGGGCGTCGCGCGCGCGGTGGCTCGACGTTGACAATGCAGCTCGCCGGCATGCTCGATCCCGCACTCGCGCTTGCCGGAAGCTCGCGCACCCTGACCCAAAAGTGGGATCAGGCACAGGCCGCGCTGGCGCTGGAACGCACTTGGACGAAGCCGCAGATCCTCGAGGCCTACCTCAATCTCGCCTCGTATCGCGGCGAGCTGAGAGGTCTTGATGCCGCCGCGCACGGTTTGTTCGGCAAAGCGCCAGCCGGGCTCGACGCGCGCGAAGCGGCGATTCTGGTCGCGCTGCTGCGCGGGCCCAACGCACCGGCCGCGCTCGTCGCGCAGCGCGCTTGCAGCGTGACCGCGCTTTCCGCACCCGAAGTCGCGTGCGAGGAAGTGCGCGCGATGACGACGGTGGCGCTGGCGGGCGCTTACCGCATGCGTGCGCGCTGGAATCTCGCGCCGCATCTTGCGGCGAAGCTCCTCAAGTCGCCCGGCGAGCGCAAAGCGACGACCCTCGATGCCGACGTGCAACGCTACGCCATCGAAGCCTTGCGCCAGCATCTTGCCGAGCTTGCCGAGCGCGGCGTCGGCGATGGCGCGATCGTGGTGCTCGACAACGCAACGGGCGAGGTTTTGGCGTACGTCGGCAGCGGCGGCGATCTGTCCAGCGCCGCGCGCGTGGATGGAGCAATCGCACCGCGGCAGGCCGGGTCGACGTTGAAGCCGTTTCTGTACGCGCTTGCCATCGACTCGCGCCTGCTCACCGCGGCATCTCTGGTCGACGACAGCCCGGTCGCCATCGCGACCGAGCGTGGCATGTACGTGCCGCAGAATTACGATCGCCAGTTTCGCGGCATGGTCAGCGTGCGCACCGCGCTCGGCAGCTCGCTCAATGTACCTGCGGTGCGAACGCTCGGTTTGGTCGGTATCGACCGGTTCCACGGAGCTTTGCGGCAACTGGGCTTCGACACGCTGACAGAGCCGGATGAGTACTACGGCGCGTCGCTGGCGCTTGGGGGCGCCGACGTCAATCTGCTGGCGCTCGCCAACGCGTATCGCGCGCTGGCCAATGGCGGCATGTACGGGCCGCCGCGCTTCGTTCCAGCGGGCGGCACCGGCACGACGGAATCGCGGCGCGTGTTCGGCGCGCAGGCAGGCTTCGTCGTGACCGACATCCTCTCCGATCGCGGCGCGCGCGCGGCGAGCTTCGGGCTCGAGAACCCGTTAGCGACGCGGGTCTGGAGCGCGGCGAAGACCGGCACCAGCAAAGACATGCGCGACAACTGGTGTGTCGGCTTCACGTCGCGCTACACGGTCGGCGTCTGGGTGGGCAACTTTTCCGGCGCGCCGATGCACGACGTTTCCGGCGTCACCGGCGCGGCGCCGATCTGGCGCGATCTCATCCATCGTTTGCACGCAACCGAACCGTCGGTCGCACCGCTCGCACCCAATGGATTGATCGAGCAGGAAGTCGCGTTCGAGCCCGCGGTCGAAACAGAGCGCGACGAATGGTTCGTCCCCGGAACCCAAACCAGACTTGTCGCGATCGCCGCGGGAGCGAATGCCGGCTCCGCGGTGACGCCCCACATTCGCTATCCGGCGCCGGAAACTATCATCGCGCTGGATCCCGATATCGCCGACGACCATCAGCGGGTCGTGTTCCAAGCCTCGCCGGTGCTGCCCGGAATGCGATGGCGCATCGGCGACACGGAGCTCGCGGATGTGCGCGGACGCGCGGTCTGGTCCCCGCTGCCGGGGACGTACACATTATTGCTCGAGAGCGCGGATGGCCAAGCGCTGTCGAGCGTTCCGTTCGAGGTTCGCGGCAGTATCGCTCGCTGAGGCTCGGCGAAGCTTTAGGGAAGCTCGACCTCGGCTGGGGCCTTGGTCGCCGGATGTCTCTTGCCGTGGAATCGGATGAAGCGTTTAATCCAATCGACGTACGCCTGCTCGGTGCGGATGCTGTAATGCCGAAAGCGGATCCGATCGCGTACCTGATCGAGCAGGCGCGCAGGCGGTGGCGCTGAA
>JADGRP010000304.1 GCA_017880805.1 Burkholderiales bacterium
ATCTCAATCCGAATTCAATGGAAGTGCTCGACGCCGCCCACGTTGAGCCGGCGCTCGCCGAGGCCAAGCCGGAAGTGCCGGTGCAGTTCGAACGCCAGGGCTATTTCTGCCTCGATCCGGCGTCGAAGCCGGAGCGGCTGGTCTTTATTCGCACCATCGGCCTGCGCGACACCTGGGCCAAGGACCAGGCTAAAGATCAAGCCAAGGAAAAAGCGGCGGGCTAAGGCCGTGTGCATTTAGACGTGCGCGTTCACTTCCGTTCTCCTAGCCACAACCTGGGGCTGAGATAGCATAGGGCCAAGTTGCGTGAGCGTTGGGGGCGCCGCGCCCATGGCCCAGAACGAGCAGAGCCGGACGCGAGCCAAAGCCTGGGATATCGATGCCGCGCGCCGGCGCGCCGGCTTCGCAATGCCGGATGGGCTCGCGAGCGCCGCCGATCGGTTTCGGCGGTTGGTCTCGCAATGGGCTGTGGCCGAAGTAGCACCCGGTCGCCTGCTGCCCTGGCTCCCCGTCGCCTTCGGCTTCGGCATTGTTCTCTATTTTACCGCCGACCGCGAACCCGCCTGGTGGGCGGCGGCAAGCGCTGCGCTGGCTGCCAGCGTGGTCGCAATCCTGGCACGCCGCAGCGCAGTCGGCTTTCCGCTAGCGCTCGGCTTTGCCGCGATCGCCGCGGGTTTTACAGTCGCGACCTTGCAGGCCGTGCGCGTCGCCCACCCGGTGCTGCAATATCCAGTGGCCAGCGTGTCGCTCAGCGGCTTCATCGAAGTCCGCGAGGCACGCGAGCGCAGCGACCGCGTCGTGATCCGCGTGCAGCATCTGGAAGGCCATCGCACGGCGGAAGCGCTCGAACGGGTTCGGCTCGCCATCCGCAAGGACACGGCGCCTGCGGTCGGCAGCTTCGTCGAACTGAAGGCCCATCTGTCGCCGCCGCTCGCGCCGTTGCGCCCGGGCGGCTACGACTTCGCGCGCGACATGTTTTTCCAGCGCATCGGCGCCTCCGGCTATGCCCTCGGCAAGATCAAGGTCGTCGAAGCGCCGGTACAACCCACGGCGTGGCTGCGCTACGCCGCGTTCCTCGATTCTGTGCGCGCATCGATCGACAAGCGCATCCGCGCCGAGCTGCCGGGCGACCGCGGTGCGATCGCATCGGCATTGATCACCGGCACGCGCGACGCGATTTCGACGCCGGTCAACGACGCGATGTACATCTCGAGCCTCGCGCATGTGCTGTCGATCTCCGGCTATCAGATACGTTTCGTGCGCAGGAATGAGCACGAGTGCGCAAGAGCTTGAATCTATCCACAAATTTCTGTCTCGCCACATGTTGAACTCAGCGCGAGAAATCACGAACTAGCGTAAAGCTGCTTCCCATCCGCTTCCCAAGCTCCGCGTGCCGCGTGTTTTCCTGCTTCCCAATCATGGAGTGCGCACATGGAATTCACGACGCAGACGATCGCCGCACTGACGTTGCCGACGGGCAAATCCGATCTGATCCAGTTCGACGACGAACTACCTGGCTTTGGCATTAGGCTCAGGGCGGGCGGCAAACGAGTCTGGATCGTTCAATATCGAGTTGGCGGGCGACAGCGGCGCGAAACGCTCGGCGACGCACGTAGGCTCACCCTAAAGGCCGCGCGGGGTGCTGCGCAGAAGCGCTTCGCCGAAGTCGCGCTCGGCGGGGACCCCCAAGGCGCCAAAGCGGAAGCGAGAGCGCGCGCCGCGGTGACCTTTGGGCCGCTTGTCGATCGCTATCTGATGGCAAAAAAACCCGCTGTCCGCCAAAATACTTACATCGCAGACCACAGATATCTGACGAACTACTTCAAGCCCTTTCAGAGTCTGCCGGTTGATTCGATCGACCGTCGGCGGGTGGCGGCACGCCTGAGCGAAATTACGATCGAACATGGCACCACGGCCGCAGCGCGGGCTCGGCAGTCCATATCGGCGTACTTTGCCTGGCTCATTCGAGAGGGCATGGCCGAGAGCAACCCCGTCATCGGGACGAACAACCCCGGCGCCCACCTTCGAGCTCGAGAACGGGTGCTGACGAATGATGAACTGCGAGCGATTTGGGCCGCTTGTCGCGACGATGATTTTGGCAGGATCGTGCGCTTGCTGATGTTGACCGCGGCGAGGCGGGATGAGATCGGCGGGCTCCGGTGGAGCGAGGTCGACGTCGATCGGGGCGCTCTACACATCCCCGGGGATCGGACGAAAAATCATCATCCGCTGCAACTGATGCTGCCGCCGGCCGCGGTTTCGATCATCGAGTCGGCTCCGCGAAGGGAAGGGCGCGACCTCATTTTCGGTGGCAGCGGCGGCCCGTTCAGCGCGTGGAGCTATTCGACCCTAACGCTGGGCGCGCGGATCGCGGAAATGCAGAGCGGCCCGATCGCCGCATGGCGAATCCATGATATCCGGCGGACCGTTGCAACGGGCATGGGTGACCTTGGCGTCCAGCCGCACATCGTGGAAACGGTCCTGAACCACCGAAGCGGTCACAAGGGCGGCATCGCCGGCGTCTACAACAAGGCAGCCTATGAAGCCGAGACGAAGCGCGCACTCGCAATCTGGGCAGATCATTTGCTTTCGATTGTCGAAGGCACTACGGGAAGAATTATTCCGATGAGCGCTGCTTAGAACTCCGACCGTGGGGGTGGCGAAATGCCTTTCACAAAGCCAAAGCCGATTAAATACGTGTCGCGGCTACAGGCGCGGAAGCTCGAATTGCGAAAACTCCTGAACACCCCGGCACGTTTGACAAACGTCCCAGTTGCGGATCGCGATCGGTTCATACAGCGAGAAATCGACAAGCGTTTTAACGCCGCGTTCGAGCTATACGATATTCCGCCCGAAACCCCCCAGGAGGCGCGTTGGATTGCACTCGCATCGTTTTTGATGGGCGAACATTTCA
>JADGRP010000305.1 GCA_017880805.1 Burkholderiales bacterium
ACATTCAGCACATTGCCCAGCGGCTCGCCGCCCGCGTAATTCTCCATCACCAGGCACGCGGCCGCCGCCAGATCGTCCACGTGCAGAAACTCCCTGCGCGGCGTGCCCGTGCCCCACAACAGGACCGACGAGGATCTCCAGATCTTAGCCTCGTGAAAGCGGCGAATCAGCGCCGGCACGACGTGCGCCGTTTCCAGATCGAAATTATCGCCCGGTCCGTAGAGATTCGCCGGCATCAGGCTGATCGCCGGGAACCCGTACTGCTCACGATACGCCGCCGCCAGTTTCAGGCCGGCAATCTTGGCGATGGCAAAGGCTTCACTCGCCGGTTCCAGCGGCGACGTGAGCAGATATTCTTCCTTGATTGGCTGTGGCGCAAGCTGCGGATAAAGGCTCGACGACCCTAGAAACACCAGCTTCTGGGCGCCGTTCTGCCAAGCCGCATGAATCATGTTGGTCTGGATCGCCAGATTGTCGTACAGAAATTCCGCCGGATGCGTGGCTTTCGCCAGTATCCCGCCCACCCTAGCAGCCGAGACGAACACGAACTCCGGAAGCTGCCGCGCGAAGAAGCGCGAGACGGCCGCTTGGTCGCGCAGATCCAAATCGTCGCGCGAGGCCAGAATTAGATTCAGGTAGCCGCTCTTTTCCAGGCGCCGCACGATGGCCGAGCCTACCGGCCCGCGATGTCCTGCTACAAAAATCCGGCTGGACGGAGTCAGCGGAGAAATTTCCTGCATATTGCTGTTCCTATTATTACTGGCTGCGTAGCTCCGCGCCCAACGTCTGCGCGAGGCGCGCGATCACCTGCTCAACCGACGCCGCGACTTCTTCCGATGAAAGCGTGCGGTCCGGAGCGCGAAACGCCATCGACACCGCCATGCTGCGGCTGTCCTTGTCAATGCTCTTGCCTGCGAATACGTCGATGCATTCGACGGTTTCAAGGTACGGTCCCGCGGCCGCGCGGATCGCCTGCTCGATCGCAGCGTACGCCACGTCCTTCTTCACCACAAAAGATAAATCGCGGTACACGCCCGGGAAGCGCGGCAGCACCTCATAGACCGCAGTGGCACTCTGCGCAGCCACCAGTTTCCCTAGGAACAACTCCGCCGCGAATACCGCCGTCTGAATGCGCTGCGCGGCCAGCAGTTCCGGTGCGATCTGCCCGATCACGCCGAGGGACTCGCCGCCGATCACGACCCGTGCTGCGGCACCGGAAGCGTAGCCATCGACCCCTGCCGCTTCAAAAGAAGCGCCCGGCAGCCGTAACGATTCGAGCACGGATTCGACCACACCTTTCAAGTCGAAGAAGTCGGTCTCGCGGCGCGTCGACCAATCGGCGTCGTTAGCTGCTCCACCAAGCAAGATGCCGAGCGCCCAATGCTCAACAGGCTCCGCCGCCGGCCGCGAGAAGATCTTGTCGATTTCGAAATACCGGAAGGTGGTAGCGCGCCGCCTGGCATTCAGCGCCGCCGTCTTCACTAGGAACGGCACCAATGATCGCCGCAGCCGCGCCAGATCTGTATTCAACGGATTTTGCAGCACCACGGAATCGCCCGCGAGTTGCGAAAACTGTGCGTCGCCCTCCAGCGGTTCCAGCGGCACGCCGCGCAATTCCAAAAACCCGTCGCCCACCAACATCCCTCGAACCGTCTGCCGCGCCGTATCCAACGGTGTACTCGCCCCCGCAGTCGGAGTCTCCGCGCTGGGCGCTGCTGTGATGGCTTCGTAACCGATCACGCGCGCGACGTCTTCGATCAGCACCACAGGGTCGGTGGCATCTACGCGGCGCGTCGGGACCTGAATCCGCTTCAAATTCTCCGAACACTCGTAGCCGAGCTTTGTGAGGCTGTCGTAGACCTGCTCCCGCGTCACCGGAATCCCCAAATATCCGCTCACCCGCTCCGCCGGCAGCGCAAACACCGCACGCTTAGCGCGCTTCGGATAAATATCGGTGACCGCCCCTGCCGACTGCGCGCCCGCGTCAGAGAACAGCAGCGCCGTCGCACGATTGCGTGCGCCCTCCAGCGTCTCGTTAGGATCCAGCCCGCGCTCGAAGCGGTACGACGAATCCGAGCTCACGCCCAACCGCCGGCTAGTCATTCGAATATTCGTAGGTTCGAAGTGCGCGGCCTCCAGCAGCACGCTGCTGGTTTCCTCGCCAATGCCCGAGAACTCGCCGCCCATGATGCCCGCCAGCGCCATCGGCGCTTTCGCATCCGCGATCGCCAGCGGCAATTCCTCCGCGCTATCCACTGTGCGCCCATCCAACAACCGCAAACTCTCGCCCTTCTTGAACCGCCGCACCACCACCCGCTCGCGGACGTTTTGCAAATCAAAAGCGTGTAGCGGCTGCCCCCACTCCTTCATGACGAAGTTGGTAATGTCGACAACATTGTTGATCGGTCGCGACCCCGTCGCCAGTAAGCGGCTCGCCAGCCATGCCGAGGACTTCCCGACGCTCACGCCTGAGATCACCTGGCAGGTGTAGCGCGTGCACAACGCGCGGTCTTGAATCTTCACCGGCATCACCGCGTCGCTGAAAGAAATCGGTTGCGGTGCCTCCGGCAACACCAATTTCAATCCCAACAGTGCCGCTAGCTCCCGTGCGATGCCGATCAGCCCCAAGCAATCCGGACGGTTGGGATACACCTTCATGTGCACCAGCGCCTCGCTGATCGGCATGACCTCGGGTAAGCTCTTGCCCAGCAGCGCTTCGTCGTGAAACACCTGCAAGCCGCTTCCCGTCGCAGTCATCCCCAGCTCGCCATCCAGGCAAATCATGCCTTGCGACAACACCCCGTGAAAGTGATCCTCGTGAATCGAGGCCCCGGTCGGCAACTCGGCTCCCGCCAAAGCCACCGGCACGCCCCAGCTCACTTCCAAAGGATGCGCCGACGCGGCCACGATCTTTCGCACGTCGCCCGGCGCCACTTCCACTTCGCAGACGAACTTATCCGTCGTCCCCTCGAGCGGCTTCTTCGCGCGAATAAATCCGACACGCACCGCTGCCAACTCGTGCGCCAGCACGTGTGTCGCCTCAACGTCTAACCCCACGCGCGGCAACGCCGTCAGCAGTTCCCCCAAGGGCACCCGCGGCGACAAATAATCCAACAGCCATCCAGTGTTGACAATCATGATTTAGAACTGCCGCAAGAACGCTTCCTCGTTGTCATACAACAGACGGATGTCATTGATCTGGTGCCGCAGCATGGTGATGCGGTCGACGCCAATCCCGAACGCGAAGCCCTGATACTTTCCCGGATCGAGCCCGCCGGCGCGCAGCACCTCCGGCCGCGTCATCCCGCTGCCGAGCACTTCGAGCCACCCCGTCCGCGAACACAGCGCACAGCCCTTTTGCTTGCACACCACGCAACTGACGTCCACCTCCGCGCTAGGCGTCGTAAACGGAAAATAGCTGGGACGAAACCGCAATTGCGCCTCCGCTCCAAACAAGCCCTTGGCGAGTTCCGTCAGCGTCCAGCGCAAATCCGACATGCTCAGCTTCCTGCCCACCGCGAACACATCTAACTGCTGAAAGATCGGATAGTGCGACGCATCGATATCGTCTGCGCGATAGCAGCGTCCCGTAGTCATCGCGCGAATCGGCACCTGTCCCCCGCTCGCGCGCATCACGCGAGCCTGAAACGCCGTCGTGTGCGTACGCAGCAACTGCCCCTGACCCACATAAAACGTGTCATGCAGATCGCGCGCCGGATGCCACGCCGGCGTGTTCAACGCGTCGAAATTGTAGTATTCGCTTTCGATGTCCGGATAATCCTCGTAAGAAAATCCCAGCCCCATCAGGATCTTCTTCATGGTCTCGGCCGTAGCCGTGATCGGGTGCACACGCCCCGCCCACCGCCGCCGCCCCGGAAGCGTCACGTCCAACTCCGGCCCCGCGGGCTTCGCCGTTTCCTGCAACGCCGCGCGCCGCTGTTCGATCGCTTCCTCGATCCGGTTCTTCGCCGTATTAACGGCCTGCCCGAACGGTTTGCGCTCTTCCGGCGCTAACCCGCCGAGCAATTTCATCTGCGCCGTCAGCTCACCCGACTTGCCCACGTACTGCACCCGCGCCTGATCGAGCGCCGCCAGCGAATCAGCCTGCGCGATGTGGGCGAGCGCACGCTCCACCAGTTCTTGGATCGATTGCATAACAGAAGCTTTTGAGCGGAAACTACAAGTGTAACAACATGCCGCTCCCACGCGTACTCGAACCC
>JADGRP010000306.1 GCA_017880805.1 Burkholderiales bacterium
GGACGACATCAGCAGCCTGGCGTTCAAGCGTATTGGCAGCAGCATTCGCTGAGGGGAGAGAAGATGCGCAATCGAAACCGGCAACGCGGCCTCACCATGACCGGGTTCATCTTCACGGCCATTGTCGTAGTGGCCGTGGTGATGATCGGGTTTCGCACCATGCCCTCCTACATCGAATATTTCACGGTGAAAAAGATACTCACGCAGATCCTGGATTCGTCGCAAGGCGGGCCGGTCACTCTGGCGGACGTCCGCCGCTCTTTCGACCGCCGTTCAGGCGCCGATTACATCGAGTCGGTGACTGCTTCGGACGTAGAAATTCAGAAGAACGGCAATCAAGTGACATTGAGCGCCAGCTGGAACAGAACGCTTCACCTTGTCGGCAACGTAAGCTTGCTGCTCGAATTCGAGGCCACGGCGACGAAGTAGCCGCGTTTACCTCGATGCCCAGCGACCGGCTCCCTGCGCTCGGTCACGATTTCCGGCAACCGGAGCTGCTCCGCCAGGCTTTGACCCACCGCAGTTTCGGCGCGGATCATAACGAGCGCCTCGAATTCATCGGCGACAGCGTGCTCAATTGCGCCATCGCCCTGACTCTGTATCTGCGCTTCCCGCAGATTCCCGAAGGCGAGTTGTCCCGCGTGCGCGCCAATCTGGTCAACAAGGAAACGCTGCATCGGCTTGCCCAATCGCTCGAGCTCGGAAAATCGGTTCGATTGGGCGAGGGGGAGCTGAAGAGTGGGGGCGCCAGCAGGCCGTCGATACTTGCCGACACGCTGGAAGCGCTGTTCGGTGCGATCCTGCTCGATGGAGGATTCGACGCCGCGCAAAAGGCGGTTCTTCGCGTATACGGGCAGGAGCTGGATTGCCTCGACCCTGGCGAGCTCGCCAAGGACCCGAAGACGCGGTTGCAGGAATTGCTTCAGGGAAAGCGCTTGCCGGTACCCGAATATGCGATCGTGAACGTGAAAGGCGAGGCGCACCTGCAGACATTCGAAGTCGTATGCCGCATTCCCCTCCTCGGCATCGAAGCGATTGGCTCCGGCGCCAGCCGTCGCTCCGCCGAACAAGCCGCCGCCGCCGACGCTTATGAGCAAGCGGCCCGTCGCTGATCGTGCCGCGGACGGTGCGTCACGCGACGCGGCGTCCGGACGCGTATTTCGCTGCGGTCAGGTGGCGATCGTCGGGCGTCCAAACGTCGGCAAGTCGACGCTGCTCAATGCGTTGGTGGGCGCACGAATCAGCATCACCTCGAAAAAGCCGCAGACGACCCGGCACCGCGTGCTCGGCATTCTGACCACGCTGGAAGAACAATGCATCTTTGTCGATACGCCCGGCTATCAGACGCTGCACGGATCGCTCCTGAACGATCGAATGAATCGCGCGGTTCGCGAAAGCCTGCGCGAGATCGATGTCATCGTCGTGGTGCTGGAAGCGGGAAGGCTGACCGACGCCGATCGCGCGGTGCTGGCGCTGCTGCCCGCCGCGGTGCCGGCCATCGCCGCGGTCAACAAGGTCGACCGGCTGAAGGACAAGTCGTCGCTGCTGCCTTATTTCGCGCAGCTCTCGTCGATCCGAGACTTTGCCGCGATCGTTCCGATCAGCGCCGACAAACACTGGCAGCTCGACGATCTGCTGGCCGAGATCGCCGTGCGTTTGCCCGTTGGTGAAGCGCGCTACGCGGAAGACGAGCTCACCGACCGCGACGAGCGCTTTCTGGCCTCCGAATACATCCGGGAAAAAATCTTCCGTGCGCTCGGCGAGGAAGTCCCATACTCGACCAGCGTGGGCATCGACTCGTTCGAGCACGCGGGTGATCTTCGCCGTATCCACGCCACCGTCTACGTCGACAAGGCGAGCCATCGTGCCATGCTGGTCGGCGAAGGCGGCCTGCGCATGAAAGCGATGGCCAGCGCGGCGCGACGCGACATGGAACGCCTGTTCGGAGGCAGGGTCTTCCTTGAAGTCTGGGTTCGCGTTAAAAGCGGCTGGGCGGACGACAAGCGCATGCTCGACCTGCTGGGGTATTGACGATGAGGCAGGCGCCATGAGGCAGGCACGAGAGCGGCGCGACGATCAGCCGGCTTTCGTGCTGCACGCGCATCCCTACCGCGAAACGAGCCTCATCGTCGAAGCGCTTACGGCGGATTACGGCCGCGTTGCGCTGGTGGCGCGCGGTGCAAAACGCCCGCGTTCGGAGTTGCGCGGAGTCTTACAGGCGTTCCAGCCGCTGACCCTATCGTGGGCCGGCGCGGGCGAGATCAAGACGCTGACTCGGGCCGAGTGGCGCGGCGGCTTGCCTCTGGTCTCGGGCTCGGCCTTGCTCTGCGGTTTCTATCTCAATGAGCTGCTGCTCAAGATGCTGCCGCGCGAAGATGCGCATCCGCAGCTGTTTCGCGATTACGAGAGCACGCTGGGCAAGCTCGCCGCCGGAGCGGAACAGGCCCCGGCGCTGCGCCAGTTCGAGGTCCAGCTGCTCGCCCAGCTCGGTTACGCGCTGCCTCTGACGCACGAGGTCGACAGCGGCCTGCCGGTCGACCCGGGCGCGCGGTACTATTACGCATTCGATCGCGGACCGCGTACGGTCGTGTCGGAACCGGGGCGGCGTTATCCGCTGGTCCGCGGAACCACGTTGCTGGCGCTCGCACAGTTGGACTTCAGTGCTCCGAACGCCGCTGTCGAAGCAAAGCGGTTGATGCGCGAGGTTCTCGACCACTACCTCGAGCGCCGCGACATATTCAGCCGCCGCGTCGTGCGCGATCTTCAGGCGCTCGATGAGATCACTGACGAGGACGGTTATTCATGATCGAGCTGGGCGTCAACATCGACCATGTTGCCACGCTCCGTCAGGCGCGGCGCACTTATGAGCCCGACCCGGTGTGGGCGGCGGTGGAAGCGCACCTGGGCGGCGCGGACGGCATCACGGTTCATCTGCGCGAAGACAGGCGCCATATCCAGGACCAGGATGTGCGCCGCTTGCGCGAGCTGGTGCACATCAAGCTCAACCTCGAGATGGCGGCGACGGACGAGATGGTCGCGATCGCGCGTGCGCTCAAGCCGGAAATGGCGATGCTGGTGCCCGAGGGACGGGAGGAGATCACGACCGAGGGCGGTCTCGACGTTGCGGGCCAGGAGGCGCGCCTGAAATCGGTGGTCGCGAAGCTTGCCGACGCCGGCATCATGACCAGTGTGTTCATCGATGCATTGCCTGAGCAGGTCGATGCCGCGGCGCGGATCGGAGCGAAGGTCTGCGAGATTCATACCGGTCCGTATGCGCACGCGTTTCACGCCAAGGGTCGGGATCGTGAAAGCGCCGCGGTGGTTGCCGAGTTGAACAAGATTCGCGACGCTGGCGCGGCCATACGCTCGCTTGGCATGCGCTTCAATGCCGGGCACGCGCTGAACTATTTCAACGTGCAACCGGTTGCATCGCTTCCCGGCGTGGGCGAGCTGCATATCGGCCACGCCATCGTCAGCCGTTCGCTGTTTGTCGGCTTGCGCGAGGCCGTGCGGCAGATGAAAGCGTTGATCCGCGAAGCCGCGGTGCGCGTCGACTAAAAGTTCGCCGGAAGTCTTCAGGGTCAACTTCCATACCGCCGCGCCCAATGACCCTGCTTCCACGCGGCCCGGTGATGCTGGATGTCGCCGGCATCGAGCTCACCCTTAAGGATCGCGAGCGCCTTGCGCATCCGTCGGTCGGCGGCGTGATCCTGTTCGCGCGCAACTACGCCTCGCCGCCCCAGCTCAGCCTACTAACGGATGCGATCCTGGCTCTGCGCGATCCGCCGTTGCTGATCGCGGTCGATCACGAAGGTGGCCGGGTCCAGCGCTTTCGCGACGGCTTCACCGAGCTGCCGCCGATGCGCACGCTTGGCCAGCGTTGGGATCACGATGCTCGCCAGGCGACTGATGAAGCAGAGCGGTGCGGGCGGGTCATCGCATCAGAGCTCGCCGCACATGGCGTCGACTTCAGCTTTACGCCGGTGCTCGACCTCGATTACGGACAAAGCTCGGTGATCGGCGGTCGCGCTTTCCATCGCGATCCCGCCGCGGTCGCAAAGCTCGCCGGTGCGCTCTGTCGCGGACTGCGCGCCTGCGGCATGGCTGCGGTCGGAAAGCACTTTCCCGGCCACGGTTTCGTTTCCGCCGATTCTCACAACGAAACACCGGTCGACGAACGGGCACTCGCGCAGCTGGAAAGGGACGACTTGGTGCCGTTCGCCGCGCTAATCGGCGACGGACTCGAGGGCATCATGCCGGCGCATGTCGTCTATCCGGCGATCGATCCGCGGCCCGCGGGATACTCGGACGTCTGGCTGCGAACGATTTTGCGTGAGCGGATGCGCTTCGACGGGATGATCTTCAGCGACGATCTGTCGATGGCAGGTGCCGGCGGCGCGGGAGACGTCGTCGCGCGCGCCGATGCAGCGCTCGCGGCGGGTTGCGATATGGTTCTGGTATGCAACGACGCGCCGGCCACCGACCTGCTCCTCTCGCGCTGGCGGCCGGCGCCAGGTCGTGATCTCGCGCGTCGTGCCGCGCGTATGGAAAGGCGTCGCTAGCGCCCCGCTGGCGCGCTTCAATCCAGCTTGAGGCAAGGCGTCGCGGCGAAGCGTTCGCCCGCGATATCGATCTCGTAACTCGCCACCCGCCAGGCGTCATCGCCGAGCGCACGATCCGCGCGAACGTAACCCATGGCCATTGCGCGGCCGTGCTTGCGGCTGTATCCGGCCGAGGTCAGCTCACCGGCGCTTTGGCCATCCATGAGGATGGGCTCACCGCCCCATGGAAATGCGGCCGGATCGTCGAGACGAAACACCAGCAATTTCTTGCGCACACCTTCGGCGTGTTGCCGAAGGAGCGCACCGCGGCCGATGAATTCCGCGCGCTTGTCCAGCGCGACTGCGTAGCCGAGTCCGGCCTCCCAAGGTGTCTCGTCGGGTCCGAGCTCAGCGCCCCATGCTCGCCTGCCGGCTTCGATGCGAAGCGCATCGATGGTGTAATACCCCGCGTCGCGCAAGCCGAGGTCGGCGCCTGCGGCGTGGAGCGCGTCGTACAGCGTCACGCACTGGTCGGTGGGAACGCAGAGCTCGTATCCGGCGCCGCCGATGTAGCTCATCCGCGCCGCCCTCGCACGCGCGTAGCCGACGTCGATTTCACGCGTGGCGGAGAAGGGTAGGGCTTCGCGGGAGAGATCGTCCGCGGAAACGCGGGCGAGGAGCTCGCCGGACTTCGGTCCCATGACCGAGATGACCGAGTACGCGCTGGTGACGTCCACCAGTGCGGCAAACTCATGCTCGGCGATATGCTTGCCGATCCAGTCGGCGTCGCGCGTTGCCTGCCCGGAACCGGTCAGGATGAAAAACGTGTCCCATGCGGTGCGTGTGATCGTGAGATCGCTTTCGAAGCCACCGCGATCGTTCAGCATCGCCGTGTATACCATTCGGCCCGGGGCCACATCCAGATCGCGGGCGCAAAGACGCTGCAATACCGCGAGCGCGTCCCGCCCCTTGAGCACCAGCTTCGAAAACGAGGTCTGGTCGAAGACCACGACGTCTTCGCGCGCGGCGCGCTGCTCGTCGAGTACGAATGGCAGCCAGCCGGGTGTATCGAGCGTCGGCGGCGGTTCGACGGCACCCGCGGGCAGAAAATAATTGGCGCGCTCCCAGTTCAATTTGGTGCCAAAAACCGCGCCCTTGATCTTGAGCCGGTCGTAGAGTGGCGAACGCCGCAGCGGACGCACGGTGCGGAATTCTTCGCGCGGCCAGCGCATCGCGTAATGCAGCCCCAGGGTTTCCGCGGTGCGATCGTGCAGATGCGCGCGGTTGGCGTGCAGCGGCGCGAATCGCCGGATGTCGACATCCCACAAATCGACTGGCGCTTCGCCAGCGACGATCCATTCCGCGATCAGTCGCCCGGCGCCGCCGGCGTTCGCGATGCCGGCGGAATTGAATCCGGCGCAGACAAAGTAGCGGCGCAGTTCCGGTGCCTCGCCGAGGATGAAGTTCCCGTCGAGGGTGAAGCTTTCGGGTCCGTTGAGGAGCATCTTGATCTCGGCCGTTTCCAGGCACGGCGTGCGATGGATCGCATTGGTCATCAAAGGCTCGAACTGGTCCCAGTCCTCAGGCAGCAACTGAAACTCGAAGCGCTCGGGAATCCTGGCCACGTTCCACGGTTTGGCGACCGGCTCGAAACCGCCCATCACCAGACCACCCACTTCTTCCTTGTAGTAGATGTAGCCGTCAGGATCGCGCATCACCGGCAGATCCGGATGCACGCCGGGAATCGGCCGGGTAACGACGTAGAAATGCTCGGCCGGGAACAGCGGAACGTTGACACCGGCGAGCTTGCCGAAATCGCGCGCCCACTGGCCGCCGCAGTTCACCAGGCTTTCGCACCGCAGCTCGTGTACTTCGCCGCCGTGAAGATAGCGCACGCCGGTAACGGCGCCCTTCTCGATCGTGACTCCCGTGACTTGTGCGTCTTCGACGATGCGTGCGCCGCCAAGACGTGCGCCCTTGGCCAGCGATTGCGTCAGATCGGTCGGATTGGCCTTGCCGTCGCCTGGAATCCATACCGCGCCGGAAAGATCATCGATGCGCAACAACGGATAAATAGCGCCCGCTTCGGCCGGCGTGATGAACTCGAATTCGATGCCGAAGCTCCTGGCCCGCGCCATCTGCCGCTTGAGCAGCTTGAGCCGCTCGGGAGTCTTCGCCACATTCAGGCTGCCGCATTGCTTCCATCCGGTGGCAAGCCCGGTCTCGGCTTCAAGCCGGGAATATAACTCGATGCCGTAGCGGCTCATACGCGTTGCGTTGCGGGTCGCGCGCAACTGTCCGACCAGGCCGGCCGCATGCCATGTCGTGCCACAGGTGAGCTTGCCTTGCTCGAGCAGCACGACGTCGGTGCATCCGAGCTTGGTGAGGTGGTACGCGGTGCTCGCGCCGGCGATGCCGCCGCCCACAACGACGACCTGCGCATGATTCGGAAGCGGAGGTGCCATGAACGCGAAGTCCTAGCCGAGTTTCAAGGTCGCGATGCCGGCGACGACGCTTGCCGCGCCGGCGAGCCTCCGCCAGCCGAATCCTTCTTTGAGCCAGAGCGAGCCGAGCAATGCGGCAAAAAGCACCGACGTCTCGCGCAGTGCGGCCACGGCGGCGATCGGCGCACGCGTCATGGCCCAAAGCACGATCCCGTACGCGGCCAGGCTGCAGCCGCCGCCCACCAGCCCGATCCGCATGTTGCCGCGCATGTAGATCAGCGCGGGCCGGCCGCGCCGTACGATCACCCAGACGACAAACGGAATGCCCTCGAGGAAGATCAGCCAGGTGACGTAGCTTATCGCGTTGCCGGAGGCGCGCGCGCCGGCGCCATCGACCAGCGTGTACACGGCGATGATGCATGCGTTGGCGAATGCCCAGTATGCGGCCGCGCGGGAATGGGGGCGACTTTGAACGAACGCGATGCTTACAATGCCCAGCGAGATCAGCGCGATGCCGACACTCATCTGCGCGCTGGGCAGCTCTCGCAGCACGATAGTGCCCAGGATCGTGACCAGCAGCGGCGCCGTTCCACGCATCAGTGGATAGGCAAAGGACAGGTCGCCGGTCCGGTACGCTTGGGACAAGGTGACGTAGTAGCCGAAATGAATCACCGCTGATGCGGCAATATAGGGCCACGCGCCGAGAGGCGGGAACGGAACCAGCCCAACGAACACCAGCCCCCACAGCGACGAGCCGGCGACGACCGCGGTCGTATCAAGCAGCGCGTCGCCACCGGCCGACGACTTGAGCAGCGCGTTCCAGCTCGCATGAAGAAAGCCGGCACCGAGAACGGCCAGCGTGACCCCGAAGGAAAGCTCCATTACGCCGTTCGCGGCTTGCGTTTTTGCCAGGAATCCTTGGATTCGCGACCCTCGGGAGTAGCGGGCTGCTCGGATGAGGGTGCGGATGTCGACGGTGACGCCGGCGGCGCGTGAGCTTCCTTCAAGCGGGTTTTCGCGAGCACGCCCGCCTGTTCGAGGATCGGGTAGGCAATCGAGCATATATGCGAATTGATCCGCTTCAGATCGCTGATCAGATCGAGATGGAGCGACGAGGTCTCGATGCTCTGCACGGTGTTGCTCGTCAGCCGCTCGATGTGCGACTCCGCGTACGCGCGCTCGAGGTCCCGGAAAAGCACCTTCTCGGCGAGAAGCTGCTGCGCGCTGGAAAGATCACCGTGAAGGAATACGCTCATCCCCAGCCGCAGATTGGCGATCAGGCGGCCGTGCAGATCGCAGATCTCCTGCATGCCGGCGGCGGAAAAACTCCGACCCTTTTCGATCTTCTTTTCCTCGAGATCGGTAATGACGCGCTCGATGATGTCGCCGACCTGCTCCATGTTGATAGTGAACGACACGATGTCAGCCCAGCGCCGGCCTTCCTTTTCGTCAAACGCTTCGCGACTGACCTTCGTAAGGTAGAGCTTGATGGCCGTATAGAGGCCGTCCACGACGTCGTCCATCTTGCGCAGTTTTTTCGCCAGCTCGCGGTCGTTGGTACGAAGCACGGTCAGCATGCCGGCAAGCATCTGTTCGACGAAATCGGCAAGCCGCATCGCCTCTCGCGCGGCGTTGCTGATCGCGAGCGCAGGCGTATCGAGCGCGGATGCGTCGAGGTAGCGCGCTTTGGCAGGGTCGTTGGCGTCGGGCTTGGCAGGCAAGAGCCGCTCCGCCAGGTGCGCGATCCTTTCGGTAAAGAAAACGAAACCGATCGCAATGGCGAAATTGAACAGGAGGTGGAAATAGACCGTGATCTGGCCCGCGTCGAGCGAGGCCGACACGAACAGTTCCTCGATGTAGGGCAGAAGCGGTACGATGATCACGCACCCGATCAGCCGGAACAACAGGTTGCCGAGATTGACGCGACGCGCTTCAGGCGGCGCGGTCATCGTGTTCATCATCGCCAGCATCCCGCTGCCGAGATTCGCGCCCAGCACCAGACCCATCGCCACATGCAGCGCAATCACCTTCGATGTTGCCAGCGTCGCGGTAAGCAGCACGACGGCGAGACTCGAATAGGAAAGCATCGTGAATACTGCGGCGACCAGCATGTCGAGCATCACATCGCCGGTGAGGGAGGCGAAGAGCACCTTGACGCCGCTGGCTTGCGTCAGAGGGCGTGCTGCCAGGACGATAAGTTGCAGGGCGAGGATGATCAGGCCGAGTCCTATCAGCACTTGTCCGACCCGTCCGACCTGGGTGGACTCGCGCCTCATGAACAGCGTGACGCCGACGAAAATCAACAGCGGCGATAGCCACGACAGGTCGAACGAGAACACCAGCGTCATCAAGGCCGTGCCTACGTCCGCCCCGAGCATTACCGCAAGCGCGGGTGCGGTCGCGATCAGACCTTGGCCTGCGAACGACGCGACCATCAGCGCGGTCGCGTTGCTGCTCTGGATCAACGCAGTGATGCCCAGCCCCGCGACGAAGGCTGCGTAGCGGTTGGAGACGCTTTCGCGCAAAAAGCGGCGCAGGTCGGCACCCCAGATGCGCAGGATGCCGGTACGCACGATGTGCGTGCCCCACACGAGGAGCGCGACACCGGCGAGCAGATTGAGCAGGATCTTCATCTATCGGCCGCGGCGCGAGGCCTCCATGATGGGCACGTAATGCGCGAGTGCAGGCGTCGCGCGATCGGCGATCTTTGCCCCATCATCCCATTGCCGCAGAAGGACCGCGGCATTCGCGCCCGGCAGGGCGATGAATGCGTGCGCTTCTGCCGGCGTGTGGACACCGCCCTGGAGCGCGAGGCTGCGAACCGAGTCGGCGGAGAGCGCATCGCGGTAGCCGGGCCGCGTCGCGCAGAGGTAACGCTTGGCCTCGACGTGCAGCCGAATCGGCTCGAGCACGTCGTCGTCAAACAGCGGACGCAGAAAAGGCAGCGCAAAATATTGGTGCACGTCGTCGATACCGCGCGCGGTCGGCGTTTCGCCCTGGTCGTTGAGAAGGTGACCCAGATCGTGCAGCAGCGCCGCGGTGATCAAGGCGGTGTCCGCGCCCGCCGCCTCTGCCGCATGCGCTGTTTGCAGCGCGTGTGCGAGCTGCGTCACCGGCTCGCCGCTGTACATTCTGTCGCCGTTTCTCTCGAACAGCACGCAGATATCGGGGATCGTCAGCGCCATCGAAGAATCACCAGCGCCAGGGACTCGAAAGCTTGCTTACCACGGCAGCGAGTAAGTCTTGAGGTTGGTAAAGCTCTTCATCGCTTCCTGTACACCCTCCTTGTAACCCAGGCCCGAGTCCTTGATGCCGCCGAATGGGGTGAGCTCCAACCGGTATCCGGGAACCTCGCGCACGTTGACGCTGCCGACGTTGAGCTCGGATACGAAACGGGTGATCCAATCGAGACGATTGGTGCATACCGCAGATGACAGCCCGTAGTCGGTCGAGTTGGCGATGCGTATCGCGTCGTCGATGGACTTGAAGCGAATCACCGGCGACACCGGGCCGAAGGTCTCGTATTTTACGACCGCCATGTCGGGCAGCACGTAATCGAGCACGGTCGGCGAGTAAAGCGCACCTTTGCGCACGTTGCCGTGGACGAGCTTCGCGCCACGCGCGATGGCATCGGCGACCTTGTCTTCGAACGATTTCGCCGCCGCTTCGTCGATGACCGTACCCATGTCGACTTCAGGGTCCATGGGGTTGCCGTATTTGACGGCCTTGGTTTTTTCCAGCAGCAGCTCGACAAAGCGGTCGGCGACCGATTCCTGAACGATCATGCGCTTGACCGCAGTGCAGCGCTGGCCCGAGTTCTTGTACGATCCCGTGACGGCGAGCGTCGCCGCCTCCTCCAGGTCGGCATCGTCCATCACGACCAGCGGATCGTTTCCACCGAGCTCGAGTATCTGGCGCTTGTACACCGCCTTGCCGGCGATGTACTTGCCGACTGCGACGCTGCCCGTGAAGGTCACCAGGTCGACATCCGGATGGGTCAGCATTTCGTCGGCGATCTCTTTGGGGTCGCCGGTAATCACGGAGAACATTTCCGGCGGCAGCCCCGCCTCGTACAGGATGTCGGCCAGAAGCAGCGCGGTCAGCGGCGTCTTGTCGGCCGGCTTCAGCACCATGCGGTTGTTGGTTGCGATAGACGGCGCGACCTTGTGCGCGACCTGGTTGAGCGGGTGATTGAACGGTGTGATGGCTGAAATTGCGCCCTGCAGCGGTTCGCGCAGCGTGTAGACCTTGCGCTGCTTGCCGTGCGGCGTGAGATCGCATGAGAAGATCTGGCCGTCGTCGACCAGCGCCGCGTTGCCGGCAAATACGAATACATCGCAGGCGCGGCCGACCTCGTACAGCGAGTCTTTCTTGCAGATGCCGCACTCGGCGGTAATCAGGTCCGAGATTTCCTCGCTGCGATTCCGGATCAGCTCCGCGGCGCGGTTGCAGATTTTGTAGCGATCGTAGCGAGTCAGTCTGGACTTGAAGCGCTTGGCGAGAGAAAAAGCGCGCCGGACGTCGTCGATGCCGGCCTTGGGTACGGTGCCGACCACGGCGCCGGTGTACGGATTCATGAC
>JADGRP010000307.1 GCA_017880805.1 Burkholderiales bacterium
CGCTGCCGGTGGCGGTCAGCTCGCTTGCGTCGCTGCCGGTGCCGGTGGTCGGCGTGCTGTCGGGAATGCTTTTTCTTGGGGAGCGGCCGGGGGTGAGTGAGTTCGTCGCGTTGGCGTTGGTGCTGGCATCGCTCGGTGCGGTCATGTTCGCGCCGGCATCGAAATCGCCGGCGGCGCCTGCTGCGCCAGATTAGGCGAACGCTGCGGGTCGCGAATCCAGCACCGAACCTGAGCCTATTTCGTCATTCCCGCGTATTTTGGTAACTGCGCGGAAATCCATTGGCTCTTGAACGTCAAAATGGGTCCGCGCTTTCGCGGGGACGACGGTATCAAGCCGTGATCGGCATTCGCGCGAAATTTGCGCCTACGACAGCTCCGCAATCAGCGTCAGGACCTTCTTCTCCGAAAACCACGAATCGAGATTTGCCTTGCAAAGATCGCCCATTGCCTGACGGGTCTCACGCGTGGCGCTGCCGACGTGCGGGAGTAGCACAGCGTTCTCCATCGCCAGCAGCGTCGAAGGAATATTCGGCTCGTCGGCGAATACGTCGAGGCCCGCGCCCTTGATCACTCCCGCGGCGAGCGCGGCCGTCAGCGCCGATTCGTCGACGATCGAGCCGCGGGCGATGTTGATCAGCGTTCCCTTCTTGCCCAGCGCTGCGAGCACTTCGGCGTTGACGATGTTGCGGGTGGCTTCACCTCCGGGACAGGCGACGACGAGAAAATCCACCGCGGCCGCAAGCGACTTGAGATCCGGCACGAACTCGTAAGGCACGTGCTGCGCCTTGCGGCCAGTGTAGGCGATCTTCATTCCCATCGCCACGCACCGCGCCGCGATCGCCTTGCCGATGCGGCCCAACCCGAGGATACCGACTTTCTGTCCCCCGAGCTTGGTGGTCAACTCCGCTCCGCGCTTTGGCCAATCGCCGGCATGGACAAAACGATTGAGACGCACGAAGCCGCGGCCGGTCATCAGAATCAAGCCCAGCGCGACGTCGGCCACGTCGTCGGTCAGCACGTCGGGCGTGTTCGTTACCTGGAGCCCGCGCGACTTGCAATACGCCACGGGAACGCCGTCGTAGCCGACCCCGAACACGGAAATGATTTCGAGCGCAGGCAGCGCGTCGAGTAGCGCCGTCGGCGTCACCGTACCCCCGCCCTGGACCAGTCCGCGGATGTGCGCACCGTGCGCCTTGAGCAGGCCCGGCTTGTCGTCGCCCTTGACGTAGTCGTGGCAGCGATAACTCAACTTCAGCGGCTCGTAGAGAAACGGCGGCAACGACGCGGTGATGATGATATCGGGTTGCATATGGATGTCTCGATGGTTAGGGTTGTTTGGACGCGAAGTATTCTAGCAACGACGCAAGGAGCCCCGCGTCAGTGGGTGCGGTTACGGTCACGCGGCCGAACCCGAGCGTCCGCGCGCGCTCCGCAATGCGTGGGTGCGGAACGAATGTCGGGGTCGCCGCGATACTCGGACGCGAAACGTCGTCGAAGAGTTCCCATAGATTGTCGAGGCCTTCGCTGCTGGTCAGGGTCAACGCATCGATCTCGCCGCCGCGCCACGCGGTGGCCATGGCCCCGAAGTCGCCGTGCGGCTTGGCGCGCAGGTAGCACTCGACGTAATCAACCTGCGCCCCGCGTTTGGAAAGGGATCGTCCGAGCAGATCGCGCCCGCCACTGCCGCGATAGATCACGATGCGTTTACCCGCGACGTCGGCGAGCTCGGGCAGCGCGAGGAGGCCTTCGCTGTCCATGGTCGTCGCCGGAATGCGCACCGCGCCGACGCCGACGGCCGCGAGCGCCGTCGCCGTTCCGGGCCCGGGTGCAAGCGCAACAAGACGCGCGGGCCACGACGCCGGATCGCCGACGCCGTATTCGACTGCGTTGGCACTGACAAAGACTGCGTAATCGTATTGCGCGAGATCGCGTTGCGCGCGCTCGAGCGCCGAGCGATCGGCCGGCGGCAGGATGACGATCGCCGGAAACATCACCGGTTTGGCGCCGAGCGCCGCGATTTGCTGCGCCAATCCCGCGGCTTGACGCGCAGGACGCGTGATGACGATGCGCGCGCCTTGCAACGGCCCGCTTGCGCTTCCGGTCATGCCTGGTCGGCCAGAATTTCCGCCGCGCCGCGTTTGAGGAATTCCGCGCCCAGCGCGTCGCCGATCGCCTTCGCGGCCTTTACGTTCGCTGCCACGCCCGTGTGCTCGCCGCGCAACACGCGCAGGCCGTCGCGGCTCGCAATCAGTCCACGCAGCCGCAACTGGTCGCCCTGCCAAATGCCGAGTGCGGCGAGCGGAGTGTGACAACTTCCTCCGAGGCGCTGCCCAAAGGCACGCTCGGCGGCAGTGGCGAGTGTCGTCGCGGCGTCGGCGAGCGGCGCGAGCGCGGCGATAAGGTCGGCGCGATCGGCGCGACATTCCAGGGCCAGCGCGCCCTGCCCGACGGCGGGCAGGCTGTCGTCGGGATCCAGCAGCGCGGCGATGCGATTGGCGAAACCGAGACGCTTCAAGCCTGCCGCGGCGAGAATAATCGCCGCATATTGACCGTCATCCAACTTCTTCAGCCGCGTGTTTACGTTGCCGCGAAGCGGCTTGACGTCGAGCTCCGGATAACGCTCGCGCAGTTGAGCCTCACGGCGCAGGCTCGACGTGCCGACGATGCTGTGCGCGGGGAGTTCAGCCAGCGACGGATATCGATTCGACACCCATGCGTCGCGCGGGTCTTCGCGCTTCATGGTCGCCGCCAGCAGGAAGCCGGGCGGCACGTCCATCGGAACATCCTTGAGCGAATGCACCGCGAGATCGGCGCGACCATCGGCCATCGCCTGCTCGAGCTCCTTGATGAAAAGTCCCTTGCCGCCGATATCGGCAAGTGGTTGATCGATGATGCGGTCACCTTGCGTGGTCAGTCCCAGCAGCGTCACCTCGCACGACGGATAGAGCGCACGCAGTTGGTCGCGGACGTGCTCCGCCTGCCACATCGCGAGCGCCGATTCGCGGGTGGCGATAGTGAG
>JADGRP010000308.1 GCA_017880805.1 Burkholderiales bacterium
ACGCATCCGCGCCGTTGTCAATGAACAGGCGGTACATTTGCGTTGGGGAAATGCCGTTCGCCAGCGCGGCGGCCACGAAGCCGCCCGACGAGACACCGACGTAGACGTCGATGTCGTTGAAGTCGATGCCGGCAAGCGAGTCGGACAGCGCAATGAGCGCGCCGACCTCGTAAATGCCACCCAACGGGCCACCGCCCGCCAAAGCGACACCCACGGACGGAATGGCGTTCGCGGATTTCCGGACGCCTTGGCGGCGACGGACCGGGGCCATTCCGGATATGGCGCTGTAAGGAGCGAGCCAAGTCCCACTCGCGGAGCGAGTGGCGTGCGAGCGCCCGCGATCAGCGCCCGCCCACCGACTCGTAACATCACCACTGCGTAGAGCGACCAACGAGGCGGGTCTCTTCGCTATCGTTGCGACGGTGTGGTTCGGCCTGCTACCTTACTTGGCTTTCTTACCCTTGTGCTTGGTGCGGCGCGCTACGTGATTCGCGCGCGTCGACACTCGCGACTTGGCGGCCTTGCGCGACTTCGCAACGGGCACCCTGCGGCTCACTTTGACCGACGCTTTCAATTGCGGCAGCACGGCGACCGCGGAATCGGCAAGCGAAGTCACAGTTGCGCGGACCTGCTTCCGGGTGCGGTTCCAGATCGAGTTTGCGGTCGCGAGCGATGTTTCGACACCGCTGCCGAGGACGCGAATCGCTTGCGTCTCAACGGCGGAGCCTTCCTTGATCAGCGCGCGCAGTGCTTTACCCGCATCGTTCTTTGCCCAGTGACGCGTCACCGCGGCGGCGCCCAAGCCCGCGAGCCACACCTGACGCGATGCGGCAAATGCGGCGTCGGCAAGACGGCTGGCATTCATGTCGTTCATGGTTTGCTTTTGCATTGTCTGCTCCTTGACTAGAGTGAATTGAATCGAACGCGTGACTTCCAGCTAACACCCTTTACTCTAGGTCAAAGCATTAGAGCAATCATCCTAATCGACGTTGCCCGAGCCGGGCGGCAAGCCCGGTCGCGAGCTTGGCGGTGATGCCGTAGATCGACAGTTGTGGATTGGCGCCGACGCTGGTCGGGAAAAGCGAACCGTCGAATACGTACAGGTTTTCCAGTTGGTGATGGCGGCCGGTTTGATCCGTCACCGCGCGTTTCGGGTCAGGGCCCAGGGGACAGCCACCCATGACGTGCGCACTCACGACCGAGGTCTGCAAGGGCTCGAGCGCAAGCGCCGCAATGCCCGCTTTCGCCGCGGACCAGCTCGAGTAGCTGGCGGCCGTCGCCTGCAAGGGCATCACCGACTTCGCGCCCGCCGCGAACTGAATTTCCGCCATGCTGGCGAACGCCCGGCGCGCTCCCTCCCAGAAGAACTCGTCGAGGCGATAGTCGAGCACCGGCGATCCATCGCCGTTGAGGCCGACCGTCCCGCCCGGGCTTCGGGCATGGAATCCGTCTCGCATCAGTGCGATGAGGACGTGCATGTGAGCGAGCTGGTGCATCCAGTTCGCGTGAGTGACGCCATGCCCCGGCAGCGTTGTCGCAACCAGAATTGGATGCAAGGGCGGCGCCTCGAGCTTGTATCCCAACGGACCATCGGCCGGAAGCTCCAGAAAGTGATCGGAGTAGATGGTCTGCGGCGCGCCGGAGAAGCCGTCGACCCGATCCGGCATCAGCGCTGCCGAGACGACCGTCGGGTGCAGGAAGGTGCGCTTGCCGACGACGCCATGCGGGTCCGGAGCTTTGCTGCGGATCAGGAGTGCCGGCGATCCAATGGCGCCGGCCGATACGATGAACGTCGACGCGCGTACGGTGATCCTGCGCGGGGTCGGATCGGTGCCGCCCGGGTCCAGGCCGACACAGTGAAGCGTCGACGCGCGAGCGTTGCCGTGCTCGACCGTCCAGGCGCGGGCGCGCGTGACGAGGGTCGCGCCTCGCGCCAGCGCGGCCGGAATGGTCGTCACCAGCATCGACTGCTTGGCATTCGTCGGGCAGCCCATGCCGCAATATCCGAGATTCCAACAGCCTTTGACGTTGCGGCGTATCTCTCCGCTGGAAATCCCGAGCACGCTCGCGCCGCGGCGCAACGCGTTGTTGTTTTCGTTGGGGGCGACCAGCCAGGGCGCGATGCCGAGGCGTTGCTCCATGCGTTCAAACCAGGGTGCGAGATCGGCGGCGCCGAACCCCTCGATACCGAATTCGCGTGCCCAGTGCTCGAGCGTCGGCGCCGGCGTTCGGAAGCTCGATGTCCAGTTGACGGTGGTGCCGCCGCCGACACAGCGGCCTTGCAGAATGTTGATCGCCCTGTCGCTGGTCTTGCGTGCGGACGACTCCTGGTAAAGCTGGGAATAGGCGTCGGTCTCGCGCATATGGAAATCGGACGATGTCGCGAGAGGACCTTCCTCGACCAGAACCACGCTCAGGCCTGCGTCACTCAGGATCTCGGCCGCCGTACCTCCGCCCGCACCGGTGCCGACGATCACGACGTCCGCGTCGAGCGTGAGATCCCGGGTCATGGCCGATGCGTCGATGATCTTCCACCCGCTCGCGAGTCCGATGCGAAAGGGGTCCGACAACGCGGTGGGACGGGACGCGTCCGTCGTCATGAACTTATCCCCAGCTTTGGCGGCCCACCATAGCCGATTGCGGGCCATGCGCGCGTGTTGCCATACCAAGAGGACAGAATGAGCTGGTGCAGCGCGCCATATCCGGAACGCAGCAGCGTGAAGCGGCTGTCGCGCCACGAATCCAGAAACGCGGCAACCGAATCGCGCGGTGCGTTCGGCCACGATGACCAGACACCCGCAATCAGGCAGCGCGTCGGTGCAAACGAAAGCAGCGCGAAAAGCTGCTCGAGCTCTTTACGCGAGGCGGGCGGAAGTCCGGCCACCGCGCGTTCGACGCCGGCGACGACTTCGGCACGCGCCGCGACGCTGGTGTCGGCGTCAGGAAGCGCGCCTTCGAGCAGCACCGGCACAATCGCCGCGACGATCGCCAGTGCCGAAGGATCGAGCGCCGACCCGCGCGCCGCGGGCGAGTCGCTGGGCGAATTCGAGGTGACCAACCACCGTGCGAGCACCAGAACCACGCCGCCGGCAACGCCGGCCTTGAGCAAGGTCCGCCGGGTTTGGTTCGGCAAGTTGCGTGCGGGGGATTCTGGAATCTGGGGCATGGGAAGTTGCGGCATGAACGCCCTGAATAACGTGCGCTACACTAGCCCGTGCGTCTAGACAAAACAATCTAATTCCGTCATCTCGCGATGTCCTCTCCCGCCGAAGCGCGCCTCGTTCACCAGCTTGAGTGTTCGCGACTGCTGCACCAGGAGCGCGCCGCGTCGCCGGAGCTTGCCGCCGCGCTCGATCGCGTTGCGCAGTGGCAGGCGCGGCGCCTCAATACAAGCTACGCCGATCTTGCGGCCGATCCGCGCTATGCCGAGGCGATCGCGTTTTTCCAGAGCGAGCTGTACGGCCCGGGCGACTTCAGCCAGCGCGACGCGGACCTTGCCCGCGTGGTGCCGATCATGATTCGCATGCTGCCCGATTCGGTGGTCGAAACCGTGGCGATGGCAATGGAGCTTTCGACGCTTTCGCATGAACTCGATCACGCGCTGGTCGGCAGGCTGAACGCCCGCCTCCCATTCACGGTCGCTGCGTATTGCGACGCGTATCGTAGCTGCGACAACCGCGTCGATCGCAGGCGGCAGATCGATCTGATCGTTCAGACCGGCCGCGCGCTCAACCGCTACGTTCGCCTGCCGGTTCTTCGGCCGCTGCTTTCGATGATGCGCCACCCGGCGCGCATCGCGGGGCTCTCCGCGCTGCAGGAATTCCTGGAGCGCGGTTTCGCGAGCTTCGCCGGCATGCGCGATGTCGATACTTTTCTCACCGCGATCGACAAGCGCGAGACGGCGCTGATGGAAGCTATTTTCTCCGGCAATCGCGCGCCGTTTCCCGATCCCGAGGGTTGAGCGCGCCAGGGACCGCTAAGCGTCCCCGAACAGCTTGTCGAGCTCGCCACGGATCGCGTGCTCGATCGGCCCCTTCAGCGGCGTCATCAGGAACGAAAGCTGGACGTTGAGCTCGACGTCGCTTTTGTGAACTCGCATTTCTCCGGAGACTCCGGGCCGCCGGAACGAAACATTGTCGCCGTCCCAGGTGCATTCCAGATCGAAGCGCTTGTGAAGATCCTTGGCGACTTTCTGCGCAGCTGCCTTGGCCCTCTTGTGATCGAGCTTGTGCCGGCGTTGAATCGTGATCGTGGGCATGATCGGCCTTTCAGAAGCGTCGCCGAAGTATAGCGAAACGCCCGGAACGGGGACCGCGCTGCGATGTTGCACCGCGATGGCAGCGTGTGGACCGGATCATCCAAAGGCGGCAGAATCGGACGCGCGAAGGGTTCGCGCGGGAAGGTTCTCGGGGAGGATTGGTGTCAGTCAACATCGCGGACTATTTCAAGGCGCACCTGGCAACACCCGATCTTGCGCTGTACCGGCAGTTCAGCGGCGACGCGTGGGCCGACATCAGCGTTGCCAACCTCGCGCGGCTGATCGGGCGCTGGCAGTCAGCCTTCGCCACGCTGGGGCTCGTCGAAGGCGATCGCGTCGCGCTGTGCGTGAAGAACAGCCTCGACTGGATCGCCATCGATCTCGCGGCGCTCGGCCTGGGCCTGGTCGTCGTCCCGCTCTACGTCGATGACAACCCGGAAAACGTCGCGTGGTGTGTCGGCAATGCCGAAGCGCGAAGCCTCGTCGTCGAGAGCACGCGCATGGCGCAGGCGCTCATCAAGTGCAGCGCATCGCTGCCTGCGCTTCATGTGCTGCGACCGGATGCTGGCGACGACTTGCCTTCGGTCGCCGCGCTGCTTCCCGCGAGCGCGAGGGCGCCGGTCTTTCGCGCGCTGCCCGAAACGACGCTGGCCACTATCTGTTTCACTTCAGGCACGTCGGGACGGCCGAAAGGGGTCATGCTTTCGCACGGCAACATCATCGCCAATGTCGACTCCTGCCGGGAAACGCACATGGCGCGATCGGCCGATGTCTTCCTGTCGATCCTGCCGCTTTCGCACATGTTCGAGCGCACTGGCGGCTACTATTTCCCGTTGTCGATGGGCGCCAAGGTCGTCTTCTCACGCGGCGTGGCGCAGATCGCCGACGACTTGGTGGCGCAAGCGCCGACGATCATGTTCGCGGTGCCGCGCATCTTCGAAAAGTTTCTCACCCGAATCGATCAGACGCTGTCCGGCTCGGCGCCGAAGCGCTGGCTCTTCGCGCAGTGCGTTGCGCGAGGCTGGAGAGTCGAGCAGGGCGGGGCAGGTCCGCTCGACGCGCTGGCGACTCCCTTGCTTCGCGCGCTGGTGGCGAAGCCGATTCTCGCTCGTCTCGGAGGCCGATTGCGGCTGACGGTGGTGGGTGGCGCCGCGCTCGATCCGGTCATTGCGCGCACGTTCATCGGACTCGGGCTGCGCATGCTGCAAGGCTATGGCATGACCGAGGCCTCGCCCGTCATCTCGGTCAATCGCGAGGAGAACAACGATCCCGAATCGGTCGGGCCACCGCTCCCGGGTGTCGAGGTGAAACTGGCGCCGACGGGCGAGCTGCTGGCACGCGGCGGCAACGTCATGCGGGGCTACTGGCGGAATCCGGAGGTGACACAGGCCTCGGTCGACGCCGAAGGCTGGCTGCACACCGGCGACATCGCCGAAATGCGCGAGGGGAGGATTTACATTCGCGGCCGGATCAAGGACATCCTCGTCATGTCCAACGGCGAGAAGCTGCCGCCGCAGGATGTCGAATTCGCGCTCGCGCACGATCCGGTGTTCGAGCAGGTGATGCTGGTTGGCGAGGGCCGGCCGTTCCTGACGCTGCTGACCGTCACCAGGGAGACTGACGAAAAGAAGCTGCTCGACCGCGCCAACGAGTTGCTGAAGAATTTTCCGCGCTGGGTAAGGATCCGGAAGGTAATCGCGACACGGGACCCATGGAGCATCGACAACGGCTTGCTCACGCCGACCCTGAAGCTCAAGCGGCCTCTGGTGCTGGCACGGTTCAAGGAGGCCGTCGACAAGGTGTATGCAAACGAGGGCGCGGCTGCAAGCGATGCAGGCCGAGCACGCGGCTGACAGTGGCCGCGACCCGGGCTTTCGTATACGCTGGCGGGCGTCGATGCGCTGAAGCTGCGGGAGGCGCTCAATCCGGGGGGTCGACGATGACCAGGCGCTGTTGCGTCGCCTGGCGCCGTTCCTGATTGCGGGCCCCGAGGTGCCGCTTCCCGATCTCATCGAACGTGACGGCGAAGATGCCGCCTGGTTTTGCTCACGGTAGGAGTCGCAAATGCTCATAGCCGCCTGGTTGCTCGCTGTCGTCGTGGCGTTCTTCGCCCTGGCATACCTCAACGCCGTGGGTTGGGTGTGGACCGCGGCGATCATCGCCGCGCTCGCTGCCATATGGCGCGCCGAGTGGCTGTCTCCGCTGATGCTGCTGATTGTCGCGGCCGTATTGCTGCTTCCGGCGCTCATTTTGAACATTCCGTCGCTGCGTCGCAAAGTCGTCAGCAACGCCATTCTGTCCGCGTTTCGGAAGGTGCTGCCGCCGATGTCGCAAACCGAGCGGGACGCCATCGAAGCCGGCACCGTGTGGTGGGACGGCGAGCTGTTTTCCGGCAATCCCAACTGGTCGCGATTGCTCGACATGCCGCGGCTGCGGCTGACGGCGGAGGAGCAGCGCTTCCTCGATCACGAATGCGAAGAGCTGTGCGCGATGGTCAGCGACTGGGAAACGACTCACGTTTATCGCGACCTGCCGCCCGCGGCCTGGCAATACATCAAGGACAAGGGCTTTCTCGGGATGATCATTCCCAAGAAGTATGGCGGGCTAGGCTTTTCCGGCTATGCGCATTCGCAGGTGATGACCAAGCTTTCCACGCATTCGAGCACGGTCGCGGTGACGGTGATGGTGCCGAATTCTCTCGGGCCGGGCGAGCTGCTGCTGCACTATGGCACCGACGAGCAGAAGAACCATTTTCTGCCGCGCCTCGCCAAAGGCATCGAGGTTCCGTGCTTTGCGCTCACCAACCCGAACGCGGGATCGGACGCCGCGGCGATTCCCGATTTCGGCATCGTCTGCAAGGGCGAGTATCAGGGCAAATCCACACTCGGGCTCAAGCTCACCTGGGAAAAGCGCTACATCACACTGGGTCCCGTGGCGACGATCCTCGGCCTCGCGTTTCGCGCCTACGATCCGGACCATCTGCTGGGCGGCAAGGAGGATCTCGGCATCACCTGCGCGTTGATTCCGACGAATCATCCGGGCGTCAATATCGGCCGTCGGCACATGCCGCTCAGCACGGTATTTCAGAACGGGCCCAATTGGGGCAAGGAAGTCTTCATTCCCGTCGAGTGGATCATCGGAGGCAAGGCGCAGGTCGGCAACGGCTGGCGCATGCTGATGGAATCGCTCGCCGCGGGGCGCGGCATTTCATTGCCCTCGTCGAGTACCGGCATGGCCAAGCTGGCGGTGCGCGCGACCGGCGGTTATGCCCGCGTGCGCACTCAGTTCAAGACTCCGATAGGCAAGTTCGAAGGCGTGGAGGAAGCGCTCGCGCGCATGGGCGGCAATCTATACATGATGGACGCGACGCGGATGCTGACCGCGCTGGCGGTCGATCTCGGCGAAAAGCCCGCCGTGCCTTCGGCGATCGCCAAACTCCATTTGACCGAGCGCGCCCGGCAGGTGATCAACGATGCGATGGATGTCGTCGGCGGCAAGGGCATTTGCATGGGGCCGTCGAATTTTCTGGGCGCGGCGTACATGCAGCTGCCGGTGTCGATCACGGTGGAGGGAGCCAACATCCTCACTCGCAGCCTGATCGTTTTTGGTCAGGGCGCGATCCGCTGCCATCCCTATGTCCTGAAAGAAATCGAAGCAACTCGCGAGACCAACCGCGAGCGCGCGTCGGTCGCGTTCGACCGCGCTCTCTTCGGCCACATTAGCTTCGTGCTGTCGAACATGGCCCGATCATTCGTGATGGGCCTTTGCGGCTCTCACTGCGCGGGTGTGCCGGACAAGGTCGCGCCGGAAACGCGGCGCTATTACCAGCAGCTGACCCGCTTCTCTGCCGTGCTTGCCTTCCTGTCCGACGTATCGATGGGCTCGTTGGGCGGCGCGCTCAAGCGCAAGGAGAAGCTCTCCGCGAGGCTTGGAGACATTCTTTCGATGCTGTATCTCTGTTCGGCAACGCTCAAGCGCTACGAAACGGACGGCCGCCAGGCGTCCGACGCTCCGCTGATGCACTGGGCCATCTGGGACGCGATGTTCAAGGCGCAGAATGCCATCGAGGGCGTGATTTCCAACTTTCCGAATCGCTTCATCGCCGCGATACTGCGTCGGCTCGTTTTTCCGCTGGGTCGCCCCTACGTGGTTCCTTCCGATCAGCTCGGGCACACGGTGGCCAAGCTTTTGATCGAGCCCTCGGCGACGCGCGATCGGCTGACGGCGGGAATGTTCGTCTCGTCCAGTGAAGACAATCCGGTAGGCGCGATCGAGCTCGCGCTCGCGGCAACTCTCGCCGCCGACCCGGTCGAAGCGAAAATCAAGGACGCGGTCAAAGCTGGCCGTCTGAGCGTGAAAGCGCGTGACGACAGGATCGCGGCCGCGCAAGCGGCGGGGATCATCACCGCCGAGGAGTCAGCGGCGTTGCGGCGCGCGCAGCGTCTCGTCGACAAGGTCGTCCGCGTGGACGATTTCCCGCCTGACCTCGGCGCGTCCGAGATGCGGACGTCCAGCGCCGTGGTCGCGCACAAAGCCGCAGCGTAAATTCAAAGCGAATCGACGCAGACAACGCCAGGAACGCGATCTGTCGCTGTCACGCGGCAGCGTCTTTGCTTTGACGTATTGCTTTCTCAAAATATGAGGCTGCGATGAATCAGCCAATCTGTGTTGTCGACGGGGCGCGTACGCCGTTTCTCAAGGCGCGAAGCAAACCGGGGCCGTTTGCGGCGTCGGATCTCGCGGTACAGGCCGGCCGCGCGCTGCTCGCACGCATGCCGTTTTCGCCTCCGGAACTCGATGAGGTGATACTTGGCTGCGCGAGCCCGTCGCCCGACGAAGTGAATATCGGTCGCGTGGTCGCGCTGCGCATGGGCTGCGGACTGAAAGTGCCGGGCTGGACGGTGATGCGCAATTGCGCTTCCGGTATGCAGGCTCTGGATTCGGCGATCAACAACATTCGCGCCGGACGCTCCAGCCTTGTGCTGGCGGGCGGCGTCGACGCGTTGTCCCGCGCGCCGCTGCTCTACTCCGATAAGATGGTGCTTTGGTTCGCCAATTTCAGCGCGGCAAGGTCCTTTGGCGCCAAGGCAGGCGCGTTTTTCAAGCTCCGTCCCGCCGACGTGCTGACGCCGGTGATCGGCATCATGAAGGGGCTCACCGATCCGATGGTCGGCTTGCTCATGGGACAGACCGCCGAAAACCTGGCGTACCGATTTGGCATCACGCGGCGCGACATGGACGAGTTCTCGGCGCAGAGTCATCGGCGGGTGCTGGCGGCGCAAAAAGCCGGGCACTTCGACGGGGAAATCGTGGCGCTGTTCGACCGTGACGGCAAGGTCTACGCGACCGACGATGGTGTGCGCGAAGATTCGACGCCCGAAAACCTCGCCAAGCTGAAGCCGTTTTTCGATCGCAAGTACGGCAACGTGACCGCCGGCAACAGCTCACAGATCACCGACGGCGCCGCGTGGCTGGTTCTCGCGTCCGAGGAGGCGGTCGCGAAACACAAGCTGCCGGTGCTGGGCACCATCGTCGACAGCGAATGGGCGGGACTCGATCCCGCCCAGATGGGACTCGGGCCGGTTTACGCCTCGACGCCGATCCTGCGGCGTCATCAACTTGGGCTCGGCGACATCGACGAGTGGGAAATCAACGAAGCGTTTGCGGCGCAGGTCATCGCCTGCCTTCGCGCATGGGCAAGCGACGATTTTTGCCGCGACGAGCTCGGGCAGGACGGCGCGCTCGGACAGCTCGACACCGACAAGCTCAATGTCGACGGCGGCGCGATCGCGCTCGGCCATCCGGTCGGCGCGTCCGGCGCGCGGATCGTTCTGCACCTCCTAAATACGCTCAAGCGCACCGGTGGCAAGCGCGGGATCGCGTCGATCTGCATCGGCGGCGGCCAGGGCGGGGCGATGCTGGTTGAACGTGTCTGACTAAAGGCGCAGCGACGATGAGCTCATTGCTGCACTGGAAACTCGAGCGCGATGCCGGCGGCCTCGCATGGCTCACATTCGACAAGGACGGTGCCACAACGAATACGCTCTCGGCCGCGGCAATGGATGAGCTTCGCACGGCGCTTGCCGATCTTGCCGCGCAGCCGCCCAAGGGCCTGGTGATCCGCTCCGGCAAGGAGAATGGATTCATCGCCGGTGCCGACATCGACGAATTTGGCGAGCTGAAGACCGTCGACGATGCAGTGGCGCTGGTCAAGCGCGGATGGGACACGTTCGAGCTGCTTGCCAACGCGCCGTATCCGACGCTGGCACTGGTCCGCGGCTTTTGTCTCGGCGGCGGAATGGAGCTCGTGCTTGCCTGCCGCTACCGGGTGGTGGTCGACGAGCCCGGAACGCGCCTCGGTCTTCCCGAAGTCATGCTCGGCATCGTTCCCGGCTGGGGCGGAATCAAGCGCCTTCCGCGACTGACCGGCGCGCCTGCCGCGCTGGATCTGCTGCTCACCGGGCGGACCGTCGATGCGCGCAGGGCGAAGAAGCTGGGCATCGCCGACGAGTGCGTGCCGCTGCGGATCATGGACAACACCGCGCGCGGCGTGCTGCGCGAGCTGCCGCCGCCGCGCCGGGTGCCGTTTCCGCTTTCGCTGACACTCAATCCGCTGATTCGTCCCTTGATTGCCGCGAAGGCGAGAAAGCAGGTGGTCGCGCGTGCGCGGCGCGAGCACTACCCCGCGCCGTACGCGATTCTCGATATCTGGGTCAAATACGACGGCGACGCGTTGGCTGCACCGCCGTCCGATCCGTCATCCATCGCGAATCTGTGGCAGACGCCGACCGCCGCCAACCTGATTCGTGTGTTCAAGCTTCAGGAACGGCTGAAGAGCTTCGGCCGTGACGGGGCCGTTACATCTGACGGGGCTGGCAGCGGAACAGGGGAACCGATCGCGCCGCCGCGTGAGATGCGCACTCCCGCGGCGCACGTGCACGTCGTTGGAGCAGGCACCATGGGCGGCGATATCGCCGCGTGGTGCGCGCTGCGCGGCCTCTCCGTCACGCTGCAGGACCAGAATGCCGAGCGGCTCTCGCCAGCGATGGGGCGCGCGGCGAAGCTCTTCTCCGATCGGCTGAAGGATCCCTTGCGCGTGCGGGATGCGCAGGACCGCCTCATTCCCGACGTCGCCGGGGATGGCGTGGCGCGCGCCGATATCATCATCGAAGCCATTTTCGAAAACCTAGAAGCCAAGCAGCAACTGTTCACGGCGCTCGAGGCGAAGGCCAAACCCACGGCGTTGCTCGCCACCAATACCTCGAGCATCCCGCTCGAGCAGATCGCCGCGCCGATGCGCGATCCCGGCAGGCTGATCGGCCTCCACTTCTTCAATCCGGTGGCAAGGATGATGCTGGTCGAGATCGTCGTCGGCGCAAGCACGCGCGCGGAGCTGATCCCGATCGCGGCTGCGTTTACACGACAGATCGACAAGCTGCCGCTGCCAGTCAAGAGCGCACCCGGTTTCCTGGTCAACCGCATTCTCGCGCCCTACCTCATGGAAGCGATGCGCTGTGTCGACGAAGGCATGACTCCGGAGACGGTGGATGAAGCCGCGCTCGCGTTCGGCATGCCGGTCGGGCCCATCGAGTTGGCCGACACTGTCGGGCTCGATATCTGCATGGCGGTAGGCAAGATGCTGGGCCGGGACACCGCACCGCCGAAACGATTGAGCGAATTGATCGCCGCGGGCAATCTCGGCCGCAAGAGCAAGCGCGGATTTTACGACTGGTCCGGCGGCAAGGCGGCGAAGAGCACGCCGGGCGTGGTCCCGCCCGGTCTGTCGGATCGATTGATTCGCCCATTTGTAACCGAAGCCGAAACCGCGTTGGCCGAGGGCATCGTCGCCGACGCCGATCTGGTCGACGCGGGGGCGATCTTCGGCACCGGCTTCGCGCCGTTCCGCAGCGGCCCCCTACATTACGCGGCGGCGCGCGCCGGAAGCAGCGCCCGCAGTGGCGCGACCAGCGTCTGATACGATGTCTGGCAGAAGAAGAATCAGCTGATCGCCGGGAGGAAAGTGTGGAAAAGATCTGGTTGAAGTCTTATCCGGCCGGCGTTCCTGCCGAAATCAACATCGATCAATATGCGTCGGTGCGCGAGGTGCTGGAGGAAAGCTGCGCGAAGTTCGGATCTCGTCCCGCGTATTCGTGCATGGGGCGGACGATCACGTTCGCCGAGCTGGACCGGTTGTCGACCGCGTTCGGCGCGTATTTGCAGGGACGCCGCCTGACCAAGGGAGCGCGCGTCGCGCTGATGATGCCGAACATCCTGCAGTATCCGGTGTGCCTGTTCGGCGTCCTCCGGGCGGGCTACACCGTCGTCAACGTCAATCCCCTGTACACGCCACGCGAGCTCGAGCATCAACTTACCGATAGCGGCGCCGAGTTGATCGTCGTCGTCGAAAACTTTGCGCATACGCTCGCCGAAGTGCTCTCCAAAACGCAGGTCAAGCACGTCGTCGTCACCACGATCGGCGATATGCTCGGGGTGAAGGGAGTGCTCGTCGATTTCGTTCTGCGCCACGTCAAGAAAATGATTCCGGCCTGGGATATTCCGGGTGCGACACGGCTTTCCGATGCGCTTGCCGAAGGCGGCAGGCGCAAGCTCGAGCACGTCGAGCTCGGACATGAAGACATCGCGTTCCTGCAGTACACCGGGGGCACGACCGGCGTCGCCAAGGGCGCGATGCTGCTGCATCGAAACATCGTTGCCAACCTGTTGCAGGCGGGAGCGTGGGTGAAACCGTCTATCGGGGACCGGCGTCACGTCGTCATTACGCCGCTGCCGCTCTACCATATCTTCTCGCTGACGGCGAACTGCCTTACCTTCATGACGCTGGGCGCCGAGAATGTATTGATCACCAATCCGCGCGACATTCCGGGTCTGGTGAAAGAAATGAGCAAGCATTCTTTTACCGCCTTTACCGGCGTGAATACGCTCTTCAATGCGCTGCTGAACAACGCAGAATTCCACAAGCTCGACTTTTCATCGCTCCAACTTACGCTGGGCGGCGGAATGGCGGTGCAGCAGGCGGTGGCCGAGCGGTGGGAAAAAGTGACCGGCAAGCCGCTGATCGAGGCCTACGGGCTGACCGAGACATCGCCTGCGGCGACCATCAATCCGCTCGACCTGCCCGAATACAACGGCGCGATCGGTCTGCCGATTTCGTCGACCGACCTGGTACTGCGCGACGACGACGGTAACGAAGTCGCGCTCGGCCAGCGGGGCGAGATCTGCATCAGAGGGCCGCAGGTGATGGCCGGCTATTGGAAGCGGCCAGACGAGACGGCGAAAATGATCGACCATGATGGGTGGCTTGCGACGGGCGACATAGGCGTGGTGGACGAGCGTGGTTTCGTGCGCATCGTGGACCGCAAGAAAGACATGATCCTGGTTTCGGGGTTCAACGTGTACCCGAACGAAATCGAAGCGGTGGTGGCGATGCACCCTGCCGTCCTGGAGTGCGCCGCAGTCGGCGTGCCGGATGCGAAATCGGGCGAGGCGGTCAAGCTGTTCGTTGTCAAGAAGGACCCCACGCTGACCGGTGAAGCGTTGCTCGCGCACTGCCGCGAACAATTGACCGGGTACAAGTGTCCTCGCGACGTGGAGTTCAGGACGGAATTGCCCAAGTCGAACGTCGGCAAGATCCTGCGCCGCGAGCTGCGCGACGAGGCGAGGAAGAAGGCGGCATAAGAAGAGCGATGCTCGCGAATACGCTGGCGCATTTATCGCGAAGACCAATGTCCTCGACTTTGGATCAACAGTGACTATCGGCGAAAGCGTCACGCTGCCGGACAGGCAACCTGCGCTGCGCGTGGTGCCGATGCCGGCCGACGCGAATCAGAACGGCGATATCTTCGGCGGCTGGGTGATGTCGCAGGTCGACATCGCGGGCAGCATTCCCGCGGCACGGCGCGCGCGCGGGCGTGTCGCCACGGTCGCAGTCAATTCATTCGTGTTCCGTGAACCGGTGTTGATTGGCGACCTGGTCAGCTTCTACGCCGACATCACTCGTGAAGGCAGGACATCGATCACGGTCGCGGTCGAGGTCTACGCACAGCGCAACCCGACCGAAGTCATTTGCGTCAAGGTAACCGAAGCGAGCCTGACCTATGTCGCGGTCGGCGCGGATCGGCGGCCGCGGGAGCTTCCGGCAGAGTGACCCGCATTGCGAGCCAGTGTATAGTTATCGGCAACGCCCGCCGCGTGTTGTTCCGGCGATGGCCTGCGACGCACGTAAACCAATAATCAACCCACTGATGGAGGATTAACGTGAAGAAAGCTTTACGATTTCGCCACACGAGACTTGCCGCGGCCGTAGGAAGCGCCGTTTTGTCATTGGCGGCCGGACATGCCTACGGCTCCGCATTTGCGCTTCAAGAGCAAAGCGGTAGCGGCCTGGGCAACGCCTTCGCCGGCGGCGCAGCCTCCGCCGAGGACGCGAGCACGATCTTCACCAATCCCGCGGGCATGTCCCGCCTGACCAACATTCAGGCGGCGATCGTCGGAAGTCTCATCTGTCCGTCGGCAAAATTCAGCAACAGCGGGTCGCAGTCCGCGTCGGCGTTGCAGCCCTTGGGCGGCGACGGTGGCGACGCCGGATCTTGTGCCGGCGTTCCGGCGATGTATGTTGCGGTACCGATCAACAACCAGTGGTCGGTCGGCCTTGGGATCAACGCACCGTTCGGATTGAAGACGGAATACGATTCCGACTGGCTCGGCCGCTTTCAGGCGGTGAAGTCGAAGGTCGAAACCATCAATGTCAATCCCGCGGTGTCGTTCAAGGCGAGCGATATGGTGACCATCGGCGGCGGGGCGAGTTACCAGCACATCCGGGCGACGCTCAGCAATAAAGTGAATTACGCGGGAGCCATCGGCCAGGCCGCGCAACAGGCCGCTGCCGCGGGACAGATTCCCGCGGCAGCGATCGCACCGATACTTGGCGCCTATGCCGGCGCCGAGTCCGACGCTACGGTTTCCGGCAACGACGGCGGCTGGGGCTGGAACGTCGGCGTCCTGGTCAACATCGACCCGCAGACGCGTTTCGGCGCGTCGTATCGATCCAAGATCAAATACGATGTGAGCGGCTCGGCCCAAATCAACAATCCTCCCGTCCCGGCGCTGCCGGCATCCCTGGCGCCGGTTGCGACTGCGCTCTCCAACGCCGTCAATGGCGTGCTGGCGAGCGGCGATATTTCGCTGGCCCTCGAGGTGCCCGACACCGCCAATGTTTCGATCTTCCGGCAGATCGACAGCACGTGGGATGTCATGGGCGACGTGCAGTACACCGGCTGGAGCTCGGTGCAGGCCCTCACGGTCGTACGCAGCACGGGTGCCGTGCTGTCGATTACGCCCGAGAATTTCCGCAACACCTGGCGCGCTTCGGTCGGGGCGAACTATCACTATACGGATCAATGGATGTTCCGCGGCGGCCTCGCGTTCGATCAGTCGCCCATACGCGATGCGCAGCGTACGCCACGCCTGCCGGACAATGACCGCACCTGGGTTTCCTTCGGCGCCCAGTACAAGTTTTCGCCGCAGCTCATGCTCGACGCGGGCTATACCTACATCTTCATCAAGGATTCGAACATCAATCAGAACGCGGGCAGCACTCCAACCAACGGCCTTATCAGCGGCACGTACAAGAACAACGTCAACATCGTCGCAGCTCAGGTGACGTACACTTTCAAGTAAGCGCAGTTGCCGCAAACGCGTAATCCGCGCCGCAGGTTCGCCCTGCGGCGCGGCGCTTCCGAGCCCTGAATGTTTCGGCGCCGGGCCGTGGCGCCATGAACTCTCACCCAAGCGGGTTGCGTATGTCCGATTCACCTTTTCTCGTGCGCAAGGTCGCGGTGCTAGGCGCCGGTGTCATGGGCGCGCAGATCGCCGCGCATCTCGCCAACGCCGGCGTGCCGGTGGTCTTGTTCGACCTTGCCGCGAAGGATGGCGACTCGAACGGAATCGTGCGCGCCGCCATCGACAAGCTGAAAAAGCTCGAGCCGCCGCCGCTGGCGACCAAGGACCGGTGGGCCTACATCGACGCCGCCAATTACGATCAGAATCTTGGAGAGCTCGCGGAATGCGATCTGGTGATCGAGGCGATCTCCGAGCGCATGGACTGGAAAAAGGCGCTCTACGAGAAGGTCGCGCCGCACGTCGGGTCGCGAGCGATCTTCGCCAGCAACACCTCCGGATTGTCGATCAACGACCTGGGAGAAGCGTGTCCGCCGACGCTGCGACCGCGGTTTTGCGGCATCCATTTTTTCAACCCGCCGCGATACATGCACCTGGTCGAGCTGATTGCGCAGCGGGCGACCGATCATGGACTGCTCGACCAGCTCGAAACCTTCCTCGTCACCGTGCTCGGCAAGGGCGTGGTGCGCGCGAAGGACACGCCGAACTTCGTCGCCAACCGCGTCGGAGTGTTCTCCATGCTGGCGACGATGGCACACACCGAAGCGTTCGGCCTGGGCTTCGACGTCGTCGACGCGCTGACCGGGCCCGCGATCGGCCGCGCCAAAAGCGCAACGTATCGAACAGCCGACGTCGTCGGGCTCGATACCATGGCGCACGTCATCGCGACCATGGAAAAGACCCTGTCCGACGATCCATGGCACAAGTATTACCAGGCGCCGGCGTGGCTCAAGGCGCTGATAGACAAGGGCGCGCTGGGGCAGAAAACCAGGGCCGGCGTCTTTCAGAAGGCGGGCAAGGAAATACAGGTGCTGGATCTGGGGACGCTTGCATACCGCCCGTCCACCGGCGAGATTGATCCGCCCGTCGCGGAAATTCTCGCGCTGAAGAATCCCGCGGAAAAGTTCGCCAGGCTGCGCGCGAGCAGCAACCCTCAGGCGCAGTTCCTGTGGGCCATTTTCCGCGACCTGTTTCATTACTGCGCCTATCATCTCGCAGCGATCGCCGACAACGCGCGCGACGTCGATTTTTCGATCCGATGGGGCTTCGGCTGGCAGATGGGTCCGTTCGAAATCTGGCAGGCCGCCGGCTGGAAGGAAGTGGCGCGCTGGATTGCGGAAGACATTGCCGCGGGCAAGACGCTTGCCAGCGTGCCGCTGCCGCAATGGGTGAGCGAAGGTCCCGCCGCGAGCGGCGTTCATTCGCGCGAGGGCGCCTACTCGGCGGCGGAAAACGTTTTCAAGCCGCGCTCCTCGCTCCCGGTCTATCGCCGACAGTACTATCCCGATCCGATTCTGGGCGAGAAGTGGGCCGCCGGCACGACGATCATGGAAACCGACGCGGTGCGCATGTGGCACACCGGCGACGATATCGCCATCGTGTCGTTCAAGAGCAAGCTCAACACCATCGGCGAAGACGTGCTCGATGGTCTTCTCGCCGCGATCGCCGAGGCCGAGAAAAACTGGCGCGGACTGGTCATCTGGCAAACACGCGAGCCGTTTTCGGTCGGGGCAAACCTGGCGTCGGTCCTGCCCGCGGTGCAAGCAGGCAAGTGGCATCAGGTGGAGGCGATCGTTGCCAAGTTTCAGCTCACCGCGCAGCGGCTCAAATACAGTTTGATTCCGACAGTCGCCGCGGTGCGAGGCATGGCGCTTGGAGGCTCCTGCGAATTCATCATGCACTGCGATCGGGCGGTCGCCGCGCTGGAATCGTATATCGGGCTGGTCGAGGCCGGAGTCGGGCTGCTGCCGGCCGGCGGAGGAAGCAAGGAGCTCGCCGCACGAGCTGCGCAGGAAGTCGCGCGCGGAGCCAACGGCAGCCAGCTCGATCAGTTCCCCTTCCTGCGCACCTATTTCCAGCAAATGGCCACCGCGACGGTCTCCAAGAGCGCGCTCGACGCCAAAGACATCGGCTATCTGCGGCCGTCGGACGTGGTCATCTTCAATCCCTACGAGTTGCTCTGGGTCGCGAAAGCACAGGTGCAGGCGCTTTCCGAAAGCGCTTACCGTCCGCCGCTGCCTGCGCGAAACATACCGGTGGCCGGCAAGACCGGCATCGCAACGCTGGAAATGATGCTGGTCAACATGCGCGACGGCGGATTCGTCTCGGCGTACGACTTCGAGATAGGACTGGCGATCGCCCGCGTGCTCTGCGGCGGCGAGCTCGAGCCGGGAAGCTTGGTCGACGAGAACTGGTTTCTCACGCTCGAGCGTAAGGAGTTCATGGGCCTGCTCAGGAACGCGAAAACGCAGGAGCGGGTTGCCCATACGTTGAAGACTGGCAAACCTTTGCGCAATTGAGTTGCTGTCATCCCGTTTTTTCTGATAGCTGGGCGGAAATTCAGTGTTTTAGGTCGTCATCCCCGCGAAAGCGGCGATCCATGTTGAGTTGAGAACCAATGGATTCCCGCTTTCGCGGGAATGACAAATCAATGAGTCACGCAAATTCGTGATGCGCAATCGAATTGGGTTTTTGAAACGCAACGTCGTACACGCGCCGATCAGGTAGCGGCGCCGGAGGTTCGTCGACATGAGCAAACAGCTGCAGGATGCCTACATTGTTGCGGCGACACGCACGCCGGTCGGCAAGGCGCCACGCGGCGCCTTTCGGCATACGCGGCCCGACTCGCTGCTCGCACATGTGCTGCGAAGCGTGCTTGCGCAGGTGCCGCAGCTCGACCCGGGAAGAGTCGAGGACGTAATCGTTGGCTGCGCCATGCCGGAATATGAGCAGGGGATGAATGTCGCTCGCATCGGACTGCTGCTGGCGGGGATGCCCAACACCGTTGCCGGAATGACCGTCAATCGCTTTTGCTCGTCGGGACTGAACGCGGTGTCGATTGCCGCGGATCGCATCCGCACCGGAGAGGCCGACATCATGATCGCCGCCGGAACGGAGAGCATGAGCATGATCCCGATGCTGGGCCGGCTGGCAATCAACGCCGACGTTTTTTCCAAGGACGAGAACCTCGGCATCGCCTATGGCATGGGCCTCACGGCGGAGAAGGTCGCCGCGGGCTGGAAAGTGTCGCGCGAGGAGCAGGACGCGTTTGCTCTCGCGAGCCATCAGAAAGCGCTGGCGGCGCAGGCAGCAGGCGAGTTCGCGTCCGAGATTTCGCCCTACCCGATCCGCGAGAACGTGCCCGATCTGGCGTCGGGCAAGGTCGTGACGCGGGATCGCTCTTTCGAGCGCGATGAAGGGCCGCGCAAAGACACCAGTGCCGACGGTCTGTCCAAGCTGAAGCCGGTGTTCGCGGCCAAGGGATCGGTCACCGCCGGCAACAGCTCGCAAATGTCCGACGGTGCGGGCGCCACCATCCTGGTCAGCGACGGAGTGCTGAAGGAGCTGAATCTCTCACCACTGGCGCGCTGGGTAGGTTTTGCGGTCGGAGGCGTGCCGCCGGAAGTGATGGGCGTCGGGCCCATCGCGGCCATTCCCAAGGTTCTCAAGAGCACCGGCCTCTCCCAAAATCAGATCGACTGGATCGAGCTCAACGAAGCATTCGCGGCGCAAAGTCTTGCGGTCATGAAGGAGCTCAAGCTCGACCCGGCAAGAGTAAATCCTCTCGGCGGCGCAATCGCGCTCGGCCATCCACTGGGCGCCACGGGCGCGGTGCGCACGGCGACCGTCGTGCATGGCTTGAGGCGCCGCAAACAGAAGTACGGAATGGTAACCATGTGCATCGGGACCGGCATGGGCGCCGCGGGTATTTTCGAAGCTTTGTGAACGATTGCTCGAGGAGTGGTAATGAAGCGCATGGTGAAAATGGTAGCTGCAGCCTCATTTGGCATATTAGTCGGCGTGTTTTCGGCGGTTGCACTTGCCGCCGAGGTCGGCGGCGTCAAGCTCGACGACAAGGTGTCGATGGGCGCGCAGGAGCTCGTTCTGAATGGCGCGGGCGTGCGAACACGGGTTGTATTCAAGGTCTACGTCGCGAGCTTGTACCTGCCGCAGAAGGCCACTGACCTGGCCGGCGTGCTGTCGAAGAGTCCGCGACGAATCCAGCTCAATCTGCTGCGCACGCTCTCCGCGGATCAGCTCGTCGACGCGCTCAACGAAGGGCTCGCCGAAAACAATACCGCCGCCGAGCTTGCCGCGGTGAAGTCGCAGGTCGATCAGATGGCGACGATCATGAAATCGTTCAAGGAGGTCAAGGAGAAGGATGTCGTCACCCTCGATTTCGTGGAAGGTGCTACGCGGATTGGATTGAATGGAGAAGCCAAGGGGAGCATCGATGGCGACGCGTTCAATCAGGCGCTGACCAAAGTCTGGCTTGGCGACAAGCCGGTTCAGGCCGATCTGAAAAAATCGCTGCTGGGCGCTTAGTGGAGATTGCCAGAATGGGCGATGGCTTCCGCAGACTCGCGTCGTCCCCGCCCCCGATTCAAGCACTCGAGGGCAGGCCTTTCGCGGGAACGACGAATTGAGGATCCGGGTGTCACGCACTTTCGTAATGCTCGATAGTTCAGCGCTCTGCCGTCCGGTCGTTTAGCGCGCCGGCGTACGGGCGCCCAACGGCCTCTTCGGTGTCAACGGCATCTGCGTCATGCCCGAGTTCTGGACCTCCTGCGGCTACGGTCTGCTCAAAGCCGATTCCGATGGCAGGCTCGTTGTCAC
>JADGRP010000309.1 GCA_017880805.1 Burkholderiales bacterium
GCTGAGCGCCGCCCGGTGCGAGGTCCGGCGGGGTTAAGCCGCCAGAGCGTAGTTTTCGTCGTTCGCAGTTAAGTTTGCGATTGCAGAGGATTCACAAGGTTCTGCACCTTGGCATGCCCCGCGCTGCTTCACAGTCCCCGTCGAAACCAGGTCGCCCCCGGTAACTGGTCCTGCTGCACGCCACATTTCATGGCTCGCGCTGGAGTGTCAATGATACCACTGCAGGGAGTTGCCCTTCCCCGAAATCGTCGACATAGGTGCTTAGATTGGGACGGCATGTCGCTCGCGCAAGAGCGTGTCACGGCTTCATTCCGCCATCCGGCGAAAAATCGGCAAGCAGGTCGCCGATCTCGTCCAGCATGACGCCGAGCTCCGTCTCGTCCTGCCTGTCGAGCCGGGGTCCCGGCGCGCGTACGTGCGCGCAGCCGATGACGCCGCGCCTCTTCAGCACTTCCTTGGTCATCACCCATGGAAACATCGCCTGGAAATTCAGCAGCGGCAAGGAGCGGTTATACACGTTGCGTGCGAAGCCCCTGTTCCCGGCGCGCCAGGCCGCCACCATCGCGACATGGACGTCGGTAAGCTCGCACCCGGGCATCGTGCCCAGCGCGCCGCGCGCGAGCTCGTCGAGGATGTAGCGCCCGCCCGCTCCTCCGAGGACACCGATGAAGTGCGGCGCGTCGCCGATTTCACGCATCGAGAGCAGCGATGAAATGCGCTGCCCGCACGGCATGGTCTCTTCCTTTACGTAACGAACCGCGGGGACCGCGGCGACGACTCGCGCGATCGCACTCATGTCGCACCCGGCTCCCGCCGGCGGCGGGGCGTTTTGCAGCATGATCGGCACGTCGGCCGCCGCGCCGAGCGCGCGATAGTAGTCGATCAGTGCGGCAGTGTCGCCTGCGAGCCGTGCGGGCGCCATGACCATCGCCGCCGCGGCGCTCAGCGAGGCGGCTTTGTACAGATGAAGTATCGTCGCCGGAAGTTCCGTCGCGCTGGCACCGATAATCAACGGGACGCGGCCGTGCACTGCCGTGGCCAGCACATCAATCAGTCGATTGCGCTCCGAATCGCTCAACTGCTCGACTTCGCTGGCCACGCCGGGATAGACGACCGCATCCGCGCCACAGCGAATCGCAAACTCCGCGATACGTACGAGTCCTGGCGCATCAGGCACGCCATCATCGTCGAACGGCGTCGCCAGCATGGGGCATACGCCGGAGATGGGTTGCGCTTCAGCGGTTGCGGCGGATTCCATCGAACGCTCCAACTCGAATCTGAATCGAATTCAAGGGGATTGCCGATACGGTATCGACGCCTCGCCCATCCGTCAATACGACGGCGGCGTTCGGGTACAATTCGATCTTCGATTTCCGCAGGGCTTTCCTCGTGGCGCTCGTTCCAATCATACTTTCCGGCGGTGCCGGCACGCGCCTGTGGCCGCTGTCGCGCGAGTCGGCGCCGAAGCCTTTCATGACGCTGCCGGACGGCGAGACGCTTCTTGCCAAGACGATCATGCGGGCGGTGGCTCTTCCCGGCGTGGCGGCGTTGATCACCGTCACCAATCGTGACTACTATTTTCATACCAAGGATGTCTACGCCGGCGCGGGAGTTCCGCCGCCGCAGGTCGTCTATCTGCTCGAGCCCTTCGGCCGCAATACCGCGGCGGCGGTGGCGCTGGCCGCGATGTGCGCGGAAGCGACCATAGGCGCGGACGCGACGATGCTCGTGCTGCCCGCGGACCACCTGATTCGCGATGCCGCCGCATTTGCGACCGCGGTCGAACGTGCCGCAACGCTCGCGCGCAAGGGATGGCTCGCGACGTTTGGCATTGTTCCAACGCATCCTGAAACGGGTTACGGATACATTCAGTTCGGCGAGGCGCTGGAAGTCGAGAACACCTTTCGCGTCGACCGCTTTATCGAAAAGCCGCCATTGGCCGACGCAAGCAATTATGTCGCCACCGGCCGTCATGTCTGGAACTCGGGCATGTTCTGTTTCACTCCAGCCGCGATCCTCGATGCATTCGAGAAACATGCGCCGGCGGTGCTCGATCCGTTGCGCCGCGTTTGGCAGATGCTGAGGACGCAGGCGGACTCGGCGATGATGGAGATCGACTCCGCGCTGTTCGCCGCGGTGCCCGACATCTCGATCGACTATGCGGTCATGGAGAAGGCCGACAACGTCGCCGTCGTTCGCGGCGCGTTCGATTGGAGCGATGTCGGATCGTGGCAGGCGGTGTCGGCGCTGACCGAGCCCGATGCCGACGGCAATCGCGGGCAGGGCGTGCGCGTGACTATCGCCACACGCGACACCTTTGTCCACGCCGAAGATCGCGTGGTCGCCACGGTCGGCGTCGAAAATCTGGTCATCGTCGACACGCCCGACGCGGTGCTGGTGGCCCACCGCGATCACTTGCAGCGCGTGCGCGAAGTCGTCGGCGAATTGAAGGCCCGCGGTCACGACGCATACAAGCTGCATCGCACGGTGTCGCGGCCCTGGGGCGCGTATACGGTGCTGCAGGAAGGACCGGGATTCAAGATCAAGCGCATCGAAGTCAAGGCAGGTGCCGCGCTGTCGCTGCAGATGCACGCTCATCGCAGCGAACATTGGGTCGTGGTCAGCGGCGAGGCGCTCGTCACCAACGGCGAGCGCGTCTATCCCGTGCAGGTCAACGAATCGACTTTCATCCCGTTGAAAACGCGGCACCGGCTGAAGAATACCGGCGCGGAACCACTGGTGATGATCGAGGTGCAGTGCGGTGATTACGTCGGCGAGGACGACATCGTGCGCTTCGATGACCAGTATGGCCGCGTAAGAGCCTGAGCGCTTCGCCACCCCTCGCGTCCTTGCCGGCCACGTTGCCGCGACTGCTGCCGGCGCCTCCCGACGCTGGCCGCAAAGCGTCGGCGCGACCGCTTGCCGGATCGGCTGACGCTCTGGCCCTCGCGCAGCTTGCGACCGATGCAGCGAAGGAAGGGCGATTCGTCGCCATCGTGTGTGCCGAGGCGGCGGCGGCGCAGCGACTCGCTGACGAAATCGCATGGTTTGCGCCGGCGCTGCGCATCGCCATGCTGCCGGATTGGGAGACCCTCCCCTACGATCACTTCTCGCCGCACCAGGATCTCGTGTCGGAGCGGCTCGCGACGCTCTACCGCGTATCGCGCGGCGAATGCGACGTGCTTCTGGTCGCCGCGACGACCGCGCTTTATCGGCTCGCGCCGCCGTCCTACCTCGCGGGCTTCACTTTCTTTCTCGCGCAAGGAGAAGCGCTCGACGTCGACGCCTTGCGCGCGCAGCTCGCGCTCGCCGGCTATCAGAACATGACGCAGGTCGTCTCTCCCGGCGAATTCAGCATTCGCGGCGGACTCATCGATCTGTACCCGATGGGCAGCCCGTTGCCGTACCGCGTCGATCTCTTCGATGAGGAAATCGAATCGATCCGGACTTTCGACGTCGACACCCAGCGCACGGTATATCCGGTGACCACGGTGCGGCTGCTGCCGGCGCGCGAATTTCCGATCGACGACGCGGGACGCGCGCGCTTTCGCAGCCGCTTTCGCGAAGTGTTCGAAGGCGACCCATCGCGGTCATCGCTGTACAAGGATATTTCCAACGGCGTCATCCCGGCGGGAATCGAGTACTACCTGCCGCTGTTTTTCGAGGCGACCGCGACGCTAGCCGACTACCTGCCGCCGAAGTCCGTCGTCCTGCTTCATGGCGAGGTTTCCGCGGCCATCGTGCACTTCTGGCAGGACACCGAGTCGCGCTATCGGCTGCTGCGCGGCGATAAGGCGCGGCCCTTGCTCCCGCCGAATTCGCTTTTCCTGGCGGAGGACGAGTTCAATGGCCTGCTGAAATCTTTCGGCCGGATTAACGCGCCGACGGAGAGCGTGGACGCGACATCCGAGGTCAAGCCGTCAAAGACAGTGACGCACGCTATTCCTTCGGTTCAGGTCGACCGTCGCGCGCCTGACCCCTTGTTGTCGTTGAAGCGTTTCGCGACCGCCACCCGCGAACGCGTCCTCATCGTTGCCGAGAGCCTTGGCCGCCGCGAAACGATGCAGCAGTATTTCTCGGAATACGGATTCAAGCCGTCGCTGGTCGAAGACTGGGCTGCGTTTCTCGCCAGCGACGCGAGCCCGGCATTGGCGGTCAGCCCGCTGCATCGCGGTTTTGTCTGGCCGGAAGCCAATCTCGCCCTCGTCACGGAAGCAGAGCTCTACGCCGACGTCGCGCGTCGGCCCGGCAAACGCGAAGGCCGCCGCAGCAACGTCGACGCGATGCTGCGCGATCTGTCGGAAGTCCGCATCGGCGATCCCGTAGTGCACGAGCAGCACGGCATCGGTCGCTACCTTGGATTGACCACGCTCGATCTCGGCGACGGCGCCAACGAGTTCCTGCACCTGCTCTACGCCAACGACGCCAAGCTCTATGTTCCAGTGTCGAGCCTGCATCTGATCAGCCGCTACAGCGGAGCGTCGCCCGAAGCCGCGCCCTTGCACGAGCTGGGAAGCGGGCAATGGGCAAAAGCGAAAAAGAAAGCAGCGCTGCGAGCGCACGACACCGCGGCCGAGCTCCTCAACCTGTACGCGCAGCGCGCCGCGCGCGAGGGACACGCGTTCAGTTTCGACGTGCACGACTACGAGGCCTTCGCCGCCGGTTTCGGTTTCGAGGAGACGCCCGATCAGGCGGCCGCGATCGAAGCCGTGATCGCCGACCTGACGTCCGGAAAGCCGATGGACAGGCTGGTATGCGGCGACGTGGGCTTCGGCAAGACCGAGGTTGCGCTACGCGCGGCATTCGTCGCGGTGGCGGACGGCAAGCAGGTCGCGGTCCTCGTTCCGACGACGCTGCTGGTCGAGCAGCACTTCCAGACTTTTTCCGACCGTTTCGCCGATCTGCCGGTGAAGCTCGCCGAGCTGTCGCGTTTTCGCTCCACCGCCGAGGTGAAAGTCGTGCTCGAGGGACTTGCCTCGGGACGCATCGACTTGGTCATCGGAACGCACAAGCTCATTCAGCCGGACGTCAAGTTCCAGCGGCTCGGACTGATCATCATCGACGAGGAGCACCGCTTCGGCGTGCGCCAGAAGGAACGCCTGAAGAAGCTTCGCGCCGAAGTGGACGTGCTCACGTTGACCGCGACGCCGATTCCGCGAACGCTGGCCATGTCGCTCGAGGGCCTGCGCGATTTCTCGGTGATTGCCACGGCGCCGGAGCGGCGGCTGGCGATCAAGACCTTCGTCGCGCAATATTCATCCGGCATCGTGCGCGAGGCGGCGCTGCGCGAGTTGAAGCGCGGCGGCCAGATCTATTTTCTGCACAACGACATCGACACGATCGTGACCATGGGCGAGAAGCTATCGTCGCTCGTTCCCGAGGCGCGCATCGCGATCGCCCACGGCCAGATGCCCGAGCGCGAGCTGGAACGCGTGATGCGCGACTTCTATCAGCAGCGCAGCAACCTGCTGCTCTGCTCGACCATCATCGAGACCGGCATCGATGTGCCGACCGCGAACACCATCATCATCCATCGTGCCGATCGCTTCGGCCTCGCGCAGCTTCACCAGCTGCGCGGCCGCGTCGGACGCTCGCATCATCAGGCGTACGCGTATTTGCTGACACCGCCGGACGAAGCGCTGTCGGTGCAGGCCAAAAAACGCCTCGAGGCGATCCAATTGATGGAAGAGCTCGGATCGGGCTTCTACCTTGCGATGCACGATCTCGAGATCCGCGGCGCGGGCGAAGTGCTGGGTGACGAGCAGTCGGGCGAGATGCAGCAGATCGGCTTTCAGCTCTACGCCGACATGCTCAAGGCCGCGGTCGACGCGTTGAAGTCAGGCCGGGAGCCCAACCTGACCGATCCGCTCGGCGTCACCACCGAGATCAATCTGCATGTTCCGGCGCTCCTTCCCGAGACCTACTGCAACGACGTGCACGAACGCCTCGTGTTGTACAAGCGGCTCGCCAATTGCGACAGCACCGCCGCGCTCACCGGCATGCAGGAGGAACTGATCGACCGCTTCGGCCTGCCGCCGGAGCAAACGCAGGCGCTTCTCGCCTGCCACCTGCTGCGGCTGATCGCGCGGCCGCTCGGCGTGGTGAAGGTCGACGCCGGGCCCGAGCGCACACAGGTACAGTTCGGGCCCGAGCCGTCGTTCGACCCGGCCAAGCTGATCGCATTGGTTCAGCAGGACGGGCGCTATCGCTTCGCCGGTCCTGATCGGGTCAGGATCGAACGCGCCGCGCCGACGCTGGAGGAGCGCATCACATTGGTCGAATCCTTCCTCGGCCGCCTGACGTGAAATCTCGACGTGCGCCGACCGCAACGCTGCCGCCGCAAGTGCACGTCTTCATCCGCGACTGGCTGTCGGCGAACAACGTGCTGCTCAAGGGACGCGGCGGGAATATCCTGATCGACTCAGGATATGTCCGGCATGTGCCGATGAC
>JADGRP010000310.1 GCA_017880805.1 Burkholderiales bacterium
ATCGTGTGAGGATCGAGCTCGCCGGCCCTCGCCTGGGGAATCGCAATCGGTGAGATCGCGGAAATCATCCCGCGATGCGTGGCAGGATAAAGTCCGAGTACGGCGCCGATCGGGTAGCCGGTAAAAAGAACTTCCTGACCTTCCTTCACGGCGTCCGAGCCGCGGATCTTGAGTGGCGGCAGCGCCGGTGCCAGGATGCGGAGCACCGCGAGATCCGATCCGGGATCCACCGCGATCTGCTTCGCCTCGCGCACTTCAGCCTGCTCGTTACCTGCCTTGCCCGGCGCGGCCACGAGGATCGCCAGAACTTCCATCTTGGCCGGGTCGACCAACGCCGGCACGACATGCGCGTTGGTGACGATGAGCGTCCCGTCATCGACTGCGAAGCCCGTCCCGAGAAACTGGAACTGCGGCGCGCGCGTGCGCACGAACGTGCCGACGGCAACGACCGACGCCCTGACCTTCGCGATCGTGGCCACGCGGTCTGCATGAGAAGGCGCCGCTTGCGACGCCGCGAACGCAAACAGCAGGCTGCTTGCGAATCCACGCAAGACGTCTCGGCCAAGTACGATTCGCTTCATGGTCCCTCCCGACGCACCTTGTTTTTTGCAGGCACAAGCATCGGCGACGCCGTGACGACTTTCGAATCGAAGGCGTGCCGCTCGTTAGGGTACAGCAAGCGCACGCGGCGCACGTAGTCACGCGTTTCGGCGTAAGGCGGCACGCCCTTGTACCGGTCGACCGCGGCTTCTCCTGCGTTGTACGCTGCCACCGCGAGCGTCACTTGGCCCTCATAGTACGCGAGCAGCCATCGCAAATACGAGAGCCCGCCCCGGACATTGTCGTTAACGTTGAGGCGATTCGTGACCTTGAAGCGCGCCGCTGTCTCCGAGACGAGCTGCATGACACCGCGCGCGTCCTTGACCGAGCGCGCGTCTGGCTGGAAATTCGACTCTGTGGCAATGACAGCGAGAGCGAGCCGCGGCTCGATCGCGTATTGCGGCGCCATTTTTTCGACCAGTTCCGCAATCTTGCGTTTTTCCCGTGGAAGATCCGCAAACGGGTCTGGACCGTCGTCCATGAGTGCGACGGGCGGATCGGGCTCCGGCGGTCGCATGCAGTCCGGAATTGCGCCATGTTCGTCGCCCACGTACTGCTGCATCTGTCGAGCGTAGACATGACCGGCTGCCGCAGCGCGTGCAAAGAGGAGCGCAGCCATCGCGTCGCTCCGCGCAACACCGCGCCCATTGGCGTACATCCAGCCCAGGCTGTACATCGCTTCGGCGTCGCCCGCACGCGCGGCTTCGCAATACAACAGCGATGCCTTGCGCTGATCCTTGGGCACGCCTTCGCCGTGCTCATAGGCGAGTGCCTGCGCAACCAGCCCACGTTGCGAGTCCGCTGCCGGTGCGACATCCCCTTGGGCGGTGGCGCGGGCGACAGGCAGCGAAAGCATAACCGCTACGAGCGCGCCCGCGGTGAAGGCGCCGCGTGCGATCCGGTGCGACTCACGCCGTACCGCGAACATCCTGAGTCACCTGTTCGCGCCCGGTGCCGTCCGCAGCCGCGAGCGCCTCATACCATGGCAGCGCTTCGCGCAAGCCGGCAAGCGTGTCGTGTGTCGGACTGTATCCCAGCAGACGGCGCGCCTTGGAGATATCCGCCTGGGAATGTCGGACGTCTCCCGGTCGGAAATCGCCATGCACCGGCGCGGCAATGCGCAACTCAGGGTGGCGTTCGATCAACGACTCCCTGAGCGTCGCGAAAAGGTCGTTGAGCGATATCCTGCCGCCCACGGCGATGTTGTAGACCTGTCCCGTCGCACCCTGCGTGCCACTCGTTGCCGCGAGGAGGTTCGCCTGGACGACATTGGCGACGTAGCAGAAATCGCGCGTTGTCTCACCGTCGCCGTTGATGGTGACCGGCGCACCGGCGAGCATCGCCGCCGCCCATCGAGGAATCACCGCCGCGTATGCGCCTTGCGGATCCTGCCGCGGCCCGAAGACATTGAAATATCGAAGCCCTACCGTTGCGATGCCGTAGCAGCGATCGAAGACCTGGGCATAGAGCTCGTCGACGTATTTGGTGACCGCGTACGGCGAAAGCGGGACCCCGATTTCGTCTTCCACCTTGGGAAGTCCGGGATGGTCGCCGTAAGTCGAGCTCGACGCCGCGTAGACAAAGCGCTTCACCCCCGCGTCGCGCGCGGCGACCAGGACGTTCAGGAATCCTGTTGCATTGGCTGCGTGCGTGGCGAGAGGCTGTTCGATCGAACGTGGCACCGAGCCTAGCGCTGCCTGATGCAGCACCACGTCGACGCGCCTGCACGCGCGAGCGCAGGTGTCCAGATCGACGATGTCGCCTTCGATGAACGTATGCCGCTGCCAGTCGCGCTCGCCGACCGCGTGCCGAACCTCGTCCAGGTTCCGGCGGTGGCCGGTCGCGAAATTGTCGATGCTTACGACATCCTGCTCCATGCGCAGCAAGTGTTCGAGCAGGTGCGAGCCGATAAACCCCGCGCTGCCGGTCACCAGCCAGCGCCGGCGCTCTCCATGCAGCGCAGCGCGCAGCGCATCCGGCACGGCTGGCGCATTGCGCTCGGGCGCCGGCATCAGAGCCTCCATACGTTGACGCCACGCGCGCGCAGAAGCGCGGCATCGGCCTGGCACTTGACGTCGACGTACAGGCCGCCCTGCTCCAGCTTGCCCACGTAGTCCTCCACGGGACGCTGCTTGAATTCCCGGTGCGCCACTGCGGCGACAATTGCGCGCGAACGCGGCAATGCGTCCCAGTCCTCGAGCTCGACACCGTATTCGTGAAGCGCTTGCGCCGCGTCGGCCACCGGATCGTGCACGTGCACGGTCAGCCCGTACGACGTGAGCTCGCGCACGACATCGATGACGCGCGAGTTGCGAATGTCCGAACAATCTTCCTTGAAGGTGAGACCGAGCACGGTAACGTGCTCGCCCTTCACCGGCGAGCCGCCCTGGATCATCTGCTTGACCGTCTGTTCGGCGACGTACTTGCCCATGCCGTCGTTGATGCGCCGTCCGGCGAGAATAACCTGCGGATGATAGCCCAGCTTATCGGCCTTGTGCGTCAGGTAGTACGGGTCGACGCCGATGCAGTGCCCGCCGACCAGGCCGGGACGGAATGGCAGGAAATTCCACTTGGTTCCCGCCGCTTCGAGAACCTCTGTCGTATCGATGCCGATCTTGTGGAAGAGAAGCGCAAGCTCGTTCATCAATGCGATGTTGAGGTCGCGCTGAGTGTTCTCGATGACCTTCGCCGCTTCCGCAACGCTGATGCTGCTCGCGCGGTACACGCCTGCGGTAACGATACTCCCGTAGATCGATGCGACGCGCTCGAGCGTTGCGGGCGTGTCGCCCGAAACGACCTTGGTGATTCGCGTCAGGCTGTGCTCGCGATCGCCGGGATTGATCCGCTCGGGCGAGTAGCCAATGAAGAAATCACGCTTCCATTTCGCGCCGGAATGTTGCTCGATGACCGGGATGCAGATCTCCTCGGTCGCGCCCGGATAGACCGTCGATTCGAAAACGACGGTCGATCCGCGCTTCAGGTTCGCGCCCACGAGAGCGCTGGCGCTTAAGAGCGGTCCGAAATCTGGCTGATGCGCCTCGTCGACGGGCGTGGGGACCGCCACGACGATGAAGTCAGCATCGCGTATTTCCGATGCCTCGGTCGTGAAACGCAAACCGGTCGCGGCGCGGAGCTCGGCGGGGAGGACCTCGCCCGATGGATCGACTCCTTTGCGATACGCCGCGATCTTGGCCACCGACAGATCGAAGCCGATGGTGGAGTACTTCTTGCCGAATTCGACCGCGAGCGGCAGGCCTACGTAACCCAATCCAACAACGGCAATGGTCGTGGTCATGTCGTGAGGCTATGAATGGCGAACGCATCGCCATCGAGTGCCAATGGGTGCTCGTGCCGTACCGGAATACTTCAAAGAAGCGCCGGAGCTCAAAGTCCGCTAAGCAATTTTTCGGCGTCGGCGCGAATCGGCGACGACGCGTCGAGCTTGGCTAGTGTCTGGAGCTCGCGCCGCGCCGAAGTCTTATCACCTGATTTGAGCAGCGCTTTCGCGAAGTGGAGCCGAATTTCGGGATTCGCCGGCGCCAGGCTCGAGGCGGCCCGAAGTAGCTCGGTGCCTCGTTTGACGTCGCTGGTCTGGACCAGCGCCCAGCCGAACGTGTCCATCACGCCGGGATTGAACGGTGTCTGCACATAGGCCCGCTCGGCGATTTCACTCGCTTTCGAGTCGCCTACCTCCGTCAGTACATATGCTAAATTGTTCAGGAATCGCGGATTGTCCGGCTCGTTAGCAAGCGCAGCCTGGTATTGCAGAACCGCAGCTCGATAGTCCTTCCTGAGGAGGCTTTGTTCGCCGAGATAGCTTTGGAACGTTGCGTCCTTGGGGTTCTCCTTGATCCACTTTTCCGCGATGGCCGTCGCTTCGGCGGATTTGCCCGCACTCTGCAACGCGTTGTAGCGTGCGATGGCAAGGACCGGGAGCGGTTGGCGGACGCTGGCTTCTCGGTAAGCGGCAGCGGCTTCGGTCCATTTCTTCTGAGCACCGAGCACTTCGGCTTCGAGGGCAAAGCCGAGCGCGCGATCGGGGTGTTCCTTCTGCACCTTGCGAGCTTCGGCAATTGCGTCTTCCGGATGGCCGGAAATTACATAGATCTTCGCTATCCCGACCCACCCCTGCGGCTGGTCGGGCTGGATCACGAGCATCTTGCGCAGCGTTTCGATCGCGGCGTTGTAATC
>JADGRP010000311.1 GCA_017880805.1 Burkholderiales bacterium
CTGGTGGGATTCCTCGTTTACGCCGTGCACCGTTGGGAACGCGCCATCAAGCTGCCGGGGTTCGGGGTATGAGCCGCTTGCGCTGGTGCGACCCGTTGCCGCAAGCGACGGACTTGCCGGTCCTCCTGCCGTCGGCCTCGCGTCTTGCGCGCGCCGCGGCCGTCGAGCGCACCGCCGGCGCATTCAGCTTGCGGTTGCGTCCCGCGCACGGCGTGGCGCTGCTGGTGTTGTTTCTGATCGGATGCGGATGGGCCGAGGCGCAGGTGCAGCCGGGGCAACCGTCGATCGTGGCTACGCTTGCGAAGTGGACGCCGGTGCTGCTGCGCGGGTTCCTGTTCAACCTCGCCATCAGCGCCGTCGCGATGGCGGCGGGAACCATCGTCGGGCTGTTCCTCGGCTTCGCGCAGATTTCCCTGCTGCTACCGGTGCGAAAAGGGGCGTGGCTCACGACCCACTTCTTTCGCAACGCGCCCTGGCTGGTGCTGCTTTTCTACTGCATGTTCCTGCTGCCGTTTCAGGTGACGGTCTTCGGTATAACGATCCCGATACCCGACTGGATCAAAGCGACGCTGGGCCTGTCGCTGCCGGTCATGGCCAACGTGTCGGAGCTCGTCCGCGGCGCCATCCAGTCGATTCTCACCACGCAATGGGAATCCGCCGCGTCGCTTGCCTTCAATCGCCGGCAGACGCTGTGGATGATCATCTTCCCCCAATGCATCAAGCGCATGCTGCCGCCGTGGATGAACCTGTATGCGATCCTTACCATGGCGACGGTGCTGACGTCGATCGTCGGCGTCAACGAAATGATGAGCCTGACCCGCCAGGCATTGAGTGCGGAGAACCGTTCCGGCCTGTTGCTCGCGTTCTACAGTTATGTCCTGTTCTGGTTTTTCTTGTATTGCTATCCGATTGCGCGCTGGACCGTGCGTCTGGAAGCGCGTTACGCCGTCAACGATTGAGAGCCCCGGTGTCCGCAATGCCTGCAGCCAACGCCGAATCCATTGTTGACATCCGTGACGTCCACAAGTCGTTCGGCAGCGTCGAGGTGTTGAAGGGGGTTTCGCTTTCGGTTCCCAAAGGCGGCGTCGTCTGTATTATCGGGCCCTCCGGCTCCGGCAAGTCGACGCTGCTTCGGTGCATCAACGGTCTCGTTCCGATCGACCAGGGCAGCATACGCGTGGCGAATTTCGACGTTCACAAGCTTGTGACCGACCAGGAGAAGATCGCGCTGCGCAAGGAAGTGTCGATTGTCTTTCAGCAATACAACCTGTTCCCGCACAAGACCGCGCTGGAGAATGTGATGATGGCGCCGATCCACGTGCTCCGTGAGAACAAGGACGAAGTGCGCCAGCGTGCCCTTGCGTTGCTCGAGAAGGTTGGCCTGTCCGTCAAGGCGGACGTCTACCCGGGTGAGCTCTCGGGGGGGCAGCAGCAACGCGTCGCGATCGCCCGTTCGCTGGCGATGCGGCCCGAGGTCATGCTGTTCGACGAGGTGACCGCGGCGCTTGATCCGGAGACCGTCAAGGAAGTCCTCAATACGATCCGCGAGCTCGCGCAGGAAGGGATGACTTGCATGCTGGTCACGCACGAGATGCGCTTCGCCCGGGAGCTCGCGGACGTCGTGTATTTCACCGACGGCGGCGTGATTGTCGAATCGGGGCCGCCGGCGGACCTGTTCGACCGTGCGGTCAAGGAGAGAACGCGCGCATTCCTGTCGCAGATTCTTTAGCGCGGTTCTGCGCCGCTGACAATCGCCATGCGTTATTCGATTTTCTCCCTCGCCCGCAACGCGCTGCGCCATCACGAGCACTGGCCCCTTGCGTGGCGCAGCCCCGCGCCGAAGAAACACTACGACGCGGTGATCATCGGCGGAGGCGGGCACGGGCTCGCCACCGCGTACTACCTCGCCAGGAATCACGGGATGACCAACATCGCCGTGGTCGAAAAAGGCTGGCTGGGTGGCGGCAATACGGGTCGCAACACGACCATTGTCCGTTCCAATTACCACCTCGATGCGAACGCCCACTTCTACGAGTTCTCGCTCAAGCTGTGGGAGCGCCTGTCCGAAGATCTAAACTTCAACGTCATGTACAGCGCGCGCGGCGTGCTGAACCTCGTGCATTCGCCCGCCGACATGGATGCCGCGATGCGCCGCGGCAACGCGATGCGCTTGAACGGCATCGATGCCGAGTTTCTCTCCCGCAACGAAATTGCGCGATGGATTCCGAATCTAGAATGCTCCGCGAATGCGCGCTTCCCGATTCTCGGCGGGCTGTTGCAGCGGCGCGGCGGTACAGTGCGCCACGACGCTGTCGCGTGGGGCTATGCCCGCGCCGCCGACGCGCTCGGCGTCGACATCATCCAGCAATGCGAGGTCGCCGGCATCCGGATCGAGCGGGGTGCGATAGCCGGGATCGACACCACACGGGGATTCATCGGCACGCCGAAAATCGGCATCGCGGTCGCAGGTCATTCCGGCCACGTCGCCGCGATGGCAGGCCTCAAGCTGCCGATCGAATCGCATGTGCTGCAGGCCATGGTGTCCGAACCGGTCAAGCCGGTGCTCGACACCGTGGTGACCTCCGGCGCCGTGCACTTCTACATCAGCCAGTCCGACAGGGGCGAACTGGTAATGGGCGGCGACCTCGACTTCTACAACTCGTACGCGCAGCGCGGCAACCTCCCGATCATCGAACACGTCACGGCTGCCTGCCTTGCGCTCTTCCCCAGCTTCGGCCGCCTCAAACTAATGCGCACGTGGGGCGGCATCATGGACATGACGATGGACGGCAGTCCGATTATCGCGAAACTGCCGGTAACTGGCCTCTACATGACCGGCGGCTGGTGCTATGGCGGCTTCAAGGCCACGCCCGCGTCCGGCTGGATGCATGCGCACACCATCGCGCACGACGCACCGCATCCGTTGAACGCAGCGTTCACGCTGGAGCGCTTCGAGCAAGGTGCGACGATCGACGAGAAGGGCGCCGGACCGTATGCGTGGGCGCACTAACCTGTCGGGTGACGCGCGATGCTGCTGATCCCCTGTCCCTGGTGCGGACCGCGCAACCAGATCGAATTCACCTACGGCGGCGATGCGAGGGTGCAGCGCCCCGCCAACGACGCGCCGGTCGCCACATGGTTCGCTTACGTGTACCTGCGTGACAATCCGAAGGGCCCGCACGACGAACTCTGGTTACACAGCGGCGGTTGCCGCAGCTGGTTCAAGGTGCGCCGTGACACGCGTACGCACGACATCCTCGCCAGTGCGCGGATCGACGAGGATCTCGCGGGAGCCTCCGAGTGACGCAAGCCCGTCGCCTGCCCGACGGTGGGATCGTCGATCGGACACGGCCGCTGCGCTTCGAGCACGACGGCGTTCCCTATCAAGGGTATGGCGGCGACACGCTGGCCTCGGCGTTGCTCGCCAACGGGATTCATCTCGTCGGCCGCAGCTTCAAGTACCACCGGCCGCGTGGCATCTTCACCGCTGGCACCGAGGAGCCGAATGCGCTGGTGCAACTCGCACGCGGCAAGCGCACGGAGCCGAACGTGCGGGCCACGACGCTCGAACTCTACGACGGGCTCGTCGCTGCCAGCCAGAACTGCTGGCCCTCTGTACGGTTCGACATCGGTGCGATCAACAACGCGCTGTCGCCGCTTATTCCTGCCGGGTTCTACTACAAGACCTTCATGTGGCCGCCCACCCCAAGGTGGTGGCTGCGCTACGAGCATTTGATTCGTCGCGCCGCCGGCATGGGTCGCGCGGCCCTTGATCCCGATCCCGACCATTACGAACATCAGTACGCGCATTGCGACGTGCTCGTGATCGGCGGCGGCGCCGCGGGTCTCGCGGCGGCCCGCGCCGCGGCGCATACCGGTGCCCGCGTGATCGTCTGCGACGAAAACGCACGGTGGAGCGGCGGATTGCCGGACGCCGGGGCGACGATCGATGACCGGGCGGCCGCCGACTGGATGGCCGCCACGGCAACCGAACTCGCGCAACAACCCAACGTGCGGATGCTCTTGCGCACGACGGCCTTCGGTTACTACGATGGCAATCTGGTCGGCGCGGTCGAGCGGGTGGCCGATCATCTGCCGGCACCGCCGCCGCATGCCCCGCGGCAGCGCGTGTGGAAGATCCGCGCCCAGGCCGTGGTCCTCGCCACGGGTGCGATCGAGCGCGCCATCGCGTATGCCAACAACGACTTGCCCGGCGCCATGCTCGCAGGTGCCGCACGCGAGTATGCGAAGCGCTTCGCCGTGCGACTGGGTGCTCGCGCGGTCGTGTTCACCAACAACGACAGCGCGTACGCGGCCGCGCTGGACCTGCGACAGTCCGGCGTTGCCATTGCTGCGGTCGTCGACGCGCGGGCCACCGCAGCGCTCGATGGCCTGCTGCCGGCGCGCGCGCGCACGGCGGGACTGCCCATCATTGCCGGTTCCGCGATCGTTGCCGCGCACGGTCGCCTGCATGTTGCAAGCGTCGACGTCGCGCCGCTGGCTGGAGGTGCCACGCAGCGCCTCGCATGCGATCTCGTGTGCGTCTCCGGCGGCTTCAACCCTGCTGTTCACCTCTTCTCGCAGGCGCGCGGCAAACTGCGTTACGACGAAGCGCTTGCGACGTTCGTCCCCGACTCATCGCCTTTGCCCATCCTTCCCGCAGGCGCAGCACATGGCCAGTTCAGTTTGGCCGCCGCATTGACCGAAGGCCACGCCGCCGGCGCCGCGGCGAGCGCGCATGCCGGTCACTCCGCATCGCCGCTCACGCCGCCGCTGGCACCGCCACGTGCCGACGCCTTGGAAATCGCATCCTTCAAGCCGCTGTGGGCCGTACCCGCGCGCCACAAATCCGCGAAGCGCTTTGTCGATCTGCAAAATGACGTCACGGTTAACGACATCGCGCTGGCGGCCCGCGAGGGTTATCAGGCCGTCGAGCACTTGAAGCGCTATACCACGCTGGGCATGGGCACCGATCAGGGCAAGACGAGCAACATTCTGGGGCTCGCGCTGATGGCCGAACAACTCGGCGTACCCATTCCCAGTGTCGGCACGACGACGTTTCGCCCGCCGTACACGCCGGTGACGATGGGCGCCATCCCCGGACACGAAAGCGGTCCTGACGTCGAACCGACCCGGTACTCCGCGATGCACGAATGGCACGCGGCGCAAGGCGCGCGCTTCATCACCGCGGGTCTCTGGAAACGGCCCCACTCGTATCCGCGCGTGGGCGAAACCGAAGACGACGCAGCGAACCGTGAAGCGCGCAACGTGCGCAGCAACGTCGGCGTCGTCGACGTCTCGACGCTGGGCAAGATCGAATTGCAGGGCCGGGACGTCGCCGAATTCCTCAACCGGATCTATATCAACAAGTGGGACACGCTCGCTGTGGGCCGTTGCCGCTACGGCGTGATGCTGCGCGATGACGGTATGGTGATGGATGACGGGACGACCTCCCGGCTTGGGCCGACGCACTATCTGATGACCACCACGACGGTAAACGCGGTCGAGGTCATGCAGCAGATCGAATATCTGCTGCAGGTGCAATGGCCCGAACTCGAGGTGTCCGCGACATCGGTGACCGAGCAATGGTCGGCGGCGGCGATCTCGGGTCCGCAAGCGCGCAAGGTCGTGGCCGCCGTCGTGGACATCGACGTCTCGAATGCTGCGTTTCCGTTTCTCGCTGTCGGGGATTGTCACGTTCGCGGCACCGACGAGCTCATCGCCGCCCGGCTCTTCCGGATGAGCTACTCCGGAGAACTGGCCTACGAGATCCATGTACCCGCCGACCGTGGCCGCGCAATGTGGGAGACGGTGCTCGCCGCCGGCGAACCATTGGGACTCATGCCGTACGGCACCGAGGCGATGAGCACGCTGCGCATCGAAAAGGGCCATGTCGTGATCGGACCGGAGGCCGA
>JADGRP010000312.1 GCA_017880805.1 Burkholderiales bacterium
AAGATCTGCCGGCCACCAGCTCACCTCGGATATCATCGCAGAATGGGGCACGGGTGACGACAGCTTTACCAAGAATCCCCCGAACGCGACCGTCTCCGTTTTCGGGAAGGACGGCTCCGTGAAGGATGCCGTCGTGGTGTTGAAATCGCCAAAGCTCGAAGGCGATAAGCTGACGTTCAACGTTCAGACCCTCGAAGGTGATCTCACTGGCGCGGATGGTGCGGCTGCACTGTTCATCGATCTCATCGGCCGGCCGCTTTCGCCGATGTCCTTTGCCGGTGTTGCCCGTCGTAGCGCGTTCCGCGGTGCAATGTATGCCGGTGCGGCTGGAGCGGCTGCCTATGGTGCGGCTGCGTATGCGGCTCCCTATGCGGCTCCTTATGCACGCCCGGCCTGCGGCTACTATCCCTATCCGCCCTGTTATTGAAGCCGCAGGGCCCAACATGCCAATGAGCGAAAGGCGCCGGATGCTCTGATTAGAAACGCGGCGGCCGATACGACCGGATCGGCCGGCGGGGTATTGACCTGCATCAAAGGGATCTTTTTCCATACGGCCATTCTTATTCGCCGTCGGAAGATGACAGCAACGTAACGGAGACTTTGCCATGAGAATCAGTTGCGGCATCCTAGCCCCGCCACGGGCTTTCTCACCCTCAGTAGTATCTCGGGATTGGCTCAGCAAGGGCGCTGCTCGATTTAAGTCTGTGAAGATTTGAGTTACGTTTCAGACGGCGCATGATCTGTGAGATGGATTCACGAATGGCTGGGAGGCGACAATGATTTTCAAACAAAACTATCTCGTGAAGGCAATCCTAGCGGCTGGAGTGCTCGGCTTTGCGGGTTCAGCCGCGCTGGCTCAGCAACGCAATCCGGAGCGTGACGCGTATTTCGGCGAAACCCACATTCACACCAGCTGGTCGGTCGACGCGTGGGTCATGGGCAACCGCCTCACCGGCCCTGACGACGCCTTGAAGTACGCTCAGGGCCAGACCATCAAGCACCCGCTGGGCTACGACATCAAAATTGACACGCCGCTGGATTTCATGGGCGTGACCGATCACTCGGAGTACGTCGGCGTCACCAGGGAGGCCAACACGCCCGGATCATTTGTGAGCAAGCTGCCCGAGGCGCAGCCTATGATCATGAAGGACCCGAACAGCACGGCCGACCAAAACAGGGTCTTCACGTACCTGCTCAAGCTAGCTGCGAGCCCGCCAGTGAAGGCGTTCATGAACCCGAAGATCACGTCCACGGTGTGGAAGGAAAACGTCAAGATCGCCGACGAGAACAATCATCCGGGCAAGTTTACCGCGTTCTGTTCGTACGAGTGGACCTCGATGCCTGGTAATCGCAATCTCCACCGTAACATCTTCTTCCGGGCCTGCGACAAGGTGCCGGACTATCCATTCAGCGCGCTCGACTCCAAGCGCCCCACGGACCTCTGGGACTGGATGGACGCGCAGCGCAAGGCAGGCAACGAGCTGCTCGCCATCTCGCACAACGCCAACGTGAGCGACGGCTGGATGTACCCGGTCGACGTCGACAACACCACCGGGCGGCCGATTGACGCCGCATGGGCGGCCGCGCGCGACCGCAACGAGCGCCTGGTGGAGATCAAGCAGGGCAAGGGGCAATCGGAGACGCACCCGCTGCTCTCACCCACCGACGAGTTCGCCAGCTACGAGCTATATCAGACCATCCTCGGCCTTCCGGCCAACGTCGGCCGCATCGACCGCATCACGGGCAGCTTCGCCCGCCAGGCGCTGAAGGACGGCATCACCATGCAGGATGTGCGCGGTTACAATCCGTACAAGTTAGGCATGGCAGGCGGGTCTGACTCACACAACACCGGTAGCCCCTACCGGCAGGACAATTTCTTCGGCCTTCACGCCGATGCCGATGGTTCGGTCGACCGGCGCTTTGCCGGCGTACTCATCGGGGGCACCATGGACGTGCGTCTGGAAAACCCCGGCGGGCTGACCGGTGTGTGGGCGGAGGAGAATACGCGCGCCTCTCTTTGGGACGCGATGTATCGCAAGGAGACCTTCGGCGTCAGCGGTCCGCATATTAAGGTACGCTTATTCGGCGGGTGGAGCTACAACAAGGACGTCGTGAACGCCAACGATTGGGTCAAGCAATCCTACGCGGGCGGCGTGCCGATGGGTGCCGACCTGCCGCCCATGACTTCGGGCGGAAAGGGCACGGCCCCGACGTTCGTCGTATGGGCGGTCGAGGACCCGACCTCGGCCAACCTCGACCGCATCCAGATCATCAAGGGCTGGACGCAGAACGGCCAGAGCTTCGAGAAAATCTACGACGTGTCCTGGTCCGGCGACCGCCAGCCCGACAAGTGGACGCGCCGGGTGCCGGCGATCCAGAGCAGCGTGGATATCGAGCACGCGACCTACACGAACAGCGTCGGCTCGGTGGAGCTCAAGGCCGTATGGACCGACCCGGAGTTCGATGCGAGCCCGCACGCGTTCTACTACGCGCGCGTGCTGGAGATTCCGACGCCGCGCTGGACGCTTATCCAGGCGGTGAAATCCGGACTGCCTCCGCCCGATGTGGTGCCACTCACCGGCCAGGAACGCGCCTGGACCTCGCCCATCTGGTACACGCCATCGGCAGAGGCCCGCAAGAACGCCCAGGTGGGCACGACCGTCGCCGACCTGAAGAAAAAGGGTGCCGCTGCCCTGAGTGACGCGGAGCTGAAGGCCCTCATCGTCGGCAAGGCCCACTGGCTTCGGAACAACGTGACGGGAGAGCAGTTCTGGCAGAGCTTCACGGCCGAGGGTCAGACAAATCTGTTCCGCATCGGAACGGATGCCTCCGTGCCGAGCGGTTACGGCAACGTCGAGCGTGACGGTTACCAGGGCACCACCAGCCCCTACAAGATCGAAGACGGCAAACTTATCACCTTCGTCTCGCAGGACTCTTATGCGCTCTCATTCTACAAGCTCGGCGACACCACGTACGCTGCGCGCAGCAATGAGTTCGGTTTCGCCAACTACGAGATCGTTCCAGACCCGAAGTTCGCGATCAATCCGCTCACCGAGGTGATCAACCAATTCTCGATCAACCTGGGGCTCACCGAAGCGCAGCGGCAGCAGGTCATCCCGATCCTGAAGGAGGAGATCAAGCAGTTGGAGGCGTTGAAGAAGGACACCTCCTTGAGCGCGGTGCGCAAGGTCGAGCGGGTGCGGGAGATCGGTAGTTCCATCGACGAGAGGTTGAAGCCGCTGATCAATCCAGAGCAGCAGCAGAAGTTCGACACGCTGCGCGAGGAGCTACGCAAGCGGTTCATCGAGAAGATGGCGAGCGAGGCGAGGCAGAAGGCCGAGGCCGGCGTGGAGTCGTGGTTCACGGATAAGAGCGTCAAGTAATGCCCGGGCAGCCGGCGAGACGTGGAACGCGAGCGATGGCGTGGTGTTTTTTTGCCGCGCTGTCGTTGTGCGCAAGCTCCGTCGCGACGGCATGCCCGCTCTGCCTAGGAGCGTTTCGGTCGCCGGTGGCGCGGCAGCTCGTCGACTTGCCGCACGAGGTGCTGGCTCAGCCGTCCGCGGATGGACGAGGTTACCGGGTCGTCGCCGAGATCAAGGGCGAGCAACCGGCGGGCGGGATCATCCCGACGGAGGCGATCCAGCTGGATTTCGTGGTGGACTCGAATGCCACGTTGCTTCTCGTTCGCGACGAAGCATGGTCGATGTGGGTCGGCCTCGGCGCCGTCGCCGTTGAGCATGCAAACTGGCTCCGCCAGATCGCCGCTGGAAAGCGCTCGGCGGACATGAATGCAGACGAGTGGCGTGCCCGCGTCGCGCTGATGATCCCGTACCTCGAACATCGTGAGCCGCTGGTTGCCGAGATCGCTTACGGCGAGCTTGCGGCCGCGCCCTACGCCGCGCTGCTAGTGGCGAAAGCGCGCCTCGACGCGCCTGCGATCCGGCGCTGGCTCGCCGATCCGCAGCTCACGGCAAAACAACCTCTGTACCTGCTGCTGCTCGGCATCGCTGGCGACGTGGGGGACGCCACGGCCCTCGAGCAGCGACTCGAGGCGTTGTGGATGGCGCGCGACGCCACGAATCTGGGCTCGATGATCGCTGCCGATCTGCAACTGCGTGGGCCGTCGCGCATGGGGTGGGTCGACGCGAAATACATGGGTGATCGCCTGCGCTCTACGCGGGAGCTTGAAGGGGCGCTGCTGGCGCTTAGCGTGCTCGGGAACGCGAATGGCGCGATCCCCCGCGAGCGGGTGATCCAGTCCTATCGCCTGTTCATGCAGGAGCACAAGGAGCTTGCCGGGTTCGTCGCGTGGGACCTTGCGGCCTGGCAATACTGGGGCGCGGTGCCCGCATACATGGCGCTGATCAAATCGAATGTTCGGCAAAATTTCGCATCGCGCGCCGCGGTCTCCGCTTATTTGGGGCAAAGCCCGGTCGGAAACCTGATCGCTTCAGACGCGTCGGAGATCGGCGCCACGGATCAACCGACAAGTGCGGAACGTCCTGTGATTCCCGTGTTGCCGCAATGACAATCGCCGATCGCATTGGGTCTCTCCTGCCATGAAACACCTTTTACGCGAGCCGCTCATCCATTTCTTGTTGGTGGGTGCCGTCCTGTTCGGCTTGTACGCCTACGCGGAGCGGGGTCACCGCGCTGTCGAGCAGTCAAAACAGATTCAGCTGACGATCGACGACCTTTCGCAGATGGTCCTGGTGTTCCGGTCGCAATGGCGGCGCGACCCGACGCCAGAGGAGTTGCGACAGCTGGTCGAAGAAAAGGTGCACGAAGAGGTTCTCTATCGCGAAGCGCTCGCGATCGGAATTGACAAGGACGACACGATCGTCAAGCGGCGTATGGCGCAAAAGATGCAGTTTATCGCTGAGGACGTCGCCGCTGCGCGCGAGCCTACGCTCGAGGAACTCGGGACATGGTACGAGGCG
>JADGRP010000057.1 GCA_017880805.1 Burkholderiales bacterium
CCGATCACCGAGCCTTCGCTCGGCCTCCTGATCGCCAACGGCTATCAATATCTTCTCTCAGGCAAGTACTGGATCAGCTTTTTTCCGGGTGTCGCATTGCTGCTGACCATCGTCAGCATCAACCTGGTGGCCGATCAGTTGCGCGACGTGCTCAATCCGAGGCTCCAGCGATGACTTCGGCCGCGGGGCTGCTCGAGGTCGAGGGTCTTTGCACCCGCTTCTTCACCAAGGCGGGTGTGGTGAAAGCGGTGGAGGACGTGAGTTTCAGCATCGGCCGCGGCGAAGTTCTCGGGCTGGTGGGAGAGTCCGGTGCGGGAAAGTCCATGACCGGCTATTCGATCATGGGCTTGATCGATCCGCCGGGCAGGGTCGTCGGCGGCCGCATTCTTTTCGAAGGGCGCGATCTGGCGACCTTGTCGGCGGAAGCGATGCGACAGTTGCGCGGCAACCGCATTGCCATGATATTTCAGGACCCGATGATGACGCTCAATCCCGTGCTGCGCATCGACACGCAGATGGTCGAGGCGATTCGGGCGCACGGCAAGGTTTCGCATTCGGCGGCGCGGGAGCGCGCACGCGAGGCGCTGTTCAGGGTGGGCATCGCGTCGCCGGACGAGCGGCTTAACGGCTACCCGCATCAGTTTTCCGGAGGGATGCGCCAGCGTGTGGCCATCGCCATCGCGCTGCTGAATGAACCGACGCTGATCATCGCCGACGAACCGACTACCGCACTCGACGTCACGATTCAGGGACAGATCCTGTTCGAGATGCAAAAGCTGGCGCGGGAGACGGGGGCCGCGCTGATCTGGATCACGCACGATCTGTCGGTGATCGCAGGGCTTGCCGATCGCATCTGCGTCATGTACGCGGGCCGCATCGTCGAAGAGGGGACGACCACCGACGTGCTGACCGCACCGTGCCATCCGTATACGCGAGGCCTGCTCGATTCAGTGCCGGCCAGCACACCGCCGCACGAGCGACTGCGGCAGATTCCAGGCATGACGCCATCGCTCCTCGAGCTCGCACCAGGATGCGCATTCCGGTCGCGTTGCTCGCGCGCACAAGCCGATTGCGGGTGCGACCCCGAAATGCGCCCGCTGGGCGGCATCGGCCAAGCGGTGCGCTGCTTCCATCCGTTGGAGGCGCTCTGATCGAGCATCAGAACGAACTGCAAAGTGCGCCGGGCGAAGCGCCGCCGCTGGTCGACCTGCGACAGGTCTCGAAGCGATTCGTGAAAGCGCTGGACACCTCGATGCGCATCGCGAACCTGTTTGGCGCCGGAATACGCGAGGAAGTCATTCACGCCGTCGATCATGTCGATCTGACAATCCGCGCCCGCGAGGTCGTCGGTCTCGTCGGCGAGTCCGGCTGCGGAAAATCGACTCTGGGGAGGCTCGCTGTCGGGTTGCTTTCATTGTCGGATGGCGAGCGTTTGTGGCAAGGAATGTCGTTCGCGGACCTCGCCCCGTCGGCGGCCCGTGAACAGCAACTCAAAATGCAGATGATATTCCAGGACCCGTACGCGTCATTGAATCCCCGAATGCGTGTGGTCGACATTGTCGGCGAGGCGCCGGTTGTCCACGGACTCATCGCCCCCCGGCAGCAGATCGAATATGTCGGCCTGCAGCTCAACCGCGTCGGCCTGGACCCGACGCTGATGCGGCGATTTCCGCATCAGTTCTCGGGCGGCCAGCGTGCGCGCATCGGCATCGCGCGCGCGTTGGCGGTCAAGCCGGAGTTCCTGGTGTGCGACGAATCCGTCGCCGCATTGGACGTCTCCATCCAGGCGCAGGTGCTCAATCTGTTCATGGATCTGCAGTCGGCGTTGAGCCTGACCTATCTTTTCATCAGTCACGATCTCGGCGTCGTGCAGCACATCAGCGACCGCCTGGTCATCATGTATCTGGGGCGCGTCGTCGAATCGGGCCCGACCGCGGATCTTTTCAATGCGCCCAATCATCCGTACACCAAGGCGTTGCTTGCCGAGGTCGGGAAGGTCGAGCCCGGGAAACGGGTTTTCGCGCCGATAAAGGGCGAAATTCCGTCGCCGCTTGCACCGCCGCCAGGATGTCATTTCCATCCCCGATGTCCGTACGCGATGGCAAAATGCAAGGAAGGAGCACCGCCGCTTGACGAAATCGCACCAGGGCGCTGGTCGGCTTGTTATCTCAACGATGTGGTCTCGTCATGAGTGATGCCGTCAGGCGACACGAACCCGCGGGCACGCCCATCCCGCTGGTGCTCGACTCGCCGCACAGTGGGACAGCGTATCCGGACGATTTCGATCACCTCCCGCCGCGCGCTGTCGTTCGGCAGGCCGAGGACACGCACGTCGAAGCGCTGTACGCGGCGGCGCCGAGCATCGGCGCGACGCTGATCGAGGCGCTGTTCCCCCGCGCCTACATCGATCCCAACCGGCACTACTCGGATATCGATCCGGCATTGCTTGCCGATGCGTGGACGGGGCCGATGACGCCGTCGCGCAAAAGCGAGCTCGGCATCGGGCTCGTGTGGCGGCTTGCCCACGGTGGCGTACCCATGTACGCGCGCAAGCTCTCGGCCGCCGAGGTACGGCGTCGAATTGCTCATTTTTACGAGCCCTACCATGCCTGCCTCGCAGACGTGCTCGACGAGCGGCACGCCGCATTCGGCGCGGTATGGCATATAAACTGCCACTCGATGCCAGCGTTCGGCGACGTGATGTCCGAGGATCCGGGCCGTGCGCGCGCCGATTTCGTGCTCGGCGACCGCGACGGCTCGACCTGCGCGCCGGAATTCACCGCGTTCGTTGCAGAAACCCTCACCGGCCTCGGCTACGATGTCGCGGTCAACGATCCGTACAAGGGCGTGGAGCTGGTGCGCATGCACGGCCGGCCGGCCGAGCGGCGTCACAGCCTGCAAGTCGAAATCAATCGCCGGCTGTATATGGACGAATCGACGCTCGCCAGGCATTCCGGTTTCGCGGCCTTGCAGTCGAATCTTCAGCGCTTGCTGGAAGCGCTGCGCCAATTCGTGATCGATAGCACCGGATGTCGCGCCTAGTTCGACGCGTATTGGTCTGACCACTTGACCGCCTGCGGGTCGCTTGCTAACGTTGCGGCAGCCTTTGCACCGGACCGGCGCCAGCCGGCGATGATGTTCGAGGCCACAGGGAGGAATCATGTTGAACTTATTCAAACGCTGCCTTGCGGCAGCAGTGCTTGGCATGCTCGTGACCGCTGCGCACGCGGCGTATCCCGAACGGCCCGTAACCTTGATCGTGCCATGGGGCGCAGGCGGCGGCACTGATGCGACGGCGCGCATCATCGGCACGCTTTTGGAAAAGGAGCTCGGTCAGCCGGTCAACGTCGTCAACCGCACCGGCGGCAGCGGAGTGGTCGGTCACGCCGCGATTGCTTCTGCGCCCCCTGACGGGTACACCATCGGCCTCATCACGGTCGAAATCAGCATGATGCATTGGCAGGGATTGACCGAATTGTCGGGCGCGTCGTACACGCCGATCGGTCTGGTCAACGCCGACCCGGCCGGCATGCAGGTGCGCGCCGACGCACCCTACAAGAGCGTCAACGATCTGGTCGCCGCGATCAAGGCCAACCCCGGAAAGTTCAAAGCGTCGGGAACCGGGCAGGGCGGCATCTGGCATCTGGCGATCGCAGGCATGCTGCAGGATCTGAAAGTGGATCCCGCCGCCGCACCATGGGTGCCGTCCAATGGAGCGGCGCCCGGATTGCAGGATCTGGTCGCCGGCGGTGTCGAAGTCGCACCCTGCTCACTCCCGGAAGCGCGCTCCCTGATCGACGCCGGCAAGGTCAAAAGCCTCGCGGTCATGGCCGAGAAGCGGGCGGCGCTCTATCCCAATGTACCGACGCTGAAAGAGGCGACTGGAAGCAATTGGACCATGGCCGCCTGGCGCGGGATTGCGGCACCCAAAGGCGTACCGGCCGACGTTCGAGACAAGCTGGTTGCGGCAATCAAGAAGATCGTCGCCAGCAAGGATTACAACGATTTCATGACCCAGCGCGGCTTCGGCGTGATCTATGAAGGCCCGGACGACTTCGCAAAGTTCATGGCCAAGGCGGATGCCGATCTCGGCGCGACCATGAAGGCGGTCGGAATCGTGAAGTGACGCATCCGTCCAAGAGCAAGGCCCGAAGGGTCGCAGCGATCGGCAACGGACGCGTCATCCCCGCGAAAACGAGCCCGAACGGCGAAGTTTCGAGGAACGGCCGAGCGGGGAGCCAGTGGCTTTAGGCCGGCTCACGACAACGGATTCCCGCGTTCGCGGGAATGACGGCCGGGCAACGTGGAGCCCGCATAGAAGTGGATCTGGAGTGCCGTTGGGCTAGTCGCGACGCTGCTGACCTCGCATGAAAATCAACGACGCCATCTGGGGTGCGCTGCTGCTGCTTCTCAGCGTGGCCATTCTCATTCACATCCAGGCCTTTCCCAACATACCGGGGCAAAACGTGGGCCCGTCACTTTTCCCTGGATTCATCGCAGTTGGCCTCGCAACCTGCGCACTTGCGTTAATCGCGAGCGGCCTTACGGCTCGCCGACGCGGCGGCGAGCAGGCGCCGTGGATAGGTGCCGAGCCATGGATGCGCTCGCCGCGGCACACGATCGCGCTCGCGCTGGTCATCGGCGTCAATGTGTTCTACATCCTTCTTGTCGACACGCTCGGGTTCGTTCCGACGGGCGTGATTTACCTTGCGACCCTTTTCGTCGCATTCGGGGTTCGGCCGAGATTGATCCTTCCTCTCGCGCTGATCATCACGCTGGTCATTCATTACAGCTTTTACAAGTTGCTCAGAGTGCCGCTGCCGTGGGGCCTGCTGGAGAGGTTCGCATGGTGAGCGGGGGTACCGGCCGGGGACCGCGATGAGCAGCGCCTGGGCGCAGGCCTTCGGGCTGGTATTGGACCCATACAATCTCTTGGTGATGTTCCTGGCGTCGCTCTTCGGGCTTTTTGTTGGCGCGGTTCCCGGACTGACCGCGACTATGGCCACGGCATTGCTCGTTCCGGTGACGTTTTTCATGGCGCCGATCCCGGCGATCGCGGCGATCGTTACCGCGACCGCGATGGCGATCTTTTCCGGCGATATTCCAGGCTGCTTGATGCGAATGCCGGGAACGCCGGCGTCCGCCGCATATACCGACGAGGCGTATGCAATGGCGAAAAAGGGCCACGCCGAAACTGCGCTGGGCGCGGGTCTGGTGTTTTCGGCATTGGGTGGGCTGTTCGGCACGGCCGTTTTGATGCTTGCCGCACCTGCGCTGGCCGAGTTCGCGTTGAAGTTCAGTTCGTTCGAGTATTTTTGGCTGGTGTTGCTTGGATTGACCTGCGCGGTGTTCATCACTTCCGACCGGCCGCTCAAGGGCTTTGTCACGCTGATGCTGGGGCTGCTGGTGGCATGCGTCGGACTCAATAATCCGGCGGCCATCCCTCGCTTTACCTTCGGCAGCATCGAGCTTCTCGGTGGCATCGGCATGATTCCGATGATGATCGGCATGTTCGCAATCTCGGAGATCATCCGTTACGCGGTGGACACCAATCCCCCGCTCAGGATCGTCGACCAGCCGATCGGCAACGTGTTCAAGGGCATGTGGGCGCTGACCAAGAAGTACCCGGTGCAGATCCTGCGCGGCAACGCGGTTGGAACTTTGATCGGTGCGCTGCCCGGTGCGGGCGCCGACATCGCCGCGTGGATCACTTACGCGATCAGCAAGAAGTTTTCCAAGGAGCCCGAGAAATTCGGAACCGGTCATGTCGAAGGCATCGTGGAGTCCGGATCGGCAAACAACAGCGCGCTGGCGGGCGCCTGGATTCCGGCGCTGGTGTTCGGCATTCCCGGCGACTCCATTACCGCGATCGTGATCGGCGTGCTGTACATGAAGAACATGAATCCCGGACCGTCTCTGTTCACCAATAATCCTCAAAACATCTACGCTGTCTATCTGCTGTTCATCATCGCCAACTTGATCATGCTTCCGATGGGATGGTGGTGCATAAAGGTGTCCAAGCAGATTCTCAAGGTCCCGCGCACGGTGTTGATGCCGGTCATCATGCTGTTCTGCGTCGTTGGTTCGTTCGCGATAAACAACACCTCATTCGACGTGACCGTGATGCTTGTAGCCGGCATTGCCGCATTCTTTCTCGAAGCCAGCGGCTTTCCTGTTGCGCCGGCGATACTCGGCGTCGTCCTTGGCGGCATGCTCGAGGAGAATTTCGTCACGTCGATGATCAAGTCGGACGGCCGCGTCCTTGCCTTCTTCGAGCGGCCGATCGCCGCCACGCTCGGTGCGATGACTCTTGCGGTGTGGTTCTTGCCGCTATTGATGCGCCGCCTGCGCCGCCTGGCCGGGATCGAGGTCTCCGCATAGGGACTTTAGCCCCGTTGTTGCACCGCAGCGCGTTGACCCCACCCCCTGCGGCGGGTTAAAATCTGCAGGTTTCAAACGGGTCCCACCGGGGGTCCTCCGCAGATTGATCGCCCATGCCTGGCAAGCTCGTCGTCGGCAACTGGAAAATGAACGGCGATTTGCGTCATAACGACGCGCTGCTGGCGGATCTGCGCGCCGGCTGGCCGGTCCAGGCAATGCGCGAAATCGCGGTGTGTGTTCCGTTTCCCTATCTGTGGCAGGCCCAGGCGGCACTGGCGGGGTCGGTGGTCCGCTGGGGTGCACAGAATGTGAGTGAATACGCGCGCGGCGCTCATACCGGCGAAGTCGCGGCCGGCATGGTCGCCGAATTTGGTTGCAAGTACGTCATTGTCGGGCATTCGGAGCGGCGAGCGCTGTACGGCGAGACTGACGCGATGGTGGCGGCAAAGGCGAGCGCGGCGCTGGAAGCGGGGATGACGCCGATTGTTTGCGTGGGCGAGTCATGGGCCGAGCGCGAGTCAGGCGCCGGAGAAGCCGTGGTGGTGCATCAGCTCGATGCGGTCGTGTCGCGGATAGGCCGGCGGATCGCCGAGACGGTGCTTGCCTATGAACCGGTGTGGGCGATCGGGACGGGTCGATCGGCAACGCCGGAACAAGCGCAAGCCGTGCACGAGGTTTTGCGCAAGCGGCTGCGCAAGCACGAAGCGGCAGCCGGGAGCGTTCCGCTGCTCTATGGCGGGAGTGTCAAGGCAGGCAATGCGAAAGCGCTTTTTGCGTGCGCCGATATCGATGGCGGCTTGATCGGCGGCGCGTCCCTGAATGTCGATGAATTTTTGGCAATTGCCGGTGCCTAAGGTTTGCTTGAGCGGCGCAGTGGTCTAGCGTCGCAGCGAGGATGAAAGAATGGTCTGGGAAACGTTATTGTTGGGACTGCATGTCGTCGTTGCGGCGGCGCTGATCGGCTTCGTGCTGCTGCAGCATGGCAAGGGCGCGGACATGGGCGCGGCTTTCGGCAGCGGCTCCTCCGGAAGTCTTTTCGGCGCGGCGGGATCAGCGAATTTCCTGTCGCGAACGACGGCCGTACTGGCGACGATATTTTTTCTGTCGAGCCTCGGCTTGACTTATCTGGCGAGCAACCGGGTTGCGGTGGGACCTGGCGATGTCATGAAGCAGGGCGTCATGCAAAGCCCGCAAAACGCGCAAAAGGCGCCGGAGCCGGCGACAAAAGCCGCGGAAGTCCCGGCCAACGCAGCACCGGCGATACAGCCGGCGGCGCCATCGCCGTCCAAGGATTCATCCAAAGCGGCAGACGTACCAAAATAAGGCGCAGTTAGCGTTCGGTTTTGAGCAGTCGCAATTGGCAGACGCAGCTTCAGTTGGAGGGCGGTCGCGGAATTCGGATCGCGGAAAGCTGATAAAGCCCATGTGGTGAAATTGGTAGACACGCTGTCTTGAGGGGGCAGTGGCGTAAGCCGTGGGAGTTCGAGTCTCCCCGTGGGCACCAACAGAACAAGGGCGCGCCGACGTGCGCTCCCGGGCGGTCGTAGCGGAAGTGGCAGAAGCGGCAGCAGCAGGAGAGCAGGTAGGAGGCCGCGCGGAGCTTGCGTGGCCCGGCAACGAATGACGAGGGTTGGCTTCAACCGATCATGCTGCAACTGTACTTTCCGGTCCTGCTCTTCATCCTCGTCGGCATCGGCCTCGGCCTGATCCTGCTGGCGGTCGGTTCGCTCGTGTCCCCGAATCGCCCGGACCCCGAGAAACTGTCGCCTTACGAATGCGGCTTCGAGGCTTTCGAAGACGCGCGGATGAAGTTCGACGTCCGCTACTACCTGATCGCGATCCTGTTCATCCTTTTCGACCTCGAGATCGCGTTCCTTTTTCCGTGGGCGGTCGTACTGCCTGAGATCGGCGTTTTCGGTTTCTGGTCGATGATGATCTTCCTGGCCATTCTGATCGTGGGATTCATCTACGAATGGAAGAAAGGGGCGTTGGAATGGGAATAGCGGCGCGAGCGTCCCGGCGTCGCCAGTCGCCCGCACGAGAAGCGTGGGGATCGACGGGGAATTGCGAGTCGACGCAGGCGGCCGACACTCAAAGGTCACCTCACGTCAACGCAACATGGAGGCCGTCGGCTGGGGTCCTGAATGGCTATTGAAGGCATTCTGGAAAAGGGCTTCACCACGACGACGCTCGATGCGCTGATCAATTGGTCGCGCAACAGCTCGATGTGGCCGATGACGTTCGGATTGGCGTGCTGCGCTGTCGAGATGATGCATGCCGGCGCGGCTCGTTACGATCTCGACCGCTTCGGCGTGGTGTTCCGGCCGAGTCCGCGCCAGTCGGACGTGATGATCGTTGCCGGAACGCTCTGCAACAAGATGGCGCCGGCATTGCGCAAGGTCTACGATCAGATGGCCGAGCCGCGTTGGGTAATCTCCATGGGGTCGTGCGCCAACGGCGGCGGCTACTATCATTATTCGTACTCCGTCGTGCGCGGCTGCGATCGCATCGTTCCGGTGGACATCTACGTTCCGGGTTGCCCGCCGACGGCGGAAGCGCTGCTCTACGGCATTCTGCAGCTTCAGAACAAGATCTGGCGCACCAACACCATCGCGCGCTGATGAAAACGGAGACCCTCGCGGCGTCGCTTACCGCCGCGTTCGGCGAGCGCCTTGGCGGCGTTACCGTCGCGTTGAACGAGCTTACCGCTATCGTGCGTGTCGCGGACCTCGTGGCTACCATGCGCGCGCTGCGCGACCGCCCCGAGTTGCGTTTCGAGACGCTGATCGATCTTTGCGGCGTCGACTATTCCGCCTACGGCGGTGAGGCAACCGGGATCGCATATTCGAGCTCCGACGCCACACCGCCTGAGCCCATCGAACGACTGCACGCCGGCCGCTTTGCGGTCGTCTATCACCTGCTGTCGCTGACCCATAACGCGCGTCTGCGCGTGCGCACCTTCGCGGCGGACGATGATTTTCCTGTTCTGCCTTCAGTGATCGAGGTGTGGCCGGGCGCCAACTGGTACGAGCGCGAAGCTTTCGACTTTTACGGGATCATGTTCGCGGGACACCCGGACCTGCGGCGGATCCTGACCGACTATGGCTTCGTCGGTCATCCGTTCCGGAAGGATTTCCCACTGTCGGGGCATGTCGAAATGCGCTACGACCCGGAGCAGGGCCGCGTGATCTACCAGCCGGTGACCATCGAGCCGCGCGAAGTGACTCCGCGAATCATCCGCGAAGAGAACTTTGCCGAGAGCGAAGGCTTCCGCAAAGGGTGATCGTGGCCGAGATCCGCAACTACACGATGAATTTCGGCCCCCAGCACCCCGCTGCACACGGCGTGTTGCGACTGGTGCTTGAGCTCGACGGCGAGGTAATCCAGCGCGCGGACCCGCACATCGGCTTGCTGCACCGGGCGACCGAGAAGCTGGCCGAGTACAAGACCTACCTCCAGGCGCTGCCGTACATGGACCGGCTCGACTACGTGTCGATGATGTCCAACGAGCACGCCTACTGTCTCGCGATAGAAAAGCTGCTCGGCATCGATGTCCCCATCCGCGCGCAATACATACGCGTGATGTTCGACGAGATCACGCGCATTCTGAACCACCTGCTGTGGCTCGGCGCGCACTCGCTGGACGTTGGCGCGATGACCACGTTCCTGTATTGCTTTCGCGAGCGCGAAGACCTCATGGACGTGTATGAAGCAGTCTCCGGGGCGCGACTGCACGCGGCTTATTATCGGCCGGGCGGTGTCTACCGCGATCTGCCCGAGCGCATGCCGCAGTACCAGGTGTCCAAGATTCACAATGCCAAGGCGATCGCTCGCATGAACGAGAATCGCCACGGCAGCGTGCTCGACTTCATCGAGGATTTCACGCGGCGTTTTCCCGGCTACGTCGACGAGTACGAGACGCTGCTGACCGACAATCGCATCTGGAAGCAGCGCACCGTCGGCATCGGCGTGGTCACGCCGGAGCGCGCGATGGCGCTGGGATTCACCGGTCCGATGCTGCGTGGCTCGGGCGTCGCGTGGGACCTGCGCAAGAAGCAGCCGTACGAGGTCTACGACAAGATGCAGTTCGATATTCCGCTGGGAACCACCGGCGACTGCTATGACCGTTACCTGGTTCGCGTGCAGGAAATGCGCGAGGCCAACAAGATCATCAAGCAATGCATAACATGGCTGCGAGCCAATTCCGGTCCAGTGATCACCGCCAGCCACAAGGTGGCTCCGCCGTCGCGCGAGGAAATGAAAACCAACATGGAGGAGCTTATCCATCACTTCAAGCTCTTCACCGAAGGCATCCACGTTCCTCCGGGCGAAGCCTACGCCGCGGTCGAGCATCCGAAGGGAGAGTTCGGCATCTACATCATTTCCGATGGAGCCAACAAGCCCTATCGGCTCAAGATTCGGGCCGCGGGCTTTCCGCATCTCGCGGCGCTCGACGAAATGTCGCGCGGGCACATGATCGCCGACGTCGTCGCGATCATCGGCACGCAGGACATCGTTTTCGGGGAGATCGACCGATGAGCGTCATCGATTCCAGAGTCATCAACATCGACGAATTGAAGCTCGAGCATTTCTCGAAGGGCGACAAGTACCAGTGCGATGCCGTCCGTATCGGCCCGCTGCTCGGCGCGAAGGACCTTGGCTTTTCGTACGATATTGTTCCGCCGGGGAAATGCTCGTGCCCTTTCCACAGCCACCGCGCTGAGGAGGAGATGTTTTTCATCGTAAAGGGCACCGGCACGCTCCGCTACGGCAGCGAGACCCGAAAGGTCCGCGCTGGCGACTTCATTTGCTGCCCGGTGGGCGGCCCGGAAACGGCGCACCAGATCGTCAACGACTCGGACGCCGATCTCGCCTATATCTCGGTCAGTACCATGATGGCCGCGGAGGTCTGCGAATATCCGGATTCGAAGAAGGTGGGCGCTTTCGGCGGCGGTCTGCGTCACATGACGCGCACGGGCGACCACGTGGATTATTGGACGGGCGAGGTATGAGCGCGCCTGTCCTCGACATTCGCGCAGCGGACGTCGTGCATCAACCACGCGGTCGCTCGTTCACCGACTGATCATGCTGAGCGCAGACGCCCTGAAGCGTATCGATCGCGAGATCGCAAAGTATCCGTCGGCGCACCGCCAGTCGGCGGTGATGGCCGCGCTCGCCATCGCGCAGGACGAGCACGCATGGCTGTCGACCGAGACGATGGATTTCGTCGCGCATTACATCGGCATGCCGCCGATCGCGGTTTACGAGGTGGCAACGTTCTACGAGATGTTCAACACCGAGCCGACCGGAAAATACAAGCTCACGATCTGCACCAATCTTCCCTGTGCGCTGTCGAGCGCAGTCCAGGCGGCCGCACATCTGCAGCAGAAGCTCGGCATCGGCTTCGGCGAAACCACCGCCGACGGCCTGTTCACGCTCAAGGAAGGCGAATGCCTCGGAGCCTGCGGCGACGCGCCGGTGTTGCTGGTCAACAACAAGCGCATGTGCAGCTGGATGAAACCCGACCAGCTCGACGGATTGATTGCCGAGCTTTCCGCGGAGGCGAAGCGGTGAACGCGCCGTCCGAGTTTCTGGATTACGGGCCCGACGCGCTCATTCTTGCCGGCCTCAACGGCCGCAACTGGGGACTCGACGATTACGTCGCACGCGGCGGCTACGACGCGCTGAAAAAGATCCTCGCCGAAAAAATCGTTCCCGCGAACGTAATCGCGGAAGTAAAGCGATCCGCGCTGCGCGGCCGCGGCGGCGCCGGTTTCCCGACCGGGCTCAAATGGAGCTTCATGCCGCAGCAGTACAGCGGCGACAAGTACCTGGTGTGCAATTCCGACGAAGGCGAGCCGGGCACTTTCAAGGATCGCGACATCCTGCGCTACAACCCGCACATTCTGATCGAGGGCATGGCCATCGCCGCGTATGCGATGGGCTGCAGGATCGGGTACAACTACATCCACGGCGAAATCTGGGACGCCTACGAGCGCTGCGAAGAAGCGCTCGAGCAGGCCTATCAGGCAGGTCTGCTCGGCGACAATATCTTCGGCAGCGGCTTCAATTTTCATTTGTACAACTGTCACGGCTACGGCGCATACATTTGCGGCGAGGAAACGGCGCTGCTGGAGTCGCTCGAAGGCAAGAAGGGCATGCCGCGGTTCAAGCCTCCCTTCCCGGCGAGCGTCGGCCTTTACGGCAAGCCGACGACGATCAACAACACCGAGACCTTCGCCGCGGTGCCGTGGATCATTCGTAACGGTGCGGAAGCGTTCCTGAATCTGGGCAGGCCGAACAACGGCGGCACCAAGATTTTCTCGGTCACAGGCGACGTCGAGCGGCCGGGCAACTACGAGGTCAAGCTGGGTCTGCCGTTTGCCGCGCTGCTCGACATGGCGGGCGGCATGCGCGGCGGACGCAAGCTCAAGGCGTGCATTCCCGGGGGCTCGTCGATGCCCGTGCTACCCGCCGACGTGATGATGGCCACCGACATGGACTACGACTCGATTGCCAAAGCGGGATCGATGCTCGGATCGGGCGCGGTGATCATCATGGACGAGACGCGCTGCATGGTGCGTTCGCTGCTGCGACTGTCTTATTTCTATTTCGAGGAGTCCTGCGGCCAGTGCACGCCATGCCGGGAGGGGACAGGATGGCTGTGGCGCGTGGTCAACCGTATCGAGCACGGCCAGGGCCGCAACGAAGACCTGGACTTGTTGCTGTCCGTGTCCGACAACATCGCGGGCCGCACCATATGCGCATTGGGCGATGCCGCAGCGTTGCCGGTCAAGAGTTTCATCAAGCACTTTCGCGACGAGTTCCAGTACCACATCGAGCACAAGCATTGTCTGGTCCCCGACTATGTCTGAGATCAAAATGCTGCATCTGGAAGTCGACGGCAAGCCGGTCGCGGTGGCCAGCGGCAGCACGGTGATGGACGCCGCGCACAAGCTCGGTGTGTATGTTCCGCATTTCTGCTGGCACAAGAAGCTGACCATCGCCGCCAATTGCCGGATGTGCCTGGTGCAGGTCGAGAAGGCGCCCAAGCCAATGCCCGCGTGCGCCACGCCCGCGACGGAGGGCATGAAGGTCTGGACCCATTCCGACCCGGCGGTCGTCGCGCAAAAAGGCGTGATGGAATTCCTGCTCATCAATCATCCTCTGGACTGCCCGATCTGCGATCAGGGTGGCGAATGCCAGCTGCAGGATCTCGCGGTCGGCTACGGCGCATCGAGCTCGCGCTACACCGAGCCCAAGCGCGTGGTGTTCAACAAGAACCTGGGTCCCTTGATCGCCACCGACATGACGCGCTGCATCCACTGCACGCGCTGCGTGCGGTTCGGTCAGGAAATCGCGGGCGTCATGGAGCTCGGTCTCGCTCATCGCGGCGAGCACGTCGAGATCCTGACTTTCGTCGGCAGCACCGTCGACTCGGAACTGTCCGGCAACATGATCGATCTGTGCCCTGTCGGCGCGCTGACGTCGAAGCCCTTCCGATACACCGCGCGGACCTGGGAGCTTGCCCGCCGCCGGTCGATCGCGCCGCACGACGGCCTCGGCAGCAATCTGATCGTGCAGGTTAAGAACGATCGCGTCATGCGCGTGGTTCCGCAGGAAAACGACGCGATCAACGACTGCTGGCTTTCCGATCGCGACCGATTTTCGTATGAAGGTCTGAACGCCGAAAGCCGCCTGTCGAAGCCGATGGTGAATCATGAGGGCACGTGGCGCGAAACTGATTGGCAGACGGCGCTAGAATTTGTGGCGAGCGGACTCAAGCGCGTGCGCGAACAACATGGTGGCTCGGCGATCGGCACGCTGGCGTCGCCGCACTCGACGCTCGAGGAACTTTATCTCGCGCAGAAGCTGACGCGCGGTCTGGGAAGCGATAACATCGACTTCCGACTCCGGCAGTCCGATTTCACCGCCGGTCCGGTACCCGCGGATGAAAAGGGTCCCGTGCCGTGGCTTGGCATGTCGATCGCTGATTTCGCCGCGCTCGACCGCGTGCTGGTCGTCGGTAGCTTCCTGCGCAAGGATCACCCGCTGCTCGCTCAGCGCCTGCGTCAGTCGGCGAAGCATGGCACCCAGATCTCGATCCTGCATTCCGCGGCCGACGAGCTGCTGATCACGCTGGCGCACGAGTCCGTGGTCGCGCCTTCGCGTCTTCCCCGAGCACTGGCCGAGATCGTCGTTGCTGCCGCGACTGCCGCAAGCGCGCCGGTGCCGGTGGCGCTTGCCGGAATCGAGGCCTCCGATACGGCGAAGGCAATCGCGGCAAGCTTGGCGGGAGGCGCGGCCAAAGGCATTTTCCTCGGCAATTTCGCGCAGCAGCACCCGCAAGCGTCGCAGCTGCACGCGCTGGCACAATCGCTCGGCGAGCTGACCGGCGCGCGCGTCGGCTTCCTGACCGAGGCAGCGAACTCGGTTGGCGGCTACTTCGCCTCCGCGTTGCCGAACGCAGGCGGTTTGAATGCGGCAACGATGCTCGGTGCTGGAGATGGCGTTCCTCCCAAGGCATTCCTGCTCCTGCACGCCGAGCTGGAGCTGGATACTGCCGATCCCGCACGTGCGCGCGCGGCGCTCGCCGCGGCCGAATTCGTCGTTGCATTGTCGCCGTTCAGGCACGGCACGGCCGACTACGCCGACGTGCTGCTGCCGGTCGCGCCTTTCACGGAGACCCCGGGCACCTTCGTCAATTGCGAGGGCCGGGCTCAAGCATTCAACGCGGTGGTGCCGCCGCTCGCCGACGCGCGCCCTGCGTGGAAAGTATTGAGGGTCCTGGGATCGATGCTCGGTCTTGCCGACTTCGGCTATGAAAGCATCGACGCCGTGCGCCGCGAGCTCCCATCGCAGGACGAGATCACGGTGCGGCTGTCCAACGCGACCAGGATCGCGATCGACGCGCAGGTGGTGTCTCACGGCGGAGCCAACACGCCCGGTTCCGAGACGGAGCGCGTCGCCGACGTTCCCATCTATTTCGCCGATCCACTGGTCCGCCGCGCGCCATCGCTGCAGAAGACACGCGACGCCAAGGCGCCGCTCGCACGCGTCAACGCCGCGACGCTGGTCGCGCTGAAGCTCACCGACGGCGGCGCCGCGCGCGTGCGCCAGGCGGGCGGCGAGGCGATGATGAAAATCGGGGTTGACGCGAGCGTGCCCGACGGATGCGTGCGCGTCGCGGCGGCGCACGCGACCACCAGCATGCTCGGGCCGATGTTCGGTCCGATCGGCGTGGAGCCCGTGTGATGGACGAACTGCTCCTGCCCGTGCAGCGCTTGTTCGGTCCGGCCTGGCCGGTGGTTTGGACATTGGCGAAAATCATCGCCATCACCATTCCGCTGATCCTAAGCGTCGCCTACCTGACGCTAGCCGAGCGCAAGATTATCGGCTGGATGCAGGTGCGCATCGGTCCCAATCGCGTCGGCCCGATGGGGCTGCTGCAGCCCTTCGCCGACGTTTTCAAGCTCATCTTCAAGGAAATCGTGGTTCCGACCGGCGCCAGCCGGACGCTGTTCTTCATCGCGCCGGTGCTGTCGATCGGTCCGGCGCTTGCGGCATGGGCGGTGATCCCGTTCGACGACGGCCTGGTCCTCGCCAACGTCAACGCCGGGCTGCTCTATATCCTCGCCATGACCTCGATCGGCGTTTACGGCGTGATCCTCGCCGGATGGGCGTCGAACTCCAAATACGCGTTCCTCGGCTGCCTGCGCTCGGCAGCGCAGATCGTTTCCTACGAAATCGCTATGGGCTTCGCGCTGGTCGGAGTGCTCATGGCTGCATCGAGCCTCAACATCAGCGACATCGTCCGCCACCAGTCGGGCGGGGCGTCGCATTGGTACATCTGGCCGCTGTTTCCGCTGTTCGTGGTGTATCTCGTGTCCGGCATCGCCGAGACCAACCGCCATCCATTCGATGTCGCGGAAGGCGAATCCGAGATCGTCGCCGGGTTCCACGTCGAGTACTCGGGCGTGGCGTTCGCCGTGTTTTTCCTTGCCGAGTACATGAGCATGATCCTGATCTCGGCGCTAAGCTCGATCATGTTCCTTGGAGGTTGGCTCTCGCCGTGGCCGACCATTCCCGACGGCCTGCCCTGGCTTCTGCTCAAGATGTGCGGCGTGCTGTTCATCTTTCTCTGGATACGGGCGACGTTTCCACGCTACCGCTACGACCAGATCATGCGCCTGGGCTGGAAGGTGTTCATTCCGATAACGCTGGTGTGGATTGTGTTTCTCGGCGCGATGATGCAGACCCGCTGGGCATATGTATTCCACTGAGATTTTCCACTGAGGAAACTGCCATGCTTCAAAGAGTGCGCGATTTCTTCAATACCTATCTTCTGGTCGAGCTCTGGAAAGGGCTGTGGCTGACCGGCGGCAACATGTTCGCGCGCAAGATCACGGTGCATTTTCCCGAGGAAAAGACACCACAGAGCGGACGCTTTCGCGGCCTGCACGCGCTGCGCCGCTATCCCAACGGCGAGGAGCGCTGCATCGCCTGCAAACTGTGCGAAGCGGTCTGTCCGGCGCTGGCGATCACCATCGAATCGGAACAGCGCGACGATGGCACGCGGCGCACCACGCGCTACGATATCGACCTCACCAAGTGCATTTTCTGCGGCTTCTGCGAGGAGAGCTGCCCGGTCGACTCGATCGTCGAGACCCGCATACTCGAATACCACGGCGAGAAACGCGGCGACTTGATCTATACCAAGGAAATGCTGCTGGCGGTCGGCGACCGCTACGAAGCACAGATCGCCGCCGATCGGGCCGAGGACGCGCAATTTCGATGAATGCCCAGACGATCGTTTTCTATGCCTTCGCCGCGATCCTCGTGTTCGCGGCGCTGCGGGTGATCACAAGCCACAATCCGGTTCATTCGGCGCTGTGGCTGGTGCTTTCTTTTTTCAGTGCTGCCGGGATATGGATGCTCCTGCAGGCAGAATTCCTGGCCATCGCGTTGGTGTTGGTCTATGTCGGCGCAGTGATGGTGCTGTTCCTGTTCGTGGTGATGATGCTGGACGTGAATTTCGACAAGATGCGCGAAGGATTCAAGAGTTACATTCCCGTTGCCGCGACCGTTGGCGTGCTGATTCTTATCGAGATGGCGGTCGTGGTGATCGGCGGCTATCTGGCTCCCGGGTCGACGCCGATCCCAGCCCAAGCCGCGCCTGGTTACAGCAATACGAGCGCACTGGGACGACAGATCTATACCGATTACGCTTTCCCGTTCGAAATCGCAGCAGTGATTCTTCTCGTAGCGATCATCGCCGCCATCGGGCTCACGCATCGCACGCGGCGCGAGACGAAGTATCAGAATCCGAACGCGCAGGTCAAAGTCCGGAGCGCCGACAGGCTTCGGATAATAGACATGCCGGTCGAGAAAAAAGAATCATGAGCAGGCAACTGCTTCGATCGACGTAGCCCGGCCCCGGTCGCTGCCGGACAACTGTGGGAAGATTCGATTTGCCGCTGCTTTCGCAACCGACGCTGTCGCATTACCTGGTCCTGGGGGCGATTCTGTTCGCCATCAGCGTCATCGGCATTTTTCTCAACCGCCGCAACGTCATCATCATGCTCATGGCGATCGAGCTGATGCTGCTCGCCGTGAATCTCAACTTCATCGCCTTCTCGCACTATCTCGACGATACCGCGGGGCAGATTTTCGTCTTTTTCATTCTTACGGTCGCGGCCGCCGAGTCGGCGATCGGGCTGGCTATCCTGGTGCTTCTGTTCCGTAACGTGGGCTCGATCGATGTCGAGGATCTGAGGACGTTGCGTGGCTGATCTGTTCAAGACCGCCGTGGCTATTGTTTCCTGGCGGACCTCATGAGCATGCAGCAGCTCTATCTGCTTGTTGCGCTCGCCCCGCTTGCCGGCGCGATCGTGGTCGGACTCGGCGGCTCGAAGCTGGGCCGCGCCGCGTCGCACTGGATCTGCATACTTGGCGTCGCGGTTTCGTTCGCGGGCTCGGGAATCGTCTTGCGCGACGTGCTTGCCGGCCATGCATTCAACGGCGACCTCTATGTCTGGATGACCTCGGGCAACGTCAAGTTCGCGATCGGGTTCCTGATCGACCCCCTGACCGCGCTGATGATGGTCGTGGTCACCTTCGTGTCGCTGATGGTGCACATCTACACCATCGGCTACATGGCCGATGATCCCGGATATACGCGCTTCTTCTCGTACATCTCGCTGTTCACGTTCAGCATGCTGATGCTGGTGATGGCCAACAACTTCCTGCAGCTCTTTTTCGGCTGGGAGGCGGTCGGATTGGTTTCGTACCTGCTGATCGGCTTCTGGTTCACGCGGCCGACGGCCATCTACGCCAACCTGAAGGCGTTTCTCGCCAACCGCGTGGGCGACTTCGGTTTCGTCCTTGGCATCGGGCTCATCGTCGCGTTTTTCGGATCGCTCGACTACACGACGGTGTTCGGCGCCGCACCCAAGCTCGCAACCACGATGCTCGATGTGGGCGCCGGCGCGCCGTGGCCGCTGCTGACGGCGGTCTGCATCGCGCTTTTCGTCGGCGCCATGGGCAAGAGCGCGCAGGTTCCGCTGCACGTCTGGCTGCCGGACTCGATGGAGGGACCGACGCCGATCTCGGCGCTGATCCATGCGGCGACAATGGTGACCGCCGGCATATTCATGGTCGCGCGCATGAGCCCGCTGTTCGAGCTGTCCGATACGGCGCTGTCGTTCGTGACCGTCATCGGCGCAACGACCGCACTGTTCATGGCGCTGCTGGGCATTGTCCAGAACGACATCAAGAGGGTTATCGCCTACTCGACGCTGTCGCAGCTCGGTTACATGACGGTCGCGCTCGGCGTGTCGGCGTATCCGGCGGCGATTTTTCACCTGATGACGCATGCGTTCTTCAAGGCGCTGCTGTTCCTGGGCGCGGGGTCGGTGATCATCGCCCTTCATCACGAGCAGGATCTTCGCAAGATGGGGGGCTTGCGTCGCTACATGCCCGTCACCTACGCGACGATGTGGGTCGGATCGCTCGCGCTGGCGGGGATCCCGCCTTTTGCCGGATTCTTTTCCAAGGACGCCATCATCGACGCAGTGCAGCTATCGTCGGTGGGCGGCCATGCTTATGCGCAATTCGCCGTGACCGCGGCCGTATTTCTGACCGCGTTTTACACCTTCCGCATGTTGTTCATGGCCTTTCACGGCGAGGAACGCTTCCGTCATTCCGAGGCCGCGCATATCCACGACGACGCGAAGCAAGCACACGAGGAGCCCGGCCATGAACAAAACGGTCACGGCGAGGCGCCCCGCGAGAGCCCCTTGGTGATAACCGTCCCGCTGGTACTTCTGGCGATCCCGTCGTTGTATGCCGGCTGGGCGTACATCGACAAAGTGCTGTTCGGAGACTATTTCGGCGGCTCGATCGCGATCGCGGCACAGCACGGCGGGATGGCAACGATGCACGACGAGTGGCACGGCGCGGTTCCGTTCATCGAGCACGGATTGCTCGGCCTGCCATTCTGGCTGGCGGTGGCCGGTATCGCGACCGCGTGGCTGCTCTACGTCAAGCGCACCGATCTGCCAGCGAAAATTCAGGCCAGGACGGGCGCGCTCTACGCCGTGCTGATCAACAACTACTACATCGACCGCTTCAACGACTGGCTCTTTGCCGGCGGCTTTCGCCGGATCGGCACGCTGTTTTCCAACGTCGGCGACCGATCGATCATCGACGGCTTCTTCGTCAACGGCAGCGCGCGCCTGGTGGGTGCGACCTCGGCGCTGTTGCGGAAGGTTCAATCGGGCTATGTCTATCACTACGCATTCACCATGATCATCGGCGTTTTCGCGCTCTTGACGTGGTGGGTGGCAGCACGATAGCCGGCGCCGGGCGCGATGACGATGCTGCCGTATCTCAGTCTCGCGATCTGGGTGCCGATAGTGTCCGGATTGCTGGTGCTTGCGGTGCATCGCGACCGCGATGCCGCCGCAGCGCGCTGGCTGGCGCTGGTCGGATCGGTCGCGGGCTTCGCGGTGACGCTGCCGCTTTACACGCACTTCGCGCCCGGTACCGCCGAAATGCAGTTCGTCGAGGCCAAGGAATGGATACCTCGCTTCAACGTCAACTATCTTCTCGGCGTCGACGGAATCTCGGTGCTGTTGGTGCTCCTGAACAGCTTTATCACATTGCTCGTGGTCTGGGCGGGTTGGATCGTGATCGAAAAAAAGGTCGCGCAATACATGGCTGCCTTTCTGATCATGTCGGGGCTGATCAACGGCGTATTCGCCGCGCTCGACGGCGTGCTGTTTTACGTCTTCTTCGAAGCCATGCTGATCCCGATGTACCTGATCATCGGCGTCTGGGGTGGCCCGAACCGCGTCTACGCCGCCATCAAGTTTTTTCTGTACACGTTTCTCGGGTCGGTCCTGATGCTGGTGGCGCTGATCTACCTTTACTCGGTCAGCGGTGGAAGCTTTTCCATTCTCGAGTGGTACCAGCTGCCATTGTCGCTCAAGACGCAGGTGCTGCTTTTCGTGGCGTTCTTCTTCGGCTTCGCGGTCAAGGTGCCGATGTGGCCTGTGCACACCTGGCTGCCCGACGCGCACGTCGAAGCACCGACCGGCGGCTCGGTGGTGTTGGCGGCGATTACGCTCAAGGTGGGAGCCTACGGTTTCGTGCGCTTCATTCTTCCCATCGTGCCCGACGCGAGCCGCTACCTGGCCGGCTTCGTCATCACGCTGTCGCTGATCGCGATCGTCTATATCGGCTTTGTCGCGTTGGTCCAATCGGACATGAAAAAGCTGATCGCCTATTCATCGATTTCGCACATGGGATTCGTCACGTTGGGATTTTTTCTCTTCAGCGAAATGGGCGTCGAAGGCGGCCTCACGCAGATGATCTCGCACGGTTTCGTTTCCGCCGCGATGTTTCTCTGCGTCGGCGTGCTGTACGACCGCATGCACAGCCGGCTGATCTCCGATTACGGCGGAGTCGCCAACACCATGCCCAAGTTCGCTGCCTTGGCGCTGTTTTTCGCGATGGCCAACGCCGGGCTGCCGGGAACGAGCGGATTCGTCGGTGAGTTCATGGTCATTCTCGCGGCGGTCAAGGTCAATTTTTGGCTGGGCTTTCTCGCCGCGACAATCATGATCCTAGGCGCCGCGTATACGCTGTGGATGTACAAGCGCGTCTGGTTCGGCGGGGTCGCGAACGACCGCGTTGCCGCACTGAAGGACGTCTCGCGCCGGGAATTCTGGCTCCTGGGGACGCTGGTCGTCGCGGTTCTCGCGCTGGGCCTCTATCCGAAGCCGTTCACCGATGTGATGCATGCCTCCGTCACGGAGCTGCTCGCGCACGTTGCCAAGAGCAAGTTGTGATGCCGACCGTTCCGACGCTCGCATTCGACTACGTTCCGGCGCTGCCCGAGATCGTGTTGCTGGTCTGCGCGTGCGTGGTGCTATTGGTCGATCTGTTCGTACCGGAGCCGCGGCGCCACGTCTCATACTGGCTGACGCAGCTCAGTGTTGCAGCAACCGCATTGGCGACCCTTTACGTGTTTCACAAGACGCCCGTGCGCACGTTCGGCAACATGTTCGTGGCCGACGCTTTCGGCGACCTGCTCAACTTCCTTTCCTGCCTTACCGTGATGTTGATGCTCGCCTACTCGCGCGCCTATCTTGCCGCGCGTGGATTATTCCGTGGGGAAACCTTCGTGCTGGCGATGTTCGCGCTGCTCGGCATGCTGGTCATGATCTCGGCGAACCATTTTCTTACGCTTTACCTGGGGCTCGAGCTCATGTCGCTGTCGCTGTACGCGATGGTGGCGCTTCATCGCGAATCCGGCGCCGCGGTGGAAGCCGCGATGAAGTATTTCGTGCTCGGTGCGCTCGCGTCCGGCTTGCTGCTGTACGGCATATCGATGATCTACGGTGCCACCGGCACGCTGGAAATCAGCCACGTCACGACGATCATTTTCAGCGGGCATGCCAACAGGACGATCCTCATTTTCGGATTGGTGTTCGTCGTTTCGGCGATTGCGTTCAAGCTGGGTGCGGTCCCGTATCACATGTGGGTGCCCGATGTGTACCAGGGGGCCCCGACGGCGATCACCCTGTTCATCGGCACCGCGCCGGAGTTTGCCGCGTTCGCGTTCATGACCCGGATCCTGGTCGGATCGCTCGCGGCGGTGGCATTCGACTGGCAAGGCATGTTGATCGTCCTGTCGCTGCTGTCGATGATCGTCGGCAACGTGATCGCTATCTCGCAGTCCAACATCAAGCGAATGCTCGCGTACTCGGCCATCGCCAACATGGGCTTCATGCTCATGGGTTTTCTTGCCGCCAACGTCAATGGCTACAGTGCGGCAATGTTCTATGTCGTCAGCTACGTTATGAGCAGCCTGGCGGGCTTCGGCATGGTGCTGCTCCTGTCCCGTGCCGGTTTCGAGGCGGAGAATCTGGACGACTTCAAGGGCTTGAATCAACGCAGTCCTTGGTACGCGTTCCTGATGCTGCTGACGATGTTTTCGCTTGCAGGTGTGCCGCCGACCGTCGGCTTTTACGCCAAGTTCTCGGTAATCGAGGCGGCCGTCGACGTCGGTCTGGTATGGCTTGCGGTTGTCGCGGTGCTGGCGTCGCTGATTGGCGCTTTTTACTATCTGCGGATCGTCAAGCTGATGTATTTCGACGAAGCGGTGGACAAGGCGCCGCTCGACGCACGGGCCGACATGCGGGTGTTGCTGTCGCTCAACGGGCTCTCGCTGTTGTTCTTTGGCATCTTCCCCCAGCGATTGATCGGGATGTGCGTCCTCGCTCTGACCCGGTCGTACTGACCTCGCCCGTTCGCTGACCATCATGCGCGTCGGGTTTTTCGTCACATGCCTCGTCGACCTGATGCGTCCATCGATCGGCTTCGCCGCGATCAAGCTGCTCGAAGCCGGCGGCGCGGAGGTAGTCATTCCCGGAACCCAGACGTGTTGTGGTCAGCCCGGCTACAACTCGGGTGACCGCAAGGGCGCGATCGCGCTGGCGACCAAGCTGGTCGGGGAGTTCGAGGCCTGCGACTATCTGGTTGCGCCCTCAGGGTCGTGCACCGGTATGATCAAGACCCATTACGCGGATCTCTTTCGCGACGACCCGGCGATGCTTCGACGCGCGAATGCGCTTGGCGCCAGAACCTGGGAGCTCACCGATTTTCTGGTCAACGTCCTCAAGCTGGAGTCGGTCCCCGGCAAGTTCGTCGGCACCGTCACCTACCACGACTCCTGCGCCGGCTTGCGTGAAATGGGAGTCAAAGAGCAGCCCCGCAAGCTGTTGGCCAAGATGCCGGGGCTTACGCTCAAGGAAATGACAGAATGCGAAACCTGCTGCGGCTTCGGCGGAACGTTTGCGATCAAATTCGGCGAAATCTCAACGCGGCTCGCCAACAACAAGTGTGAGTTCGTCGCGCAGTCGGAGGCCGACGCCGTCGTGCTGGGCGATCTAGGGTGCATGCTCAATATCGAGGGTAGGCTGCGGCGGCGCGGCGACATGACGACCAGGGTCCTGCACGTCGCCGAGCTGCTGGCGGGCGATGAGCTGTAGCGCAGGCTGACGAGGATCGAAATGCAAATCGCATCGATGCATTTCAAGGAGCGCGCCCATGACAACATGGGCAATGCGCAGCTGCAGGGCAACCTGCAGAAGATCAAGGGCAAGTTCGTCGCCAAGCGCCGTGCATCCTTGTTCGAGCTCGACGATGTCGAAGCGACGCGCGAGGCGGCACGCGCCATCCGCCAGCGGGCGCTGGACCGTCTCGACGTATGGCTGGAGATTTTCGAACGAAACGCTAAGGCACGCGGCGCCACCGTGCTCTGGGCGGAAACACCGGACGAGGTCAACGAGCACGTGCTCGACATCGCGAAGCGCCACGGCGTGCGCAAGACGATCAAGTCGAAGTCGATGGTCAGCGAGGAGTCGGCGCTGGATCGCGCCATCGAAGCGGCCGGCGGGCAGGTTGTCGAAACCGATCTTGGGGAATACATCCTGCAGATCAACGACTACGAGCCGCCGTCGCACATCATCGGCCCGGCGCTGCATAAGAGCAAAGAGGAAGTCTCCGATCTTTTTGCCAAGGTGCACGGGACGCCGCGCAAGACCGGGATCGCCGAACTTTGTCTCGAAGCGCGCGGCGTCCTGCGCGCCCACTACCTGACCGCCGAGATGGGCATCTCGGGTGGCAATTTTTTCGTCGCCGAAACGGGCTCGGTCGTGTTGGTGACCAACGAAGGCAACGCGACGCTGACGACGACCCTTCCGAAGGTGCACATCGCCATTTCAGGCATCGAGAAAATCGTCCCGACGCTGGAAGACGTCGCGACCCTGATGCGCTTGCTTCCTCGATCCGCGACCGGCCAGTCGATCTCCAATTATGTCGACGTTCTCACCGGCGTCAAAGGCGAAGGCGAGTTCAACGGCGCCGAGCACATGTACTTCATTCTGGTCGATGCCGGGCGCAGCGGCGTACTCGCGGGCGAGCTCCGGGAAGCGCTGCGTTGCATCCGCTGCGGCGCGTGCATGAACCATTGCCCGGTCTATCAGAATATCGGTGGTCACTCGTACGGCTGGGTTTATCCCGGACCGATCGGCTCGATCCTGACGCCTGCGTATATCGGCATCGAGAAGGCGCTCGATCTGCCGCAGGCCTCGACCCTTTGCAATCAATGCGGCGTCGTCTGTCCGGTCAAGATTCCGCTGCCCGACCTGCTGCGCAAGCTCCGCGAGCAGCAGTTCGAAGGCCACATGCGTCCATGGCACGAGCGCGCGGGCCTGCGTGCCTGGTCGTGGCTGGCGTCGCGGCCGGCGCTGTACGCAATGGCGACGCGCATCGGTGTGCGTCTGCTTTCGTGGATGGGTGGCCGCGAGCGGCTGATCCACCGCCTGCCCCTCGGGAGCGGCTGGACCGATGGCCGCGACATGCCGGCCCCCGCGGGGAAAACGTTTCGTGAGTTGGCCGCGCTGCGAAAGAAAAGTCGAGGCGAGCGATGAATCCGCCGCTCGATCCGCCGAATACCGCGCTTAAAGTAAGCCGCCGCGGCGAGAGCCTCGGAACCGAGAATGCATTCGTCGTCCTGGCCGAGGTCAACGGCCTTGTCCGGCAGGGCAGGGACATCGTGTCGTTCTGCATCGGCCAGCCGGATTTTCCGACTCCTTCGAACATCCAGGACGCGGGTGTCGCGGCGATCCGCGGCGGCAAGCACGGTTACACGCCATCGGCCGGGATCGACGAGCTTCGCGCGGCCGCGGCGCGCGACATGGGCGCGCGACGCGGGCTCGACATCGCGCCGGAGGATGTGGTTGTCGGCGCCGGCGCCAAACCGTTCATCGCCTATACCATCGCGTCAGTGACCGACTTCGGCGCCAATGACGAAGTGATTTACCCGGTGCCCGGATTTCCCATTTACGAATCGCAGATCATCGCCAACGGCGCGGTTCCGGTGCCGATCTATCTCAGGGAATCGCGCGATTTCGCGTTCGATCCGAACGAGCTGGAAGCGTCGATCACGCCGCAAACGAAGCTTGTCATCCTCAACACGCCTCACAACCCGACCGGCGGCATTCTCAAGCGCGCCGATCTGGAGGCGATCGCGGAGATCCTCCGGCGCCATCCGCAGATCTGGGTGTTCGCCGACGAGATCTACTCGCGATTGAGCTACGAAGGCGAGTTCGTGTCGCTGGCGCAATTCCCCGGCATGCTCGCGCGCACGATCATTTCCGACGGCGCATCCAAGACCTGGGCGATGACTGGCTGGCGCATCGGATACATTGCCAACCATACGCTTGCGCCGGTGTTCACGCGCTGGATCACCAACACCGACTCGTGCGCGTCGCAAATCAGCCAGTGGGCTGCGGTGGAGGCGATCAACGGGTCGCAGGACGCGGCCGACGCGATGCGCGCGTCGTTCCTCGAGCGCCGCGACCTGATCGTCGGGCTGTTGAACGATGTGCCTGGCTTCGCTTGCAAGACGCCGGGCGGGGCGTTTTACGCCTGGCCCAACGTCACCGAAGCGTGCAAACAAAGCGGTTGCGAGGATTCGGAGGAACTGCGCAAACGCCTGTTGTACGAAGCGGGCGTCGCGGTACTCGCGGACATTCATTTCGGACGTCGCGTTCCTGGCGACGGCCAGCACATCCGTTTCTCCTATGCGGCGTCGCCAGCCATGATTCACGCCGGCGTCGAGCGCATCGATGCGTTCATGCGCGCCAACGTCCGGTGACGAGCTCGCGCGACAGAGTGCTCGGCAGGGTGCGCCAGGCGCTCGGGAAAGGCGGCGCCGATCCGGCAGCGCTCGCCGAGGCGCAAGCCTACATCGACGCGCATGCTCGAGGGCCGACGCCGGCGTTCGACGCCGATCGCGTCCTGCGCTTCCTCAGGCGCGCGGGCGACATGGAGAGCACTGTCGCCCGAGTCGGACATCGCCGCGAAATTCCGGCTGCGCTCGCGACCTATCTCGACGCGCTCGATCTCGCGCCGGGACTTGTCACCCAGAAGTCGCATCGCGGCGTGTGCTGGCCGGAGTTCGCGGACCTGGATTGGGCTCGATCCGGATTGAGCGTGGAAGCGCGGCCGACAGTCGGCGACGACCGCCTCGGCATCACCGGTGTATTTTGCGCAATCGCCGAAACCGGAACATTGGTCGTCGTATCGGGGGCCGACACGCCGAGCGCGACCACGCTGCTGCCGGATACCCACGTCGCCATCGTGTCCGCCAACCGCATTGTCGACACCATGGAAGACGCGTTTGCCCTGATCCGCAAGGAGCGCGGCAGCGTTCCCCGCGCAATCAATCTGATCTCGGGACCGTCTCGCACCGGCGACATCGAGCAGACTATCGTGCTCGGGGCGCACGGTCCGTTTCGCGTTCATATTCTGGTCGTGGACGCGGCCCCAGCCTCGGCCTCGGAGGCGTCGACCTAGCCCGTTTGACAGATAGCCGGTCCATGGCCGCGTGCGCGGTCGTCCCGGCCGAGAATGCCCGTTCAAAGGATTTGTCGTCGATCGTCCTACAAACTTATGGGATAACCGCGTCGACGGGTCCCCCGAACCAACGCCCCTGCACAATCTGTCAACACCCACGCGATCTCAAGCGTTAGTGGGCCGTGCGGGCGCCAAAGGATGGTGTCTGCCGTAAACTCAACGGACTATGGGAGGATGGTATGTCATTGCGAAATCGAATCATTGTTGCAGCGCTGGCCCTCGGGGCGATCGCGGTACCGGTCGTCAGCGATGCCAGGGTGTACGTGGACATCGAAACCGCACCGCCGCCGGTGCGGGTCGAAGTCGTTCCCGCAGCCCGGGCAGGGTACGTTTGGGCGCCGGGCTACTGGAACTGGAACGGTCGCCGCCACGTTTGGGTGGGCGGGCGATGGGTGGGCGAGCGTCGCGGCTATCATTGGGCGCCGCACAACTGGGTGCAACGCGACGGGCGCTGGCACTTCGAGCAAGGCGGCTGGAGACGCTAAGCGCGCGACAAACTGTGCTGCAGCTTCACGCGGCATCGCATTATCGTGGTCTCGAAAGTGGCAGGGCGTCGCGCCCTGCCACTTTCTTTTGTGTCACACGCTTGCGCCGGCGCCGAAATGCCCTTCGGCGCCGGCATGGGCGCCTGGTGTTTAGGCTGGGGTAGATCGACGGTCGACGAACCCAAATCCCCGATGTGCCGCCCGAGGTGTTTTTGTGACGGAATTGTAGGGTGGGGCAGCGTGTTCAGGCCAATGAAAAGCCCCGGCATGAGCAGCGTCGCGCGTACTATGGCCCCGTGGCAGGTAACTTGCTTGTAAGTCCCCGTTTAGACCCTTAGACTGCGATTGCTGACTGTTTCCCCTGCCGCAATGGGCGAAAGGGGAGACGTTGGCACGACCTGTTGCCATGGCGCTCACGAGATCACTGACCCGCCTCGATCACCCAACGCTGCAGACCACGGGCGAGGGGATCGAACGGGATTCCTTGCTAGCGCTTTCGCAGCGCAAGCTAAACGCGCTCGGGCTGCCGGTCTGTTACATCGACGCGTACCAGCGCTATCGTTTCGTCAATCGCGCCTTCCTCGACTGGAGCGGCCACAATCAGGCCGAAGTCATCGGCCGCGAAGTCGTCGAGGTCGACGGCCGCGAGCTCTACCAGCTCTATCACGCCTATCTCGAAGCCGCACTTTCCGGCGAGCGCGTCAGCTTCGAACGGCAGCTCTCCTCGGTCAAGCGCAACGCTTTCTGGATCCGCGTCGACTATTACCCGGATCGCGGCCAGCGCGGCGACGTTCGCGGCGTGCTGGCCACCTACACCGATGTCGACACTATCAAGCGGCTCGAGCTCGAGGCCGGCGAGCGCGAGCATCGGCTGCGTATCGTCACCGACAGCGTCGGTCTGCCGATCTTCTATTTCGACCGCGCGCTGAGGCTGCGCTTCGCCAACAAGCCCTACGGCAAATATATCGGCGGACCGGTCGACGATCTCCTGGGCCAGCCGCTCAAGAACTTTATCGCGCCCGATGCGCTGGTCGAGATGCAAAGTTACATGGAGCGCGCGTTCGCCGGCGCGACCGTGAGCTACGACCGCCGCGAGCGGTCCTCGTCCGGAGAACTGCGCTGGGTCCGGATCACGCTGTTCCCCGACCGCGAGCCCGGCGGCAAGACCGGCGGCGCATTCGTGGTGATCAACGACATCGAGGACGACGTACGCATCCGCGAGGCATTGAAGTCGCAGGAAGCGCAGTTGCGTTTGTTCGCCGACAACATTCCGGGACCGATCGCGTATCTCGACAAGAAGCTCAAGTACACGTTCGTCAATCAGGCATTCGCCAACTGGGTATGCCGGCCGCAGGATCAGATCTACGGCAAGACGCCCTACGAGGTCATGCCGCGCGACGTCAATTCATTTCTGCGGCCGATCATCAAGCGCGCGCAGGAAGGCGAGAACGTCGAATACGAGCGCGTCGGCAACAGCGCCGATGGCCAGCGGCGCTGGATGCATGGCCGCATCGCGCCCGACCTCGATGGTACCGGCAAGGTCCGCGGGCTGTATTGCACCGAATACGACATTCACGATCTCAAGCTGACCGAGCAGGCGCTGGCCACGCGAGAGGAACAACTGCGGCTGTTCACGGACAACATTCCGGAGCCGGTCGTGTACATCGACATGGACGGCAAATACACCTTCGTCAACGATGCGTTCCTGCATCTGGTGGGCACACCGCGCGAGGAAGTCATCGGTAAGTCCGTCAAGGAAGTGCTCGGCCCGGAAATCTTCGAGCTGCAGCAGCCTTACGTCGATCGGGCGGCCAAGGGCGAGAGCGTCACTTACGAGCGCGAGCACGTCGACGTCAACGGTCGACAGCGGTGGCTTCGCAACAGCATCGTCCCGGACATGAACTTCGATGGGACGATCAAGGGCTACTACATCGTCAGCCACGACATCACCGACCTGCAGCAGGCGCAGAACGCCCTGGCCGCGCGCGAATCGCAATTGCGCGCGATCATGGACGGCGTACCGGCGCCGGTCGCGTATCTCGATCGCGACGAGCGCTGTCAATACGTCAACCGGCCGTTTCTGCAGTATTTCGGACTGAGCGCGGAGCAGGTCGGCACGTTGCGCTTGCGCGATGTCGTCGGGCACGGCATTTACGCCAGTGCGCAGGCGATGCTCTCACGCGCACTGCACGGCGAATCGACCTCGTTCGATCGTCTCGTTCCGGGAGCGGGCGGGGCGAAGCGCTGGATGACCATCCGCGTGGTGCCCGACGCGACGCCCTCGGGCGAGGTGCACGGCGCCTTCGTGCTGATGAACGACATCCACGGCCTGAAGCAGGCGCAGGAAGCGTTGCGCGCCAGCGAGGCCGAGCTGCGGCTCATCATGGATAACGTTCCTGCGCGCGTGGCCTATATCGATCGCGAATACCGCTATCGGTTCCTGAACCGGCACAACGAGGAATGGCTTTCCGAAAGCCGCAAGGAGCTTACCGGCCGGCCGGTGGCCGAGGTTCTCGGCGACGCGCGGGCGGGGCAGTTGCAGCCGCTGCTGGCGCGCGTTCTCGCCGGCGAAACCATTTCCACCGAGCAACTCCTCGTTCAACCCAACGGCGAGCAGCGCTGGGAATCGGTGCACCTCGCGCCGAATCGCGACGCCGAGGGCAACGTCATCGGCATCTATGCGGCGCACACCGACATCCATGACCAGAAGCGCAACGAGGAAGCGTTGCACCGAGCCAACTGGATGCTTTCCTCGCACATCAACAACACGCCGCTGGCGGTGTTGGAGTGGGACCGCGACTTTCGTCTCATCCGCTGGTCGCCTCAGGCCGAGAACATCTTCGGCTGGCGCGCCGATGAAGTACACGGAATTTCCATCAGCGGCAGTCAGCTCACCCACGAAACCGATCGCGAGCAGGTCGTCGATCTGATGAACAAGCTCACGGCCGGCGATGAACCGCGCGCAACGGTTCTCAGTCGAAACTATCGCAAAGACGGCGAGACGATCTGGTGCGAGTGGTATCACTCCTGTCTGCTCGACGAGCAGGGACGCATCGTCTCGATCCTGTCCTTCGTCCAGGACGTGTCGTCGCGCATCCAGGCGGAAGAGAGATTGCAATATCTGGCGACGCGCGACGCGCTGACGGGCTTGCCGAATCGGTTGCTGCTCCAGGAGAGGCTCACGCAGGCGATCGCCTTGGCCAAACGCAGCGGCAAACGGGTCGGCGTACTGTTTATCGATCTCGACCGCTTCAAGAACGTCAACGACACACTGGGCCATCGCATCGGCGACGAGTTGCTCAAGCACGTCACGCGCTCCTTGTCGGAAGCTTTGCGCGAGACCGACCTGCTGGCACGGCTGGGAGGCGACGAATTCATGGTCATCGTCGAGGATTTCGACGACCCAGCGGTGCTCAATCGCGTCGCGCAAAAGCTCCAGGAAGCTATCGCTCAGCCATTCGAAATCGAGGAGCACGATATCTACGTGACATCGTCGATCGGGATCGCGGTCTATCCCGACGACAGCGACGATCCGGAAGGTCTGCTCAAGCACGCCGACGTAGCGATGTATCGTTCCAAGGAGCTCGGCCGCAACACCTATCAGTTCTTCGACGCCGACCTCGCCGCACTGCGGCTCAATCAGCACACGCTTGAAAAGGCGCTGCGCATCGCGGTCAAGGAAAACGCGCTCAGCCTTCACTATCAGCCGCTCATTCGCATCATCGACCGGGCGGTCATCGGCGCCGAGGCGCTGCTGCGTTGGAACGATCCGGAGCACGGTGAAGTTGCACCGAAGATTTTCATTCCGCTCGCCGAGGAGTCGGGCCTGATTCACGTTCTCGGAGATTGGGTTCTGCGCACGGCGGCCGAGCAGTGCGCGGCGTGGCGCAAAGAGGGCTTGCAGCTGACGGTGTCGGTGAACCTTTCCGGCCGGCAGTTTTACCGCGATGATCTGGCGCAGCGCATTTCGGAGATCGTGCGCGCCGCGGGTTGCGAGCCGGCGTGGATCGAGCTCGAGGTTACGGAGTCGAGCCTGTTGCACGACCTCGAGTCGATTCGCAAGGTGCTGAAGCAGTTGCGCGAAGAAGGATTTTCGGTGGCGATCGACGACTTCGGTACGGGGTACTCGAGCCTGACGCACCTCAAGCACTTCCCGATCGACACTCTGAAGATCGACATTTCGTTCATCGCCGATCTCGAGACGGACCCCGGCGACGCGGCCATCACCGAGGCGATCATCGCGCTCGCGCGCGGACTCGGGCTCCGCGTCGTTGCCGAAGGTGTAGGCACGCGCGCGCAACTCGACTTTCTCGACGTACGCGGCTGTGACTTCTACCAGGGTTTCTGGGCCAGCGCGGCGCTGCCGCCGCAGGAGTTCGCGGAGTTTGCCAGAAAGCGCGACTAGCTCGCGTTTGCTCTTCGGGTTCTTCCGGAAATGGAAGGGCGTTGACGCGGCGGTAATGGTTCAATGGTGCGTTCGTGCCCTCCGAGGAGAGATCGTATGGCCACGAAACCGTTTGCGGTACGCTTGACGCGTCGAAGGCGACTACGTCCTCTGCACGGTTCCCTGTCCAGTGCTGACCCGCATAGTCGTCGAGCCCGAGTTGCCCGGACCGAAGGCGCGCGCCATCCGGCAGCTCAATTACGACTCGTCGACCAAGGTGCTCGTGGTGACCCACCGCCGCTTCTGGGAATCGGACGACGGCATCTTCGGCGGCGGCACGTTTGCGGACTTGCCGACCGGCACCACCTATTACCCATCCGACAACGCCGAAGCCAAGGATCCGCGCGTGTCGCGCGGGCCGGGAGTGTTGCTCGCGTCCTATTCGTGGGGACAGGCGGCGCGCCGGCTCGCGAGCCTTCCGCACCGGGAGCGCGTCGCGTCGGTGCTGCAGCACTTGTCGCGCGTGCATCCGCAACTGCGCGAGGCCGGCATCGTGCGAGAGAGCGCGAGCTGGAGCTGGGACAACCACCCTTACAGCGGCGGCGCCTTCGCTTGGTTCATGCCCGGGCAGCATTCGTTACTGCATCGTCATATCATCGCCCCGGCCGGTCGCATCTATTTCGCCGGGGAACATGCCTCGCTGACCCATACGTGGATGCAGGGCGCGCTGGAATCCGGGTTGCGCGCGGTGCGCGAGATGCTTGCGGCAGCGCAAGCTTAGACCTAGGGCGGACTTTAGGATCGGGACGCACGTCGCATGCGCGGCGCCGCCGCTGCGGGCGCGACCACGTCGCGTTCGAGCCATTCGAGCAGGGGCCGCGCCGCGCGCTCCCAATCACGCTCCAGCATCATCATGTGCGCGAGCCCACGGACGATCGTGGGAACGACGCCATACAGCGACGCTGTCGCGTTGACGTCGATCGGCGTGGATATCCTGTCGTCGTGCGAGCCGAGGACGAACAGGCGCGCGGGCGCAACCGGCTTGCCTCCGTGCAGCCGCAGCATAAGATCGAGGATTGCCCGCGGCGATTCGACGGTCAGGTGCGCAAACGCTTCCGCCAGGATTTTCGGATCGATCGTTTCGCTGAAATACATCGGACGCAACGCCGCCTGAATATCGCCGGACAAATGTGGAGCATCGAGCCGCTGCATGTTGATCAGATACTCGGGCTGCCACACCATAAGGCGACTCGCGACCGGTCCCAGTCCGCCTGGCGGTACAGGTGCGATAAGCGCCGCGGCGCGAATGGGCCGCGTTGTCAGCAGCCGCTCGACGACAGCCGCGCCCATCGAATGTCCGATGAGTATCGGCGGCGACGGCAGCGTTGCCGAGATGTGTTCGACATCGGCGACATAATCGTCGAGCCCGGCGACGAACAGCGACTCCTGACCACCGCTTTCACCGTGACCGCGGAGGCTTAGCGCATACGATGGAAATCCTTGTGCGGCGAACCATGGCAGAAAAAACGGTTCCCAGCACCACGCGTCGCAATACCCGCCGTGAACGAAAAGCAGCGGCGGCTTCGCCGAGATTCCCTTCGGCACGCGCGATCGAACTTCGAGTCGGGATTCGGGTGGAAGCATCGATTAGACGGAAAGACGCTAGGGAACGGCGTGCTAATATCGGCTGCAGTCAGATGCAAACCGACGCTCCGCGGCCAACTGACGGTGTTTAACGCAACTGCGTGCAACTGCGTGCAACTGCGCGCGCGACCAAGCAGCGCGCCATTCTACATGAGTCGACCGCCCCGACGCGATTGCGCCGCCGCAACGGCGGCCCCGTCCCAATATGACATCGACTGCCGCCGTTGTACGCGACTCGCGGCATTTGTCGACGACGTGCACGAAGCGAACCCGAGCTATTTTTGCCGGCCGGTGCCGCCTTTTGGAGACGGCGCCGCGCGACTGGTCATCGTCGGCCTCGCGCCAGGCATGCACGGCGCGAACGCGAGCGGTCGTCCGTTCACAGGCGACCACGCCGGCATCCTGTTGTACGCTACGTTATTCAAATTCGGGTTCTCGACGCGTGCGACATCGTCGGGCGCAGACGATGGCCTGCGGCTGCTCGGCGCCAGGATCACCAATGCCGTCAAGTGTCTGCCGCCGGGCAACAAGCCGCTGCCCGACGAAATCCGGAACTGCAATTCGTATCTTTCCGCCGAGCTTGCGTCCTTGCCCGACGGCGCGGCGATTCTTGCGCTGGGCCGCGTTGCGCACGACGCGGCACTGCGCGCGCTCGGCCTCGTCGGTCGCGATTATCCATTCTCGCATGGCAGCCAACATGCGCTGAATCGAGGCGCGCATCTGTTCGATAGTTATCATTGCAGCCGCTACAACACCAATACGCGACGACTGACAACCGAGATGTTCGAAAGCGTGTTTGCCTCGATCGCGCGGCACCTCGACGACGGAGCGTGCCGCGCCGTTTGATGCGGCTCGGGCATCGACAATTTTCATGAGCGGAAAAGCCGAAGGAAAGAGCCCGACGGAGGCGTTCGACGCGCGGGAGCTTCTAAAGTCATTGCCCAATCGCGCGGGTGTCTATCGCATGCTCGACGGCGAAGGCGGGACGCTTTACGTCGGCAAGGCGCGGGACCTGAAAAAGCGCGTGTCGAGCTACTTCCAGAAGACGGAGCGCCATCCGCGCACGGCGATGATGGTCGCGCAGGTGGCGCGGGTGGAAACGACGGTCACCCGGTCCGAGGGCGAAGCGCTCCTGCTCGAGAACAATCTGATCAAGGCGCACCAGCCGCGCTACAACGTTCTCTTCCGCGACGACAAGAGCTATCCCTACATCTGCCTGACCGGCGACCCGTTTCCACAGTTGCGTTTCCACCGCGGGCGACTCGAAAAACCGAATCGCTATTTCGGACCATTCCCGAGCGCGGGCGCGGTGCGCGAGGGCATGGCATTGCTGCAAAAAGTATTTCAGTTGCGGACGTGCGAGAACAGCGTGTTCGCCAATCGCTCGCGACCGTGCATGCTCTATCAGATCCAGCGCTGCACGGGCCCTTGCGTCGGCCTGATCGCGGAAGCTGATTATCAGGAGGATGTCCGCAACGCAACACTGTTCCTGCAGGGCAAGACCAATGAAGTGATGGAGACCCTTCAGCGGCAGATGGAAGCCGCCGCGGCCGCATTCGCGTTCGAGCGTGCGGCGCGGATACGCGACAAGATCACGCGCCTTCAACAGTTGCAGTCGCGGCAGTTCGTGGAAAGCGCGACGGCCGGCGATCTCGACGTAGTCGCCGGCGTTGCGGAGCAGGGCTTGACGGCGGTCAATCTGGTAATGATCCGCGGGGGCCGTCACGTCGGCGATCGAACCTTCTTTCCACAACACGCGGACGGCGCGACGCTGGACGAAGTCGTTCCGGCATTCCTCGTTCAGCATTATCTCGATCGGCCCGCGCCGCCGACCATTATCGCGACCGAGGGCGGCGAAGACCCGGTGCTGGCCGAAGTGCTGTCCGAACAGTCCGGGCACAAAGTGCAGCTGATCGCGAACCCTGGCGGCGAGCGGCGGGTCTGGGTGGCCATGGCAGTGCAAAACGCGGGGCTTGCGATCGGCCAGAAGCTCGCCCAGAAGGCGACGCAGGACGAAAGGTTGACGACCTTGCAAGAGACGCTGGGCCTACCCTCGTCGGCGCAAAGAATCGAATGCTTCGACGTCAGTCACACCATGGGCGAGGCGGCGGTCGCGAGCTGCGTCATCTTCGATCGCCTGGCGATGCAGACCAGCGAATACCGGCGCTTCAACGTCAAGCCGGAAGTGGCGGGTGACGATTATGCGGCGCTGCGCGAGGCGCTGTCCCGCCGCGCGGCCCGCATCGTCGTGGGAGAGTATCCCGTGCCGGATCTCCTCGTCATCGACGGCGGCAAGGGACAAGTGGGAATCGCTGCCGAAGTGCTCGCCGAACAGGGTTTGCACAGTACGAAGCTGATCGGTATCGCGAAGGGTCCCGAGCGCAAGCCCGGCCTGGAGGAGATTATTTTTCCCGACCGCGAAGCGGCGTTGCATCTGCCCGCGGACAATCCGGGTCTGCACTTGCTGCAGCAGATTCGCGACGAAGCGCACCGCTTTGCTATTCAAGGGCACCGCGCGCGGCGGGGCAAGGCGCGCACCACGTCGTCGCTGCAGGACATCGGCGGCATCGGCGCCACGCGGCGCAAGGCGTTGCTGGCGCACTTCGGCGGACTGAGAGGCGTGCAGGCCGCCAGCGTCGACGACCTGGCGCGCGTCCCGGGCATCAGCCGTTCGCTGGCCGAGCGCATTTTTGCGGAACTGCATTAAGGGATGCGCGGTGCGATGCAGGCGCAGGCGGCTCGCGACGGAGCGATTGCGCAGCGGGGTAGAATATCGTCTGCCGCAAGGCGGCAATGCACACCGCCATGAAATTCAATCTTCCAACTGCACTGACCTGGTTGCGGATCGTCCTGATTCCGGTGTTCGTCGGTGTCTACTACCTGCCAGCCTCGGCATTGTCGATGCCGCACAAAAATTGGCTCGCGATGACCGTGTTCGCGCTGGCGGCGATCACCGACTGGGCCGACGGCTACCTTGCGCGCAAGTGGGGGCAGACCTCGGCGTTTGGCGCGTTTCTGGATCCGGTCGCGGACAAGCTGATGGTCATCTCCGCGCTGATCGTATTGGTCTGGCTCGATCGCGCCGACGCATCGCTTGCCATCATCATCATCGGCCGTGAAATCGCCATCTCCGCGCTGCGCGAATGGATGGCGCAGCTCGGCAAGGGCAAGAGCGTCGCGGTCGCCTTCATCGGCAAGGTCAAGACCGTGGCGCAGATCACCGCGATCATCGCGCTCTTGCTGTATCAGCCCGTCATCCCCGGCATCAACACCGTCTGGCTCGGCACGATCGCGCTCTGGGTCGCCGCGATCCTGACGCTGTGGTCCATGTTGCACTATCTCCGACTTGCGGCGCCGCATGTCGCGGAAAGTGATGCCCCGCACCCGCCGCCCAACTGATTCGAGCGCAACATTGGTTTGACCCGCATCGCCTCGAAACGCTATAATTTTAGGCTGTTCCCCGATAGCTCAGTTGGTAGAGCGACGGACTGTTAATCCGCAGGTCCCAGGGTCGAGCCCTGGTCGGGGAGCCAAGCTACATGCGGGTTTCGGCGGATTTCGCGGTTTGGTTTTGCTCCGCAATTCCGGTTTTGCTCCGCAAAATGTGGATAAGTCTGATCAAGGCGACCGATTCCCGAGCCAATGGAGGCCTTGGTCAGCGGCACACATTTGGCGCAACAGATGGGTAGATTCGCGCTTGGCGATCCACTCGACGCGGCGGCCCGGACAGTGGAACTGGCCGATGTCCACACTCAGCCACCAATGACGCTGTCTGACTTACCCTCGCTCATATCCAGCATCAGTCGGTTGATCCGCTTCACGAATGTCGAAGGATCATCGAGCTGCCCGCCATCGGCGAGGATCGCCTGATCCAACAACACGGCGGCCCAGTCGTCGAATTCCTTGTCCTCGGCCTTGAGCCGCAGCACGAACGGATGCTTCGGGTTGATCTCGAGGATCGGTTTGGAATCCGGCAGGCGTTGACCGGCGGCCTTGAGCATTCGTGCCAGGTTACCGCTCGCATCGTGTTCGTCGGCGACCAGACAGGCTGGTGACTCGGTCAGCCGGCGGGTAACGCGGACATCCTTGACCCGCTCGCCCAGGCTGCTCCTGATTGTGTCGATCAACGCCTTGAGTTCGGTCGCCTCCTCATTGCCTGCTGTTCGTTCGGCCTCGTCTTCGAGTGCGCCAAGATCGAGGCCGCCCTTGGCGACGGACACGAGCGCCTTTCCGTGGAACTCGGTGAGGTGGCCCACTACCCATTCGTCGACACGGTCCGACAGCAGCAGGACTTCGATGCCCTTCTTGCGGAAGACCTCGAGATGCGGGCTGTTCTTTGCCGCGTTGAACGTCTCTGCCGTGACGTAGTAGATCTTGTCCTGCCCCTTCTTGACCCGAGCGAGGTAGTCGGCCAGCGACACCGTCTCGTCGGCCGAGTCCGCATGGGTCGACGCAAAGCGCAGCAATCCGGCGACCTTCTCTCGGTTGGCGAAGTCCTCGCCGACGCCCTCCTTCAGCACGCGGCCGAACTCGCCCCAGAACTTCGCGTACTTGTCCTTTTCGTTCGCCTCGAGGTTTTCGAGCAGCGCCAATACCTTCTTGGTGCAACCGGCACGGATCGCCTCGATGTCCTTGGACTCCTGCAGGATCTCGCGCGAGACATTCAGAGGCAGGTCGTTAGAATCGACGACGCCGCGAACGAACCGCAGATACACCGGCAGCAGTTGCTCGGCGTCGTCCATGATGAAGACGCGACGGACGTACAGCTTGATGCCATGGCGGGCGTTGCGGTCCCACAGGTCGAACGGCGCTCGCGCGGGAAGGTAGAGCAGCTCCGTGTATTCCTGGCGACCTTCGACCCGCGCGTGAGTCCACGCCAGCGGATCGTCAAAATCGTGGCCGACGTGCTTGTAGAGCTCTTTGTACTGCTCGTCGCTGATTTCGTTCTTCGGACGCGTCCACAAGGCCGACGCCTGGTTGACCGTCTCCTCTTCGGCGAGCTTCTGATCCTTGCCCTCCTTCCACGCCTCCTTGGGCATCACGATCGGCTGGGCGATGTGGTCGGAATACCTGCGGATGATCGACCGCAGCTTGGTACCTGAAAGTAGATCGTCCTGGCCCTCGCGCAAATGCAACGTGACCTCGGTGCCGCGACGAGGCTTCTCCACCATCTCGATGACGAATTCACCGCCGCCGTCCGACTCCCAGTGCACGCCCTGGTCCGGGGATTCCCCGGCACGCCGGGTCAGCACTGTCACTTTGTTGGCGACGATGAACGACGAATAGAAACCTACGCCGAACTGCCCAATCAGGTGGGCGTCCTTCTGCTGGTCGCCGGTTAACTGCGAGAAGAACTCGCGCGTGCCGGACTTGGCGATAGTACCGAGGTTCGTGATCGCGTCGTCGCGGGACATGCCCACGCCGTTGTCGCTAACGGTCAGCGTCCGGGCCGTGGCGTCGTAGTCGACGTGGATCGAAAGTTCGGGATCGTCTTCGAACAACGCGCTGTTGTGCAGCGCCTCGAAGCGCAGCTTGTCGCAGGCATCGGACGCGTTCGAGATCAGTTCACGTAGGAATATTTCGCGGTTGGAATAAAGGGAATGGATCATCAGCTGCAAGAGCTGCTTGACCTCGGCCTGGAAGCCGAGCGTCTCGCGCCCCGCGTGCGCGGTTTGGGGGACGGTCACGGTGCTACTCCGGTGGCAGGGGTCGGCGACGTGCGACCCGATGGCGTGGAATTCTAGCGCATGAGGCCGAGCGCCCCGGCCTGCGGCGTTCGCTTACTGCCGCAGTGTCCGCGCGTCGAGTGCCCCCGACCCTTGTCGGCCAAAACCGCCGCCGCCGACGAAGCACGAGCGACGGACTGGCAAGGCCTTGTTGCGAGTCAGCGCCCAGCACGAAAGGCCGGAACCGACCCGGAGCGGTCCAACGCTTTGCTCTGAACCGATCATAGAATTTGAGGGAGGCGGCCGTTCAAATTGTGGGATAGCCGCTCTTTTTCCGGAGTCGCTAATGTCGGCGCCACCAACGGAAATAGCAGAAGTTACCTCACGCGTCGATTCCCCGTACTTCTAATCGAAAACCATTCGGTCGTGCTTCGCTTCCCGTCGTCGGCGACGACAGCGACGCGTATATCGGCTGTCCACCAGTCCGAACAGACGCCCAAAGCGCTGGGCTCAAGTGCAATTAACAGGGTACCGGGCTTATCGTGCGGAAACTGGAGTTCCGGAACGGCTGGTATCTTGGTAATGGATTGAGCCACGTGGAACTTGAGCGTGTATTCACCTGCAACGGGGATCGCAAAATCAGCAGAGGAACAGCTAAACGGAAGCCAAGTGCGGGTTTCGACCTCGAATGCAGTGAGTATCCGAACACCCGCCCCGCGGTTGACAAGCGTCAGCCGCATTTGGCGCTCAGTCGGTTCAGGGAGAACTGGAATTCCCCCGATTTCCCGGACACATCCGATGATGCGAAACTGGCAACTGGAGGTGTTCGATGGCAACCAGAGAAAGACGGAAGTTCACGGCGGAGTTTAAGCGTGAAGCGGTCAAGCTAGCAG
>JADGRP010000058.1 GCA_017880805.1 Burkholderiales bacterium
ACCAGGGCTTTGCGCTGCCCGAGGCGATCCGTCGCGCGCGGCATCTGGAGGCGCTGGACATCGCGTGGTTCGAGGAGCCGATGCCGGCCGACGATGTGGGCGCGCATCGCGAGTTGGCACGACACACCAGCGTCCCGATCGCGGTTGGCGAGTCGCTCTACAGCATCTCGCAGTTCAAGGATTACCTCCAGGCGGGGGCCTGCTCCATCGTGCAGGTCGACGTCGCGCGCATCGGAGGCATCACGCCGTGGCTCAAGGTCGCGCACATGGCCGAAGCGTTCAACGTCCCGGTTTGCCCGCACTTCCTCATGGAGCTGCACGTCGGGCTTTGCTGCGCAGTGCCGAACAGCCGCTGGGTCGAGTACATTCCGCAGCTCGACACGCTCACCCGCACCCAGCTCGCGATTCGCGACGGTCGTGCCCATGCTTCGCAGGATCCGGGTTTGGGCATCGACTGGGATTGGGAGGCGATCGGGCGGCTGCAAAGCGCGAAGCCGATCGTCATACGATAAAGTTGCAATTAGAACGTCATCCCCGCGAATGCGGGGATCCATGTTGACTTAAGAACCCATGGATTCCCGCTCAGTTACCAAAATAAGCGGCAATGACGATCTCGACGAGCTACTCCCTGTAAGCCTCAACCGGAATCGTGATCTTCACGTCGTCGCCAACCGTTCTTGGGGCGAGGTATTTCATTCCCCATTCCGAGCGCTTGATCGTCGTCGTCACTTCGGCACCGCACATCGGGTTCTTGGTGTACGGATGACTCCCGCAGACAAAGTTGGCAACCGCCAGCTTCACCGGTTTGGTGATCCCGAGCATGGTCAGCTCTCCGTCGGCGCCGATCAGGCGATCGCCATCGAAGCTGAGCTGCGATGACTTGAATGTCATCGCCGGGTACTTCGCGATATTGAAGAAATCCTCGCCCCGGACGCGCAGGTCCAGCGTGGGATCGCTGGTCCTCACTGTCGTGGTGTCGATCTTCACGTCGATCGTGCCCTTTCTGGCGGCCCGGTCGAGCGTGATCTTCCCGGTCGCTCCGGAGAAGTTACCGCGCTGTAGCGAAAAGCCCATGTGCGATACCTCGTACATGGGCTGGGAGTGCGCGGGATCGATGTTGTAGGTTTCCTGCGCCAGCGCCGGACCCGCGACCGCGGCGCCCACCATTAAGCTTGCGGTGGCGACAGCGAAACTGCAAACGCGCATGCCTGCTCCTTGACTCGGGTGAAGACGCATCGCAAAAAGACGCGCGGTGGGCCTTCGACGCTAACAGCGTCCAGTCCGAATTGTTCCGGGTGCCTACTTGAGCGGTGGAAGCACCATGCGGATGCGCACGACTACGTCGTTGGCCACCGTATTCGGATCGGCCCATTGTCCTTCGCCGATCTTGTAGTCGAGGCGCTTGAGCGTGAAGCTGCCTTCGGCGACGCTGTTGCCGGTGGCATCCTTTTTGAGCGTGATCGGGACCACGGCGTCGCGCGTGATGCCTTTCACCGTCAACTGCCCAGCAACTTCGTATTTGTCGCCGCCGAGATCCTTGATCGCCGACGACGCGAAGTGCGCGACCGGAAACTTCGCGGTGTCGAACCACAGCGGCCGCTTGACCTCGGTCTCCGACTCATCGCTGGCGAGATCGATGCTGCCGAGCTCGATGTCGAAATCGGCTTTCGATCGCCCGAGGTCCTTGGGCACGAACACGATGTTGGCCTTCCAGCGGCGAAATCGCCCCTCGACGTTGGCGCCCATCTGCTTCGATTGGAACCGGATCTCGCTCTTTTCGATGAGCACGCCCTGCGCGCCGGCCTGGCCGGCGGCAAGGAGCATCATCCCGAGCGAGGGAATAAACGAGCGAAACCGCATTGTGTCGAGTCCTTTGTCTAAGCAAACTGAGGCAAACTGACGCGAACTGAGGCAAATCGAGCGAACCTCAGGGGTTCCAGGAGCGCGGCAGCATTCGCGTCAACACCGCGTCACGATCGACAAAATGGTGCTTGATAGCCGCCGCGCCATGGATACAGACCAGCGCCAGCAGCGTGAAGTTCAACGTCAGATGCACAGTTCTCAGCACATCCGCCATGGCCTTGTCCTTGGAGACCAGATCCGGCAGGGGTATCAGGCCCAGATAGACGACCTGCACCCCCGTCGCCGAGCTGTACAGCCACCCTGAGAGCGGAATCACGACCAGGAGCGCATACAGAAGTGCGTGGGTGACGATCGCCGCGCGCTGCTGCCAGAACGGCATGATCTCCATCGGCGGCGCGGAGTGCGTCCATCGCCACGCCAGCCGGCCACAGGTCAGGAGCCATATTGTGATGCCGATCCATTTATGCCACGCGTACCACTGCAGCTTCTGCCGGCTGAATGGCAGTCCGACCATCGACAATCCCAGCGTGAATCCCCCGACGAGCAGCAGTGCCGTCAGCCAATGCAGCGCAATCGCAACGGTGCCGTAACGTGTCTTCGTCGGATCGAGGTCCATGATTCGTGTTGGGTAGAAGCGCCCCAGTACGAGCCCGTTTGTAGTGCCGTTGCCTGGGCGATGTCAACTCGTATGGCCAACGCGTGTCGCCTATCGGCGCCGGTATAATGTTGCACTCTCCGCTTTGCACCCTCCGTGACCCGCAACGAACACTGGCTCTCGCGCAGCCGCAAGGCGGTATGGCATCCGTGCACGCAAATGAAGCAGCACGAGGCCACGCCGCTCGTACCCATCTCGCGCGGCAGCGGCTCGTGGCTATACGATTTCGACGGTCATCGCTATCTCGATGCCGTCAGCTCCTGGTGGGTCAACCTGTTCGGACACGCACACCCCGCGATCAATGCGGCGATCGTCGACCAGCTCGCAAAGCTCGAGCATGTCATGCTGGCCGGCTTTACGCATCAGCCGGTGGTCGAGCTTTCCGAGCGACTGTCGGCGATTGCGCCGGGCGGGCTCGGACACTGCTTCTACGCCTCCGACGGCGCATCGGCGGTCGAGATCGCGCTCAAGATGAGCTTCCACTCGTGGCGCAACAAGGGCCACGCTGGGAAAACGAATTTCGTCAGCGTGGCTCATGGCTATCACGGTGAGACGGCCGGTGCGCTGTCGGTGACCGATATCCCGCTGTTCCGCGACGCATACGGGCCGCTTCTGCGCCGTCAGGCGACGGTGCCTTCGCCCGACGCCCGGCTCGCGCCCGAAGGAGTGTCGCCGCGCGAACACGCGCTTGCCGCCGCCAATGCGCTCGATGCCTATCTCGCGGCAAATTACGAGACCACGGCCGCGCTGATCGTCGAGCCGATGGTGCAGGGTGCCGCGGGAATGGCGATGCACGATCCGGCGTACCTCACGCGCGCACGCGAGCTTTGCACGCGATATGGTGTCCATCTGATCGCCGACGAGATCATGACCGGGTTCGGCCGCACGGGCAGGATGTTCGCCAGCGAGCATTCCGCCGTCGCGCCCGATATGCTGTGCCTGTCCAAGGGCATTACCGGCGGCTACCTGCCGCTGTCGGTGGTGCTGACCCACGACGATATTTACGAGGCGTTCTACGACGACGATCTTGCGCGCGGATTTCTGCACTCGCATTCCTACACCGGTAATGCGCTTGCGTGTCGTGCGGCGCTGGCGGTGCTCGATCTGTTTCGCGACAACGATGTACTCGAAGCGAATCGAGTGTCCGCGGCGAAGCTCGATGAACTCGCGCGCCCGCTGGCGGCGCATCCGAAGGTCGAGAACTTCCGGCGGCTGGGCATGATCTGGGCATTCGAGGTCCTCATTGGGCACGATGGCGGACGCGACGATTTTGCGCGCTGGTTCGCGGCCGAGGCGCTGACGCGCGAACTGCTCCTGCGACCGATCGGCCGCACCGTGTACTGGATGCCGCCTTACTGTCTCGCCGAAGACGAGATGGAGATCCTCGCCTCGCGCACGCTGGAAATCGTCGCATGCGCCTGACCGCGCGCAGCGCCTTATTTGGCTCGCTGCGCGGCGTGCTGCGCGGCGCGTTGTGCTGCGGTCTCTGCTACACGCTTCCGGTCGCGGAGCAGGCCCTCGCCGCACTGCCGGCGCCGGTCGGGCGCGCGTTCCGCGCGGAGCACATTCCGTTGGCCGCGGTCAGTGCGTACGTGCAGGAGATCGGCACGGCCAAGCCCATGTTCACCCATCAGCCCTCGCAGCCGATGAATCCGGCGTCGACCATGAAGCTGGTGACGACGTTTGCCGGCCTCGAGCTCCTCGGCGCCGATTATCACTGGACGACGGAGGCCTATGCCGACGGTCCCATCGTCGCCGGCGTGCTCACCGGGAATCTGGTGCTCAAAGGCCGCGGCGATCCGAAAATCACCGTCGAGCAGTTCTATGAGCTCGTCGCCCGCATACGTGCGAGCGGCCTCTCGGCCATTCGCGGCGACCTGGTGCTGGACCGGACGTGGTTCGACACCGGAGCGTACGATCCGGCGGCGTTCGACGCCGAGCCGCTGCGACCCTACAACGTCGGTCCGGACGCGCTGGCGGTCAACTTCAAGAGCGTGCGATTTATCTTTTCGCCCAATGTCGCCCGCGATGCGGTCGAGGTGCGCGTCGATCCGCCGATGGCCGGTGTCGGGATTCACGGCACGCCGCGGCTCGCCACCGGCGACTGCGGCGATTGGCATAGCGCGCTGCTGGCAGAGTTTACCGACCGGGCCGACAGCGCCGAGGCAAGCTTTCGCGGCCGCTATCCCATGGCCTGCGGCGACCGCGAGTGGTACGTGGCGCTGCTCGACCATCCGCACTACGTCCTCAATCTGTTCGCTCGAACCTGGGCCGATGTCGGCGGAACCTTTGCCGGCACCGTGCGCGATGGGCGGACACCCATCTCCGCAACGCGCCTCGCCACGCTCGATTCGGCGCCGCTCCACGAGGCGGTGCGCGACATCAACAAATTGTCGAACAACCTGATGGCGCGACAACTTTTTCTGACGCTGGCGACGACTGCCTATCCGCCGCCCGCGACGACCGCGCATGCGGCCGAGGCCGTCGAGCGCTGGCTTGCCAAGCGCAAGCTCAAGTTCCCCGAGCTGGTCATGATCAACGGGTCCGGCCTGTCGCGACACGAACGCATCGCGGCGCAGAGCATGGCCCGGCTGCTGCTCGCCGCGGACTCGAGCAGCGTGCGCTCCGAATACATCAGCTCGCTCGCCGTCGCGGCCACGGACGGCACCGTGGGCACGCGCTTTCAGAACGACGAGGTCGCCGACCAGGCGTTTCTCAAGACGGGCACGCTCGAGGGCGTGCGGGCGATCGCCGGATACGTCTTCGGGCCGACGGGAAGGCGCTTTGTCGTGGTCTGCTTCGTCAATCACCCGAATGCGTCGCGCGCGCAGCGTCCGCTGGACGTGCTGGTGCAGTGGGTCTACGACAACGCACGGTAGGTTACATACCGGGAATCGCCTTGCTGTCCTTGAATAGAACGTAGCCGCGGATCAGCCGGTAGATTACCCAGATGGTCGCCGCGATCCAGATGCCGAAGGCGATCGGAATCCCGATCAGGATCAGCCCGAGCGTGACCAGCACCAGAATTCCGACCAAGGCCCACAGCATCGAGAACCAGAAGGTACGGATCAGCCAGCTATAATGGGACGCGAGCCAAGTACCGGCGGTTTCGCCGCGCCTGACATAGGCAATGACGACTGCAACGATGCCGAGCACACCAAAAAAGGGCGCGATCAAGGGAAAGCCCGAAGACACGATGCCGGCGACCGCCGCAATGCCATAGAGCGCATAGATGAGCAATGTCGTCGAAATCAGGGACGCGGACGGCGCGGTTGGCGGCACAGCCCGTGTATCGTATACGTCGGCCATCGCGAAATCTCCATTGGCGGCGCGGTCATGAGCGACCGCGCCGCCTATATGGGGACGGCTCGCTGCGCTTCAACTGCGACGTCCCGGCGACATGCGGGGAACCTCGCCCGGCGCGCAATGTCGCATACAACAGCGCAGCGTTATAATGTCGGTCGGGTGGACCTCGGGGCGCGATGCCGCGCCAGCGATCCTGTCCGGCCCATTCAAGGGAGTTGAACATGACTGCTTCAAGACTGGAGCGCGGCCGTAAATCATTGGTCAAGGATTTCGGCGATGTACTCGCAGAAGCCGAGTCCCTGCTCAAGCAGGCCGCCGCGGAAACGGGCGAAAGGGCGAGCGACCTGCGCTCGCAAGTAGAATCCAAGCTGCTGGCGGCGAAGTTGAAGTTGCAGGATCTTCAGGAAGACGCCGTCGACCGCGCCAAGGCGGCCGCCAAGGTCACGGACGATTATGTGCGCGACAATCCGTGGCAGGCGATCGGCGCCGCGGCAGCGGTCGGTTTCCTGGTCGGCGTGTTGATCAGCCGCCGCTGATCGAAGTGTCCGAGCGTAACGACAGCCGGCCGCAAGGCGGTGCCATGGGCGCGATGGCGCAACTCGGCGCCAGCGCGCTCGCCATGCTGCGCACTCGCATCGAGCTCGCCTGCGTCGAGTTCGTGGAGGCGCGCGAGCACATCAGGGACATGGTGGTGCTGGCGGCGGTCGGCACCGTGCTCGGCCTTTTCGCGCTGCTCTTCGCGTCGCTGTTCGTCATTGCGTACTTCTGGGATTCCTACCGCCTGGCCGCGGTCGGCGGCGTAACGCTGTTCTACATCGCGATCACCGTGCTGATTTTTGCGCGCCTCAGGAAGATCTCGCGCGATGCGCCCGCGCCGTTCGCGGCGACCCTGGAAGAGCTCGAGAACGACGCCGCGGCATTGCGGCGCCGGTCAGAATGAGATGAGCGACCGCATGGACACGCTCGCCGCGCGCAAGGCGCTTTTGATCGCCCGCCTGCGGCTGCAACGCATGGAGCTGGCATTGCATGCCGGCGCCGCGCGCGAGACGCTGCGCCCGGCGAGCCTCGTGGCCAGCGCCATCGTCAAGCCCGCGGCGTTGTTCGCAGTGTTCGAGATCGTGGCGCCGCTGCTGGGATTGAAGCGTTACGCCCGCTGGGCGCGCCTCGCCTCGGTCGCTTTCGCCGTGTCACGCATCGTGCGCACGCGCCGTAGCGACGCTGACTGACATCCCGTTGGACCAGGCAGACTGAGAAGCAAGCGGGGAGCGCGCCGACGGCGATGAAGCTCTTCGGCGCGGCAATGTTGCGCAACGAGGCCGACATTGTCGAGGCGTTCGTTCGCCACAATCTGACGATTCTCGACCGCCTCCTTGTCGTCGATCACGGTTCGGTCGACGGCACGTCGGAGATTCTCGCGGCGCTGGCTCGCGAAGGCCTGCCGCTCTCGGTACAACGCGACGAGCGGGGTCCGCAGTTCCAATCCGAGATCATCACCCAACAGTGCCGCGTCGCTTTCGAACGTGGGGCGGATTTCGTTTTCGCGCTCGACGCCGACGAGTTCGTCAAAGCGCGCTCCACGGCGCTTCTCGGGGACGCGCTGCGTGCGGTACCGCCCGGGCTGCACGCCGTTGCGCATTGGCACACCTACGTGCCGGACTTCGCGGCTCCCGTGCCGGCGCACCCTCTGGGGCTCGCGCGGCGGCGGCTTGTGTTGGAGCGCCACGGGCTGCACAAGGTCATCGTCGCGCGTCATTTTGCCGCCGAGCCTGCATCGGTCGTGGCGGGAGGGAATCATCTGGTTCTGCCGTATGCGTCCGACACCGCGCCGGCTCAGCCCGTGCGCCACGCGCGCCTCTCGGCGGACATCGTTGCGATCGCGCACCTGCCGGTGCGCTCCGGCCGTCAGCTCGCGGATAAGGTGCGCATCGGCTGGCTCGCCCATCTCGCCGCGCGGCGCAGCAACCCTGATCTCGCGTTTCACTGGCGCGAACTCTACGAGGCATTGCCTGACGGCCAAGCGTATACGCCAGAGCAACTCGCCGACATCGCATCGAACTATGGAATCCGGCGCGAGTCGTGGCTGCCCGCTTCGTCGATTCCATTGCTCGAGGATCCGTTGCCGGCCGTGACGCCTATCCGCTATGGTCACCTCGCCCGCAAAGACGCAGCGGTACGCATGAATGCGCTTGCGCGAGGCCTCGCCGGTTCGCCGGATCCGCTCGAACCTTGAATTTCGCGATCGTGGCGGGGCCTTGTCGCGACTACCGGAACTTCACGTCGAAGCCCAACTGCCGCGTGATCACGGCGCGCTCTTCCACAGGGAGCGCCTCCCACCACGCAATGCTTTCGCCGACGAACGAGGTCGCCTTCGCGCCCACCGGCGGCGTTTCGCCACAAACCGTGTAGTGGTCTGCATAAGCGGTTCGGTAGCAGAGCGTCGGCAGACGGGTCAGGGTAATCGAGTAGCCCGCGCTTTTCGCCTTGGCCCAGAACAGGCGATCACCGAGCGCGGCAAAATGCCTTGGCATCAGGGTCCAGAAGGCGAGCAGCCCGAACGCGGGCCGGGTAAGCAGCATGCAACTCGTATCGATATGGGAAACACCGTCACCCGGTTCACCGCCAGGCAAAAGCAGGGAACCGTCGAGCCGATGGATGTCGCGGCCGGAGGCACACACCTCCGCCCCGGATTGAAGACAAGCGTCGACCAGGGATTTGATGTGCTCCCGCTTGTACCAGTTGTCGGCGTCCAGGAAAGCAATCGCATCGAACCCTTGCGCAGCCGCAGACAAGGAGCCGATCGCACGAGGCGTGTTGCCGGCATCCGCGTGGCTTGCCGGAAGCACGATATGCTGGCAATTCCACGGGGCGACGGCCGTCGAGGGAAAGCCGTCCGCGACAAAAATATGCGTGCACGCATAGCTCTGATCGAGCACGCTCCGATGGCAGATGCCGAGAATTTCCTCCGGCTCCTTGAAATAGGGTGTGACGACCGCAACGCGGAGCGGACCTCCCGCGTCGCTGCCGAGGAGCGCTTTCCGCCAACGAGTCACCTTAAGCTGCGACGATTCCATGGCAATGTCCACGTATGCACGTGCCCTACAAGCCGAGCTCCTTCCACATCGCGTCGACACGCTTCTTGACCCGCTCGTCCATGGCGATCGTCCGCCCCCATGGACGCGCCGTTTCTCCAGGCCACTTATTCGTCGCGTCGATGCCCATCTTGGCGCCCAGCCCGGAAACCGGCGAGGCAAAATCCAGATAGTCGATCGGCGTGTTCTCGACGATCAAGGTATCGCGCGCCGGATCGACGCGCGTGGTCATCGCCCAGATCACTTCCTTCCAGTTGCGGATGTCGATGTCGTCGTCGGTCACGATGATAAACTTGGTGTACATGAACTGACGCAGGAAGCTCCACACGCCGAACATCACGCGCTTGGCGTGGCCGGGATACTGCTTTTTCATGCTCACCACCGCAAGGCGATACGAGCAGCCCTCCGGCGGAAGGTAGAAGTCGGTGATTTCCGGAAACTGTTTTTGCAGAATCGGCACGAACACTTCGTTGAGCGCGACGCCGAGAACGGCCGGCTCGTCGGGAGGCTTGCCGGTGTAAGTGGAGTGATAGATGGGATCGCGGCGCATGGTGATGCGCTCGATGGTGAGTACCGGGAAGCGCTCGACTTCGTTGTAGTAACCGGTGTGATCGCCGAAGGGTCCCTCGAGCGCGCTCTCGTAGCCGCTCGGATCGGTCTCATCGGCTCTAATGAAACCCTCGAGCACGATCTCGGCCGACGCCGGGACCTGCAGCTCGTGCGTGATGCACTTCACGATTTCGGTGCGCGCGCCGCGCAGCAGACCCGCGAACTGATATTCCGACAGCGTGTCCGGAACGGGAGTCACTGCGCCGAGCATGGTCGCCGGATCCGCGCCCAGCGCGACGGCGATCGGGAACGGCGTGCCGCGAGCGGCAAGTGCGTGATCGCGAAAATCGAGCGCGCCGCCGCGTGTGCTAAGCCAGCGCATGATGACCTTGTTGCGCGCGATCACCTGCTGCCGGTAGATGCCGAGGTTCTGGCGCGATTTGAGCGGACCACGCGTCACGGTAAGGCCCCACGTGATCAGCGGCGCGACGTCGCCCGGCCAGCAGGTCTGCACCGGCAGGCGCGCCAGGTCGACATCCGCGCCCTCCCAGACGATGGCCTGGCACGGCGCCGACGAACACTCTTTGGGCGCCATCTTCAAAACCTGCATCATCAGCGGACGCGTGTTCTGCCACGCGTCTTTCAAGCCCTTCGGAGGTTCCGGTTCCTTCAGAGAAGCGAGCATCCTGCCGACATCGCGCAAAGCGTCGACCGATTCTTCCCCCATGGCGAGCGCGACGCGCTGCGGCGTTCCGAAGAGGTTGCCGAGCACCGGTATCGAATGCGCTTTGGGCCTCTCGAACAACAAGGCCGGTCCGTTCACGGCAAGAACGCGAGCGCAAATCTCGGTCATCTCGAGATGGGGATCGACTTCCGTGCCGATGCGCTTGAGCACACCCCGGCGTTCGAGCTGGGCGAGGAAGTCGCGAAGATCAGCGTATTTCATGGCAATGTTCTCGTTTCATACCCTTTTTTGTGCATAAACCTGCAAATTTCGCTGATTTGTCGGGGGCCGGCGACACTTGTTGCGTCGTATTCGCGCCACAAGGTATCGGAAGAGCTATTTCGCGGCAATACGGGCTGGACCGAACCCTATCCTGTCGCTATGCTGATTCCGCTGGGCCTCTTCGGAGGCCCACATCGCCAAGGATACCGCTTGACCCGAATTATTCTCACGCTCGCGATGAGAGTCCTGCTCGGCCTGTGCGCCTTGTTCTGCGCAAGCGCCGTCATGGCCACTGCGGCGGGTACCGGCGCCGCAGGCGTGGTGCCGACCGGCCTGGTACCGACGTCTGCGGTCCTGTCATCGATCGAGATCCTGGCGCAGCAAACCAAGCTCGCGGGCACGTGCGGCGGGGCGACCTTCGATCTCAATACGTTCATCAACGTCGATTCGCAAGCGTCGGCGGATGTCAGGCTTGCAGTGCCCGGCATCGGCACCATCGAAGAATTCACGGACGAAACAGGCAGCAACGTCGGACCGTTCACAGGCGCCTATTCGACGTTTCATATTCTCGGTTTCGGCGGCGGCCTGCCACCGAACACGCCGATCACGCTTACCCTCACCACCTATACCGGCCACGGCCTCTCCGGCGCGATCAGCTTTGTCAGCACGCTTCAGTTCAATTGCACGACGGGAGCGATTCTGAGTCTCGTTGCCGCGGCGCCCGACGCCGTAGAACCGATACCGGCGCTCGACGACGCGGCGCTTGCGACACTTGCCGGAATGCTCGCGCTGCTGAGTCTGGTCGCAATCAAGCGCCGGCGGGTTGCCCGTCTGTAGTCCACCGCGCGCGCCTTCGGCGTTGCGCTAGATGACCGCGCTGGCGCCGCCGTCCATCGAGACGATCGCCCCGGTCACGTAACTTGCCTGTTCCGACGCAAGGAACACCGCGACGCGTGCGATTTCCTCCGGAGTGCCATAGCGCCTGAGTGGTATCCGGGCTTCGTTGCGCGATAGCAACTCGGCCTCGGCAAGGCCGGTCATTCGCGATTCGGCATTGAGCCCTTCCTGCACGCGGCCGGTCAAGGTCGCGCCTGGATTGATGCCGTTGATGCGAATTCCCTTCGGTCCGAAGGCGCTTGCCAGGCCCACTGTCGCCAGCATCAGCGCCGAGTTCGCAGCGCCGCCGGGCAAGTGCACGGGGGTGGCGACCTTGCCGCCGGCGCCGATAATATTGACGATCGTTCCGCGGCCGCGCGGGAGCATACGCCTCAGTACCGCGTCGGTAGGATGGATATAGCTGAAGAATTTGGCGTCCATCGCGTCGTGCCACGCCTGCGCATTCAAGTCGTCGGGCGCGTAACGGCGTGCCGCCCCGGCGGAGTTCACCAGCACTTCGATGTGCCCGAGCGTCTTTTCCACCGTGACGACCATCTCATCAGCGGCGTAATAGCTCGTCATGTCGGCAGCGAACGCAATGGGAACGCTCTCGCCGTGTGGAAAGCGCGCGAGCGCCGCATCGAGATTTGCCTGGCTCCTCGACACCAGCGCGACCCTGGCTCCTTCGGCGGCGAACGCTTCTGCGCACGCATAGCCGATGCCTTTGCTCGCACCGGTCACGACCACCACGCGTCCGGCAAGATTCAGATCCATCGATACTCTCCTGTTTCACTAAGGCGCGAACGCCGCGCGCAGTTGTTCCTTCATGCGCATGAAAGCGTCGTCGCGCGCTGCCGCATTGGGGGCAATCGTCACGCCCTGCCCCGGATGAACGCCGGTCGGCACGTCCAGATGCAGAGGCGTCGACATGTTGGGTGTGTCGAAGCCGTGGTAGGTATCGGGATAACTCCGCACCCGAAGCGGCTCGCTGAATTTCACCATCTTCTCTCCCAGCAACACGCAACGGTATGCCGGCGTCCAGTCGTCAGACGCGCCGATGAAAATACTCACCGGCGAAGCGGGTGCGTAGCCGAATCGCGTATATACCGACTCGTAGCACCCGGGATAAAACGCGATTGCGGTTCGATAGAAACTGTCGGCAGACGCGTCAGCGGCCAGGAATTGCGCCACCAACGGATGACGCCGATTCATCGTCGCGAGCACTGCGCTGCCGCCGTGCGACCAGCCGAACAGCGCCACGCGCGAGCCGTCGACCTCCGGTCGCGTGCGCAAGTAGCTGAGGGCGGCCAGCACATCCAGGCGACGGTTGTCCTGCGTGATTTGCTGGTCGCTAAGCTTGAGCGAGCAGATTTCGCGCCGTCCGCGCGGATTGAAGCTGTCGGGGAAAAGGACTGCGTATCCCTCGCCGACCAGCAGGTCCGCCATCGCTTGATGACGCTCCGTTAGCCGATCGCGCCGCGCGGGGACCGCGCTGTACATGCCACCGCAACCGTGCAGAGCGACGACCGCCGGCATCTTGCCGGATGCATAGTGCGCATCGGCGGCATTGTCCTCGGGCCTGAAATACAGCGCGCTGATAATGACCGGCTGTCCTGTTTCCGGGTCGATGTCGAAGCTGTCGAAGCTGACTCGCTCCGCCGTCGCCGCTCCCGCCACTTGCGCGACGAATGGGGTACCGAGCAACGCGGCGCAAAGCGCAAACATCCGCAGAGGCGCGAAACCGCGGCGCATCCGCCCGGTTCTCTTTGCGGACCTCATTGCGATCTCTATTCTGGCCAAAGCGGCCATCGCTGCAGGCGCACCGCGTAGTCGATCACGACGCCGGCGAACACGGCGAAGCCCAACCAGTGATTGCCGAGAAACGCACGGAAACATCGCGCCGGATCGCGATTGCGTATGAGCCAGAAGTGCCACAGCGCCAGGAGCCCAGCGACGACCAGACCCGCATTGTAGATCGGCCCCAGGCGCCGCTGCGTCCCGACCCATGACATGCCGGCAAGATAGATCGCGTAGCAAACCATGACCACGGCCACGTCCAGATTGCCGAAAGCGATCGCTGAAGTCCTGAGACCCAGCGTCACGTCATCGCGCCGGTCGACCATCGCGTACTCGGTGTCGTAGGCCATGACCCAGAACAGGTTGATGCCGAACATCCACCAGCCGAGCGGGGTGACGCCGTCGCCGGCCGATGCGAACGCCATCGGGATGCCGAACGAAAAAGCGATGCCGAGGAAAGCTTGTGGCAGCGCGAAAAAACGCTTGAAGAACGGATAGGCGATCGCGATCGCCAGTGCCGGCACGGATAGCAAAATCGTCTGGCGATTCAGCCGCAGGATCAGCAGCAATGCACAGAGCGCCAGCGCGGCGGCCAGCGCGACCGCTTCCCACGGTTCGATTTCGCCGCGTGGCAGCGGACGGCCGGCGGTACGTTGCACGTGAGCATCAAATCTGCGGTCCGCGAAATCGTTCATCGCGCAGCCTGCCGAGCGCATAAGCAGCGTGCCGATCACGAAAATTCCGACCACCACCCACGATGGTGTTCCGTACGACGCCAGCCACAGCGCACTCAGCGTCGGCCAAAGAAGAAGCAGCGTGCCGATCGGCTTGTCGAGCCGGATCAGCCGCTCGTAGGCGTCCATTCGCGCTGCGGCCTTCTGCCAGCGCGATCGCGCATCGACGGGTGGCGCAGCGTTGTCGTTCACGGTGCCGCTCCCAGCGGAAGCGCGAGCTGCTTCTTCAATGCTCTCGGCGCAATTTCAGCGAACAGCGTTTGCGGCGTCGGGTACTTCAGGCGCACCCGCAGCTCGCGTTTCATCCGCTGATTGGCCAGCCGCCGCGATTCGCTCATGAATGAAAGCAGCATTGGCGCGATGCGCGTCTCGGCTTCGTCCCACGACACCCGAGGCGGCCTCGGCAGATGATAGGCGTCGGCAACAGCGTCGAACCACCCGCCCATCTGCAAATCCGCATCGTCGGTCACGTTGTACGCGCGGTTCGGCAGGCCGCGAAATACCGCGGCAACGGCGGCACGCGCGAGATCGTCGGCATGGATGTGATTGATGTAGACGTCATCCTCGGCGCGAAGCACCGGCGTTCCCAGCTTCAGCCGGTCGAGCGGCAGGCGCGTTTCGGCATAAATGCCCGGCGCGCGCAGGATCGACAATCGCACCCCGTACCGCGTAGCCCAGCGGCGAAGGCGGTCCTCGGCCGCAACGCGGCGGTGCGCGCGCGGCGTTTGCGCGTTGCGCGGCCGCGACTCGCTGACCCGCGTGCCCGCGCAATCGCCATAAACGCCGCTGGTGCTGATGTAGACGAAACGCTGCGGTATAATCCGCGCTTTTGTCAGCGCGGCGATCAGCCGTGCGGTGCGCGGATCATCGCGGCCGTCGCTGGGCGGCGGCGCAAAATGCAGCACCGCGAAGGGCGCCAGGCGCAGCCTGCCGAGACTGCGCAATTGATCGAGGTCGCCCGCGATCGGCGTGATGCCGTGACTTCGCAATTTCGGAATGTCCTCCGGCCTGCGCGTGAGACCATACAGCCGCACGTTGGCGCGCAGAAGATCGGCGGTTCGAATAGCGACGTCGCCGCAACCTATTAGCAGAACCCTGATCACACCTTCCAACCACCGTGCGGCGCGTAGCGCCGAAATCCATTTCCCCTCGCCCTCTGCAGAGAGGGAAGGGGCGAGGGCGTTATCCTGCGGCGCGAAGGCCCGCGCATAGGCCAGATTGTATGCCGCACCAGATTACCATAAAACCCAGCGATCACTCGTTCGCCGCCGACGACGGCGAGACGGTGCTCGCCGCGGCGATGCGCGCCGATCTGATGATCCCGTATGGCTGCCGCAACGGCGCCTGCGGCACGTGCAAGAGCCGCATCATCAGCGGAAAAATCGATTACGGCGCGCACCTTTCGGGCACACTGACCGATGCCGATAAAAGCGAAGGACTCGCGCTGCTGTGCGTGGGGAAGCCGCTGACCGATCTCGTGCTCGAAGTGCGCGAGGTTCGCCGCGCCGGCGACATTCAGATTCGCAAGATGCCTTGCCGCATCGAAAAGATCGACAAGGCCGCGCCCGATGTCGCCATCGTAACGCTCAAGCTTCCGGCGAACGAGCGACTGCAATACCTTGCCGGGCAATACATCGACTTCCTGCTCAAGGACGGACGGCGGCGGAGCTTTTCGCTGGCCAACGCGCCGGAAGACGACGCGTTGCTCGAGCTGCACATACGGCACGTTCCTGGTGGGCTATTCAGCGATGTGTTGTTCAATCAGTACAAGGGACGCGAAATCCTTCGCTTCGAGGGTCCGTTCGGCACGTTCCATCTGCGCATCGATTCCGACAAGCCGATCATTTTCGTCGCCGGCGGCACGGGTTTCGCGCCGATCAAGGCCGTCATCGAGCACGCTTTCAATCACCAGGTCGAGCGGCCTATGGTGCTGTACTGGGGTGTGCGCTCGCTCAAGGGTCTTTACCTGCCGCACCTGCCCGGAGAATGGCAGACTCAGCACCGGAATTTCACGTTCATTCCGGTGCTGTCCGATCCTCTGCCCGAAGACCACTGGCCCGGACGCACCGGCTTCGTGCACAAGGCGGTGATGACCGATTTCACCGATCTCTCCGGATATCAGGTCTACACCTGCGGCGGCCCCGGCATGATCGACATCGCGCGGCGTGAATTCGTCGCCGAGCGCGGATTGCCTCCCGAGGATTTCTTCGCCGACGCGTTTACTTATGCGGCACAGGTGGACGCGCCGAAGTAGATCGAGCCAGCGACGCGCCCCAACAGACACTGGATTGCCGACTTCGCGGGAATGACGAATTCGGATCTGGACGTAACGGCACATTGCGGAAATGGGCGACTTCTTCTGCAAGCGCCCGTCATCCCCGCGAAAGCGGGGATCCATTTTGCGACGGCCAAAATCCAATGGATTCCCGCTTTCGCGGGAACGACGAATTTGAGTAATCGATCGTCGCGCACTTTCGCAATGCCCAATAAATGCGGCCGACGCGACGCTTGCGCTCTACTCCCGTCGCAGCATATCCGTGGCGAGCTTGAGTGCGGCGACGAAATGCGCGTTGGCTTCGGCATCGCGGCCCAGGCGGCCGAGCATTTCTCCCAGCGCTAGGTGTGCTCGCCACGTGTTGTCCACGCCCAGGCTCGCTTCGAGATACGTCTGCGCCTTGCCCCATAGCTGTTGACGCTGACACAGCGTTCCCAGCACTCGCAGCAGCACCGCATCCTGGTTATGCGACACGAGCCAGCGTTCCGCGTGCTCGAGCTGCCGCGTCGCATCGCCGAGCTGGCATTCGCCGTAGAGCTCGACCAGATCCGAGTCCCACTCCCGGTCGACGCTCTGCGCCAGAATGTCGGCGGCCTCGCGCTCGCCGCCGAGCTGCATGAAGCTGCGCGCCGCCGCGCGCGCTATTTTCGGATGAACCTTGGCCGCGTCCGAAAGACGACCCCAATAGTCGCGAAGCCCGGCAGCGTCGTGGGCGAGAACCTTGAGCTGTTCGCTTTGAGCGCTGACGCGAACGTGCTCCGCTTGGTCGGCATCGAAAACCTTGCGTTTCACGAGTTGGTCCAGCAACGGCGGAACATCGGTCCAGCGTCGCGCCGCCTGCAAGGCGCGCAGCTCCAGTCGTAGCGCAGCAGTGTGCATGCCGGCTTCTCGGCGCAGCTTGTCCAGCACGCGCAGCGATTCCCGCGGGTCACCCTGCTCCAGCGCGCTCTCCGCGGACAGCATCAGGCGCGGCACCGCGAGACTCGACGCTTGCGCGTCGGGACGGTTGAGCAGCGTCTCGACGTCCTCGAAATCTCGAACGTCGAGTGCGGCACGGGCCGCGATAATCGCGTTCAGGCCCGACGAGCCCGGAATCGCGAGCGCTTCCTGCGCCTGCTGGCGCGCCTTGCCATACCGGCCCTCGAGCAGCGCGACGACCGCGCCATCCTGCTTCGCGCGCGCGCGGTCCAGTTTCTGCTGACGGCGCCAGATGCGAACGGTGCGCGGCACCTGGATCGTGCGCGCGATAATCCGTATGAGGAAGTACAAACCGAAAAAGCCGCCGACCAGCAGTATGAACATCAGATTGAGCGACAGCTCGATCCGGTACGGGGGCGCGACCAGCAGCGCGTAGCCCGCATTGAGTTTAATCGCGAGCGCGACGACCACCGCCGCGACGGCGAGGAGCAGAAACCAGAAGAGGAAGCGCATGAAGGTGCCGTCGCTCCAGGCTAGCGCGGCGGTCTCTCGCGCGCCTGCTTGAGCAACCGGACCGCCTCGAGGCTGCGCACGACATCGGGCATCTCGCTCGCCATATCGGTCGTCTGCATCTGCTTGAGCAGCATCTGCATCGTCAACACCGCGGCAGAATGGGTGTCGAAATACTTTCGCAGCCATGAGTCGGCGGCGCTCAGATCCGCGCGAAAATTCTGCTGGTCGTGAAACAACAGCGAAAAGCGCGCTGACAGGAGACGAAGCTTGAGATTTTCACGCAGGAAGAACTGCTGCTGTGGCGCGAGCAGCGGCGCTTCGGGACGATCGAGATTCTCGACCCGAACCAGCTGCCGCACATCCTGCCAGACTGTCCGCAGAAAACCGCGCCAACCCGCTTCGTCTGCGGGCGGCGCCGGCGCGGCCTGCGGCGGCAAGCGTTGTTCCAGCGCGAGCGGCAGTGTGTCAACCGCCGCAATGGCCTGATCGAGGCGCAGCGACAAACCCGGCACGTCTACGTACGGCACTGCCTTCAACTGATCCATGTCACGCGCGAGTGCGCGCCGCAGCGGAACGAATTGCGGCCGGTCGAGCCGTTGCAGCTTGGAGTCGGCGAGCTGGAGTGCGGCCAGCGCCGAGGGTACATTGTGCGCAAGCTGCAGTTGCTGGCTCGCAAGTTGCAGCACCTGTTCGATCTCGGTCAGCGCCCATTCGTCACGCGACGGTGCGAGCTCACGATAGAGCGCCTCGAGCGCGGCCTGTTGGCTTTGCGACTCCGCCAGGCGGCTTTCGAGCAACGCGACTTTGGCCTGCGCTTCGCGCAGGCCCTCTTGCGCGTCCTTGAGCGTCGCGCGCGTCGTTTGATCCGTCGCCTCGATATCGCCAAGGCGCTTCGCGACCTCGGTGCGCAGCGTTCGGCGGGCGTTGCGGCCATCGAGCCAGACGGCGACCAACGCCGCAGCCAGCAGCGCCAGCACCAACGCGAGCAGCCACCGCCGCGCGCGCGCAGGATCGCGCGGCGCCGCCGGGGGCGCCGGGGAGGCGACTTCGTGCTCCGTGTCAGCCATGGGGACGGAAAACTGCAAAGAAAGCGGGGGATGGTCGAGTCGATTGTAGCAGGTCAAGACGGGTCGCCGCATGCGTGGGCCGTAGTGGAATCGAGGCCGCTCGGGTCTGGTATTTTTGGATTACCAAAGCGCGTCACGACCAAATATCGTCGTTCCCGCGAAAGCGGGAACCCAGTGGCGTTCGTCGCGGCATCGCAACGCTTCCAAAGACGCTAGGTCCCCGCTCAACGCCCGCATTCCTAATATCGTCATTCCCGCGAACGCCGGAATCCATTTGTTCTTAAGTCAACATGGATCCCCGCCTTCGCGGGGATGACGAACTCAAACCAAGCATGGATCCCTTCGCGGGGATGACGAACTCGAACCAAGCATGGATCCCTTCGCGGGGATGACGAACTCGAACCAAGCATGGATCCCTTCGCGGGAATGACGAACTCTAACCAAGCATGGATCCGTTTGCGGGGATGACGCAAATGCGGTAATCCTCAGTAGAATGTGCATTGCGCCGCTGGCCACGCCAGATGGGGCGACGCCTTCCCGCGGAGTCATGATCTTGTTCGTCGCCATAACTATCATCGTTGTCATCGTCCTTGCGGCGCTTGCCGGC
>JADGRP010000059.1 GCA_017880805.1 Burkholderiales bacterium
GAGGTATACGCGCTTCGCGATCGGATCGCGCTCGAATGGGGCCTCGATTGCGTCAACGTCGCCTGTGCCCCGGTGGAAGAAACCGACTCGACGCTGCCGCCGGCGGCCCGCGCCGCCGCGCGCAAGACGCTCGGGCTCAAGCGCGTCATTGCGGACCAGTCATTGCGCGGAGTCTTGCTCGGCATCCGGCGCGACGAGCAGCTCATTCGCGGCAAGGAGCGCGTCTTCAGCCCTCGGCGCGTCGACGGTTCGTGGGATTTTCGCGACCAACCCGCGGAATTCTGGGACCAGTACCAGACGGATTTTCCGCCCGACATACATGTGCGCGTTCACCCCTTGTTGTCATGGACCGAGCTCGATGTGTGGCGCTACGTCGAGCGCGAAGGCGTTCCGGTCTGCGAGCTTTATTTCGCGAAGGAGGGCAAGCGTTACCGATCACTCGGTGAATCCGACATCACGTCACCGATCGAATCAACGGCCGCGACAGTAGGCGAAATCATTCGCGAGCTCGAGCACACGCGCGACAGCGAGCGTGCGGGACGCGCAATGGATCACGAGCGCGAGGACGCGTTCGAGCGGTTGCGCGCCGCTGGCTACATGTAGTGGGCCTCGATTCGCGCTTGTCGCTGGTTCTCGCCGGTCACGTCGATCACGGCAAGTCGTCGCTTCTCGGGCGGCTGCTGCACGAGCTCGGTCTTCTCCCCGCAGGAAAGGCGGAAGAGCTCGCGGCGCTTTCGGCCAAGCGCGGCGTGCCGCTCGAGTGGTCGTTCGCGCTCGACGGATTTCAGGCTGAGCGCAACCAGGCGATCACGCTCGATACGACCCGCGTGCGCGTGAAAACGCCGAAGCGCGAATTCGTCGTCATCGATGCGCCTGGACACAGGGAGCTGCTCAAGAACATGATCGGCGGCGCGTCGGCCGCGAGCGCCGCGCTGCTCGTGATCGACGCGGTCGCGGGTAACGAAGAGCAAACGCTGCGGCATGCGTATCTGCTCAAGCTGCTGGGCGTACGGGAGCTCGTGGTCGTCGTTAACAAGATGGATCTCTCGGCTTACTCCGAGAATGTCTTCCGCCGGCGTGAGCGCGAGGTCGTGGCGGTTCTGGACCGCATCGGGCTCGTCCCGCGCGCTATTGTGCCGGCGTCGGCACGTGACGGCGCGAATCTGGTCGTGCGCGGTGCGATGGGTGCATGGTACGACGGTCCGACACTGGTCGCCGCGCTGGAGAATCTCCCGGACGTGACACCCACGCAATCGTTGCCGCTGCGTCTGCCGGTGCAGGATATCTATCGGTTCGACGGCGAGCGCGTGATTGCGGGACGCATTGAATCGGGGCAATTGGCGGCGGGAGATGAATTGCTGTTCTCCCCGTCGGAACAAGTGGCCACGGTCTCGCGCCTCCTTGTCTGGGGCGGTGGCGAGCCGACATCGGCAACGGCTGGGGACAATATGAGCTTCGTGCTCGATCGACCGCTGGTAGTCGAGCGCGGCGATCTTGCCAGTCACCGCGCGCGCGCCCCGAAGCTGACGTCGGTGTTCGACGCCGAGATTTTCTGGCTTTCGCCCAAACCGCTGGTCGCGGGTGTCGAGCTCTCGATGCAGGTCGCGCTACGCGCCGTCAGTGTACGAGTCCAGGCGATCCGCCACCGCATCGATGCCGCGACGCTCGAGCCGCAGCTCGCGGCGCGCATCGAGGCCAACGAAATCGCGAGAGTGACCATTCGTGCCAACGAAACCGTGGCCGTCGACAATTTTGCCGAATTGCCAGCCACGGGACGATTCGTGCTGCGTGATGGCTATGTGACCGTCGGCGGCGGAGTCATCGATGTCACCGGCTATCCTGATCGACGTGCCGTGCCGGCCACGTCGCGCAACCTTTCGTCGACGACGCACGACGTCTCCGGGCGTGAACGGGCGGAGCGCTTCGGGCATTCGGGCGCGGTGGTCTGGCTCACCGGGCTGTCGGGGGCAGGAAAGTCGACAATTGCGATGTTGCTCGAGCGGCGCTTGTTCGACGCGGGCTACGCAACGTTCGTGCTCGATGGCGACAATGTCCGCCGCGGGCTCAACGTCAATCTCGGATTCAGCCCTGAAGATCGCCAGGAGAACATACGACGTGTCGGCGAGGTTGCGGCGCTTTTCGCGGAGGCGGGCCTGGTCTGCATCACCGCGTTCATTTCGCCCTATCGCGACGACCGCCGTCGGGCGCGCGCAGCGGTTGAAAGAGGCCACTTCCTGGAGATCCACGTCAAGGCCGATCTCGCCGCATGCGAAGCTCGCGACCCGAAGGGGCTCTACCTCAAGGCGCGGCAGGGAAAGCTCAAGGATTTCACGGGCATCGACAGTCCGTACGAGGAGCCTGCGGCGGCGGAGCTCGTCGTCGATACGACACAGGATGATGCGGTGACGTGCGTCGAAAAGATTCTGCTGCTCGTCGCTTCGCGCTGCCGCGTCTGACGCCGCCGCGCACTGAAACCTAGCGGGATTGCTTGGGCGTGCGTCCGAGCAGATAGAACTCGTCGTTCGGCCGCATCGCGATCATGTTCGCCATGCGATTCGACAGCGCGAAAAACGCCGCGATCGCGCCGATGTCCCAGATATCCTCGTCCGAAAAGCCGTGGCCGCGGAGCTCGTCGAAGTCGGCGTCGACGATGTCGACCGAACGTAACGCCACCTTGAGCGCGAAGGCGAGCATCGCCTTCTGGCGATCGCTGATGTCGGCCTTGCGATAGTTGACCGCGACCTGATCGGCGACCAGCGGGTTCGTGGCGTAGACGCGCAGGATCGCGCCGTGGGCGACGATGCAGTACAGGCAATCGTTGGCTCCGGAAGTTGCCACCACGATCATTTCGCGCTCCGCCTTGCTCAAGCCCGATTCGCGCAGCATCAGCGCGTCGTGGTACGCGAAAAAGGCCCTGAATTCCTCTGGGCGGTGGGCCAGCGTCAGGAAGACGTTGGGGATGAATCCCGCCTTCTCCTGCACTTCGAGGAATCGCGCCCGGATGTCCTCGGGCAATTCTTCGAGTTTCGGGACCGGATAGCGGCTGATCGCGCTGTCGTCCATCGACGTCTTCAATCCTTCGGCGGCACGTAACCCGTCGCGACGTCGGCGCCGCCGCCAAAGAAGTGACGCTCCATTTGTTCCGCCAGATATTTTCTGGCGCGCGGATCCGCGAGGCTCAGGCGGTTCTCGTTGACCAGCATCGTTTGCTGGCGAAGCCATTGAGCCCACGCTTCCTTCGACACGTTTTCGAAGATGCGTTTGCCGAGCTCACCCGGATAGGTCGGGAAATCGAGCCCTTCGGCTTCGCGGCCGAGCTTGATGCAATTCACCATGCGTGCCATCGACAAGAACCTCGCAGCGATTGGAGAGGCGGAAATTATCTCACGGTCCGCGGCGGACGCACGAACGCGCTACGATCCCTCAGGCCAGCGTCTTTTCGTAGACCAGCGAGCGCCGGTGCCAGTTGTAGAGATCGCGTTTCTGTTTCGGAAGCCTTGCCGGATCGCTTTCGACGAACCCACGCTCGACGAACCACCCTGACGTGCGCGTGGTGAGCACGAACAGGCGCGAAAGCCGAAGCTTGCGAGCGCGCTGCTCGATCTCATGCAGGAGCGCCTCGCCGTATCCCTCGCGCCGGAAATCGGGATCCACCGCCAGCGCGGCGAGCTCGCCGGTCTTCGCGGCCGGAAACGCATACAGCGCGGCGCAGCCGATGATGACGGCATCGTGCTCGGCGACCACAAAGCGCTCGATTTCCATCTCCAGCCGTTCGCGCGAGCGCCGGATGAGCACGCCCTGGTCCTCGAGCGGCGCGATGATCGCGAGGATGCCTCCGACATCGTCGATGGTCGCGCTGCGAAGCTGCGCCAGCGGCGCGGCCGCGATCATGGTGCCCACGCCGTCGCGGGTAAACAGCTCGAGGAGCATCGCGCCGTCGTGATGGCGGGAGAGCAAGTGAGCGCGTTTGACGCCGTTGTCGCAGGCTCGAATCGCGCTCGGCAGATAATGCTGCACGTCCGCCGGCAGCTTGGAACGCTTGGCGAGCAGTGTCTCGGCGTCGCGCGTCGACAGTTCGGTCAGAAGCTGGCGGCGTCCGTTGCGCACGCCGTCGGTGTCCATCAGAAAGACGAGCTTTTGCGCCGAGAGCCACACCGCGACCTGGGTCGCGACCTCTTCCAGCGCCAGGTTGAAAATCTCGCCGGTCGGCGAATAGCCCAGCGGCGAGACGAGCACGATATCGCCGTCATCGAGCCGCTGTCGTATGGCCTCGACATCGACGCGGCGGACCTCGCCGGTCCATTGCATGTCGACCCCATCGAGAATGCCCATCGGCTTGGCGGTGAGGAAGTTGCCGCCGACCACGCGGATGCGCGCGCCGGCCATGGGCGAGTTGGCGACGCCGAGCGAGAGCAGCGCCTCGATGCGGCTGCGGGCGTGCCCGGTTCCCTCGAGCACGCAGTCGAGCGTTTCGCCGTCGGTGACGCGCAGGCCGCGGTTGTAGATGCTGGGAATATGCTGCTGCTTGAGTATCGCCTCGATTTGCGGACGCGATCCGTGCACGACCACCAGCCGGATGCCGAGACTGTGCAGAAGATTGAGGTCATGCACGATGCCCAGAAACGTGTCGTCGGCGACGACCTCTCCGCCAAACGCGATGACGAAAATCTTGCCGCGGAAGGCATGAATGTAGGGTGCGGCCGAACGTATCCATTGCACGAATGCCCGCGCGGTTGCGGAATTGGCAGCGAGATCGGTGCGCGGGGTTCGGGACATCGGGACAGTAGCCGGCTGGAAGGCGGGAGCGATTATAGCGCCCAGCGCGGCTTGGCGCGCGAGCGGCGGGTCACGACCCGTAATCGCCTATAATTGCATGCTCATTGTCCGCATTTTGCCACTGGCGGCGGATTGTTCGCGCTTGCTCGTTTTTTTCCATGGCGTCACCTCTTCTCGAATCCCTCAATCCGGAACAGCTCGCTGCGGTGACCTTGCCGCACGCGTCGGCGCTTATCCTCGCCGGCGCCGGCAGCGGCAAGACACGCGTTCTGACGACGCGGATTGCGTGGCTGCTCGCGACCGGACAGGGAAGTCCGCTGTCGGTGCTGGCGGTGACGTTCACCAACAAGGCCGCCAGGGAAATGAGCACGCGGCTCTCCATGCTGACGCCGGTAAACATACGCGGCATGTGGATCGGCACCTTTCACGGCCTGTGCAATCGCATGCTCCGCGCGCATTACCGCGAGGCGGGACTGCCGAAATTGTTCCAGATCATGGATATGCAGGATCAACTGGCCCTGATCAAGCGTGTGTACAAGGCGCACAACATCGACGACGAGCGCTTTCCCGCGCGGCAGCTGCAGGCGCTGATCAATGGCTCCAAGGAGGAAGGGCTGCGCCCGAACCAAGTCGAGGCGTTCGACGAATTCAGCCGCCGGCAGGTCGAGCATTACGCGCTGTACGAGCAGGCGTGCCAACGCGAAGGCGTGGTCGATTTTCCGGAGCTTCTGCTGCGAACGTACGAGCTTTTGTCGCGCGACGATTCGCTCCGCGCGCATTATCAGCGCCGCTTCTCGCACATCCTGGTCGATGAATTCCAGGACACCAACGTACTGCAATACAAGTGGTTGAAGCTGCTCGCGGGCACGCACGCCGCGATTTTTGCGGTCGGCGATGACGACCAGTCGATCTACGCGTTTCGCGGCGCCAACGTCGCCAATATGCAACATTTCGAGCGCGATTTCGGCACAGCGGATGTTCCGGTCAAGCTTATCAAGCTCGAGCAGAACTACCGCTCTCATGGACACATCCTCGACGCGGCGAATGCGCTCATCAAGCACAACCAGGGACGCCTCGGCAAGAACCTCTGGACGTCCGACGCGCATGGCGAACCGGTGCGGGCGTATGCCGCGCCTTCCGATCTGGACGAGGCCGCGTTCATCGTCGACGTGGTCAAGGGCCTAGTCGAGGATGACGTGTCGCCCGCGGAGATCGCCGTTCTGTATCGCTCCAACGCGCAATCGCGCGTGGTCGAGCATGCGTTGTTCAACGCCGCGATGCCCTATCGCGTCTATGGCGGCATGCGCTTTTTCGAGCGGGCGGAGGTCAAGCACGCGCTCGCTTACTTGAGGCTCGTCGCGTCGCCGGACGACGACGGCGCATTCCTGCGCGTGGTGAACTTCCCGCCGCGCGGCATCGGCGCGCGATCACTGGAAGCACTGCAGGAGCGCGCGCAAGGGGGTGGTACGAGCTTGTGGCAGGCAGCGTCTTCTGGCGCGGTTGGCGGCAGGGCGGGCATCAGTCTCGCGGCATTTCTCAAGCTCGTCGATGGCATGAGGGCCGCAACGCAAGAGCTCGGATTGGCGGAAAAGGTCGAGCACGTCGTGCACGCGAGCGGCCTGTTGAGCCATTTTCAGGCAGAAAAAGGCGGACAGGAGCGCATTGACAATCTGCAGGAGTTGATCAACGCGGCGCAAAGTTTCATGCGCGAGGCCGAGCGCGAGGTTGGCGAAAATGTCGACGACGCGCTGACGTCGTTTCTATCTCACGCCGCGCTTGAGGCCGGCGAAACCCAGGCGGCGGAAGGTCGGCCGGCATTGCAGCTGATGACCGTGCACGCGGCGAAGGGTCTGGAGTTCCATACAGTGTTCGTCACCGGACTCGAAGAGGGGCTTTTCCCGCACGAGAACAGCCTGAGCGAATACGACGGCATCGAAGAGGAACGCCGTCTTGCCTACGTGGCGATTACGCGTGCGCGACGAAGACTGTACCTGACCCATGCGCAAAGTCGCATGCTTCATGGGCAGCTTCGGTACAACGTCGCGTCGCGCTTTCTCGACGAGGTACCGGCGGGGTTGGTGCAATGGCTGTCTCCGAAACACGGCGACTTTGCCGCCGAGCCCCAAGCTCTCGCGGATCGAAGCGATCCGGGGCGGGCGCGTGATGGCGTCGGCTGGCGCATCGGGCAAAGTGTGAAGCACTCACGATTCGGCCTGGGCATCATCATCGATGCGGAGGGGCGCGGCACCGACGCCCGCGTTCAGGTGAATTTTCGGGATGGCGGCGTCAAGTGGCTGGCGCTGGAATACGCCAAGCTGCAGCCGGCGTGACGCATTCTGAACGAGGCTCTACCGCGTCAGACGCGCGAGTCGGGCGGTGTCTCCTGGGGCGGCGCCGGAGGTGACTCATCGCCGTGAAACAGATCGCGATAGCTGACGTAATCGGAAATATGCAGCGTCGCGACAAGCGTGAAAACGTAGGGGACGACGACGAATAGCGCCACCATACCCGCCGCCGCATCGCCGAAAAGGTGGGCGATCGAAAGCGCAAAGATCGGCAGCACGCCACCCAGTACGAACACGGCAAGACAGTAGACCGCTATTGGACGCCAGTTGGCGATCGCGGCGCGAAGACTGGTGCCGAGCGCCCTCACGGCGCTGGCGTCGTTGAAAACTACCAGCGCCGGCGCAAACCACAATGCAAGCAGCGATGGCATCGCACACGCAACGCCGAACAGCATCGCAAGCTGTACCGGGCCGCTTGCGAGCGCTTCTTCGGTTGGTTTCTCCGCGCCTGACAACACGGCGATCAACTGGCCGTCGTCGATCAGCGTGGTTGCCAGGACCGCAAGCGTTATGCCGGCGAGAAATACCGCTCCAAGCGGAACGAGCGCGAGAAGATTGCTGCGAAAGCCGCGGAACAGATCCTCGAAGCGCGGCGCGATCCCTCGTTCCTGCGACCACGCGGCGGCCAGGAAGCCAACGGCAAACACCGGTTTCAGAAGCGGCGCGACGAACTGCCCCACCGCCTGCACCGGTCCGAACTCCAACAGTCCGATCAGCAGGTAATACGTGAACAGCAGCAACAGCCACCGCAACGGAGTGGCGCGAAACATGGCAAAGGCGCGCTTGATCCAGACGATGCCGTTTCGCGCGTCACGGCGCGCGAATGGAATCGGGCCATCGCTTATTGCGATCCTCATTGCAGCCTCATTGGACCGTCTGGACGCGCGTGATGCGATCGCGAAGAATACGCTCGAATGCGACGGGGTCGTGCGCATGCGTAATCTCTCCCGCGCGCGGGAGGTGAAGATCGTAGAGCCGCGACAACCAGAAGCGCAACGCCGCGGCCCGCAGCAACACCGGCCACAGCGTTCGCTCCTCTGCGGAGAGCGGCCGCACGCCTTCGTACGCCGCGATCATCGCGCTGCTGAGCGGCGCGTCCAACGCTCCGGAGCTGGCGTCCCCGGAGACGGTGCACCAATCGTTGACGGCGATCGCGAGGTCGTATGCCAGTGCGTCCGTGGCGGCGAATCCAAAATCGATGATTCCCGATACGCGCTCGCGGTCGAACAGGACGTTGTCGCAGAACAAGTCGCCGTGAATTGCGCCACGCGGCAGCCTGGACTTTGCAAACCCGGCCTGGAATTTGATTTCTGACGCGAGCAGGTCATTCTGTTCGACCGACAAAAATGGCCGTACGGCACGCGCGGCCTGCCGCCACCATGCGGGTCCGCGACGGTTCGACAAGCGCCCCCGATAGTTGCCGACCGCGACATGCATTCGCGCCAACGCCTCGCCCGTCGCAGCGCAGTGCGGGATTTTCGGTCGTTCGACCGGAACGCCATCGAGTCGCGCGACGAGCCCCGCGGGCTTGCCGTTAAGAAAGCTCCACAACGCGCCGCTGCGATCGGGCTCGGGCGCCGGCGCCTGGACGCCCGCGTGCGCGAGGTGCGCCATCAAGTTGAGATAGAACGGCAGCTCATCCGCCGGCAGCCGCTCGTACAGCGTCAATACGAATCGACCATTGTCGGCGGTGATGAAATAGTTCGTGTTCTCGATCCCGGAAACGATCGGTTCGAATTCGTGCACCGTGCCAAGCGCGTAACGGGTCAGCCATGCGGCCAGATCATCAGCGGAGACGTTGGTGTAGACAGCCATCGACGGACACGGTGAGCCGGCGGCAAAGCCACCGCACTCAGCGCCAAGGGTTATGTGGAAACGCGATCAGAAGGAAAACAGCAGCCACATAGGAACCTTGAGGCCCGCGTCCAGGCTATCGCGGCGAACCCATGTCCCGTCGGCACCGTCGGCGACGAGGTAGTACGGCCGGCCGGTTTTCGGTGTGACTTTGATCATCGTCAGACGTCCGCCGACTCGGTATTCCTCGATCGTTTCCGTCGCGCGGCGAGTAATCGTAATCTGCGGCTCGAGGTCGGGATCGCTGGAAATCTCGGGCGGTATAGGCGGAGGTTCGGGCAAGGGCTCGAGATTCGCCGGCGGCGCCTTTTGCGCAGTCGCGCTCAGCGCGAAAGCGAAGACGAGTGCTGCAAGGGGGGCGGCAATGCGAGGGTGCATGTTGCGATCGTACGAGTGGACGCGTTTATTCTAGCAGGAATCGCTGCGGCGAATCCGGAATCGTTGTGGGCTCAGAGGTTCAGCATCTTTTCGCGTTCGGCGCGTGACGGCTGAAATCCCCGCGTTTCATAGTAGTCGAAAATCGCCCCGACGATCGCTTCAGGCTCCTCGATGATCCGCATCAGGTCGAGGTCGCTCGCGGAAATCATGCCTTCGCCAACCAGCTTGTCCTGCATCCAGGCTATCAGTCCCTTCCAGAATTCGCCGCCGACCAAAATGATCGGTATCTTGCGGCTCTTTCCGGTCTGGACCAGTGTCAGGCACTCGGTCAGCTCGTCGATCGTGCCGAAGCCTCCCGGCAGCACGACGTACGCCGACGCAAAGCGCACGAACATCATCTTGCGCGCGAAGAAATAGCGAAAGCTGATGCCGACGTCCTGGAAGGCGTTGCCTGTCTGCTCGTGAGGAAGAAGTATATTGAGACCGATCGCAGGCGAGCGGCCCGCATGAGCGCCGCGATTGGCGGCTTCCATCAGGCCCGGACCGCCACCGGAAATGACCGAAAAGCCGGCGTCGGAAAGGAGCCTCGCGATGAGTTCCGCTTTTCCGTAATACGGATGATCGGTCTTGATGCGCGCGCTGCCAAACATGCTCACTGCCGGCCGGATGCCGCGCAGACGTTCGGTCGCGACGGCGAATTCTGCCATAATGCCAAGCACCCGCCATGCCTCTTGGCCGTTCGTCGAGTACATCGACTGCGGGTCGATCATCTCCGGAGTCTTGCTCGTCTGAATCATGCCTAAGCTCGTTCTGGTTGACGGCTCGTCGTACCTCTATCGGGCCTTTCACGCGCTACCCGATTTGCGTACATCGCGCGGCGAGCCAACCGGTGCCATTCGCGGCGTCATTTCCATGTTGCGCCGATTGATCAGCGACGGCAAGCCGGACTACTTCGCGGTTGTGTTCGACGCCCCCGGCAAGACGTTCCGCGATGAATGGTATCCGGAATACAAGGCCAACCGATCGCCGATGCCGGACGCGCTCGTCGCGCAGATCGCGCCACTGCATGAACTGATCCGCGTTCACGGCTGGCCGATACTGATGATCGAAGGCGTCGAGGCCGACGACGTCATCGGAACGCTGGCCAGACAGGCGGAGCAACAAGGCATCGATACGCTGATTTCCACCGGCGACAAGGATCTCGCGCAACTGATCACGCCGCACGTGACGCTGGTCAACACGATGAGCAATGAGCGGCTCGACATGACCAGCGTCGTCGGCAAATTTTCGGTACGCGCCGATCAATTGCTCGATTTTCTCGCATTGACAGGCGACGCCGTCGACAATGTTCCTGGCGTCCCCAAGGTGGGACCGAAGACCGCCGCCAAGTGGCTCGCCGAGCACGGTACGCTCGACAACGTTATCGCGAATGCGGGAGCGATCGACGGTGTGGTGGGCGAGAATTTGCGCGCGGCACTGCCGTGGCTGCCGCAAGGCAAGAAGCTGCTGACAGTGAAGACCGACTGTGCTCTGCCGTTCGCGCCGCAGGAGCTTGTGATGCAGCCGCACGACGCGGAAAAGCTTCGCGAGCTCTACGAGCGTTTTGAATTCAGGAGCTGGCTCAAGGACATCGCCGGCGACAAGTCAGCCTTGAAGGTTGCCGCGAATCTTGCCCCTGTGGTCCAGGAACATGACGTCGAGCCCGAGGTCCCGCGCCCGTTGATCGCGCGCGACTACGAAACGGTGCTTGACCATGCGGCGTTCGAGCGCTGGTTGGAGGCATTGCAGCGCGCCGAGCTGGTGTGCTTCGACACGGAAACCACCGGCCTCGATCCGATGGAAGCGCGCATTGTCGGGCTTTCGTTCTCGATCGAGCCCGGACGGGCCGCTTACATTCCGCTCACCCATCGCTACGCGGGAGCGCCGGTGCAACTGCCGATCGAAGACGTACTGCGGCGATTGAAGCCCTGGTTCGAAGACGACACGAAGAAAAAACTCGGCCAGAACGTCAAGTACGACCAGCACGTGCTTGCCAACCACGGCATCGCACTTGCCGGAGTCGCGCACGACACCATGCTGCAATCCTACGTGCTCGAATCGCAACGTCCGCACGACATGGACAGCCTAGCCTGGCGCCACCTCGGCGTGAAGACCATTACGTATGCCGATGTCGCGGGCAAGGGTGCGGGCCACATCGGTTTCGAGCAGGTCGCGATCGACAAAGCGACCGAGTATTCGGGTGAAGATGCCGATATCACGCTGCAACTGCATGGCGCGCTTTACCCCAAGCTCGAACAGAATCCGCAGCTCGATTTCATTTACTCGACGATCGAGATGCCGACCCGCGAGGTTCTTTTTCGCATGGAGCGCGAGGGCGTGCTTATCGATGCGATCGTGCTCGCGGCGCAGAGCAAGACCCTGGGCGAGCGGATGATGATTCTCGAGGAGCAGGCGTATCAGGCTGCGGGCCAGCCATTCAATCTCGGATCGCCGAAGCAGTTGGGCGAGATTCTGTTCGACAAGATGAAGCTTCCGACGGTGAAAAAGACCGCAACCGGCAAGCCGTCGACCGACGAGGACGTATTGCAGCAGCTCGCCGCGGACTATCCACTGCCCAAGCTGCTGCTCGAGCATCGCACGCTGTCGAAGCTCAAGTCGACCTATACCGACAAGCTGCCGCAGATGGTCAACGTGCGCACCGGCCGCGTCCATACGTCCTTCGGCCAGGCGACGGCGGTCACCGGACGTCTGGCCAGTACCGAGCCGAACCTGCAGAACATTCCCATCCGCACCGTCGAAGGCCGGCGCATTCGCGAAGCGTTCGTTGCGCCGCCGGGCCACGCGCTGATTTCGGCCGACTATTCGCAGATCGAATTGCGCATCATGGCGCATCTCTCGGGCGATGAATCGTTGTTGCGGGCCTTCGCCGAAGGTGCCGATATTCACCGCGCGACAGCGGCCGACATCTTCGGCATTGCGATTGCCGATGTGACCTCGGAGCAGCGGCGCTACATCAAGGCTGTCAACTTCGGTTTGATTTACGGCATGAGCGCATTCGGACTTGCTGCCCAGCTGGGTATCGAGCGCGGGGCCGCGGCGCAGTTCATCGAAAAATACTTCACCCGATATCCGGGCGTCGCCGAGTACATGCAGCGCACTCGTGAGCTCGCGCGAGCACAGGGGTACGTCGAGACCGTGTTCGGGCGCAGGCTTTGGCTGCCGGACATCAACGCCGGCGGCGGTCCGCGCCGCCAGGCGGCCGAGCGCGCGGCGATCAATGCGCCGATGCAGGGAACGGCCGCCGACTTGATCAAGCTGGCGATGATCGAGGTCCAGGCGTGGCTCGACCGTGAGCCCGTGGGTGCAAAGCTGGTTCTGCAGGTTCACGACGAGCTGGTGCTCGAAGCGCCCATGGACCACGTCGACCATGTCAAGGCCGAGCTCGCGCTTCGGATGGCCAGCGTCGCCCAGTTGCGCGTGCCATTGGTGGTCGACGTCGGCAGCGGCCCCAATTGGGAGCAGGCGCACTAGCGGCGCGATTGATTCGGAATGCGCCAGGGCATGCGGATGAGCGGGGCCCTGCGATTGCTTCGCTGCTGACCGCTCATGATGCGAAGGCGGCCGTTGGTAAGAAAGGGAACCCACAATACGCGCAGGCGCGCTATAAGGACCCGTTGCCCGAAGGATGTCGTCATACCATGCTCGCTCCCGCTCATGTCGGTCACCTTGCGATGCTGCGCACGCTGATCCGCGAGGCTTCGGCGGAGGGCAGCATGACCGCAGGTCTCGCCGGCGACACGCCCCAAGCGGTGGAGTTTTTCGCCCAGATCAAGCGCGCGCTCGTCCATGGTTATTTCGTGGAAGAAGATCCACAGAGCCGTCGCCTGGAATCGGTCGCGGTGCCGGGGTATGTGTTTTGGCCGGACGACCGGCACAGCGGCAATCCTCCCGTCGGCTTCGGCCTGTTCCGCGCACTGGATGGCGGTTACGAGCTGTGGCTCGCCGGGCTCGAGTTCGGCCGCCGGGGAGGCGGTCAGGGCCGTGCGCTTATCGACGCGCTGTTCGGGACATCCCACGGCAAGAAAACCTGGGTCGTGCGTATTCCCCGTGGGTCGCGTTATCGCGCGGCGGTCGCCCACCTGCTCAAGGCGCACGACTTCGAATCGGTCGGAGATACCAAGACATTGCGCTGGTTTCTGCGCCGCAGCGCGCCCCCGGCTTTGGCAAATCGAGTCCGCGACGCCGTCAACGGTCACCAACAGCTCAACTGATCGCGAACTCGGATTCGCACGGTCTCCCCCAGGTTTGCTCTGTTTTTTCTTGGTCGTCCCTGACTCCGCCGTCGGAGTTCAGACTGAAGGTACGCTGGCGTCTTCCGGGTGTTCGAAAATGTCGCAGTAGCTCGCGTACAGGGACGCGACGGCCATCGGACCAAGCACCAACCAACCCAGCAGCAGCGGAATCGTGGCTACGATCGCAAGAACGATCCACACCACGCCATAGATCAGAAACGGCAGAATATTCTTGATGCTGCCGACCAGGGAAAGCTTCATTGCGGTCCACGGTTCGACCCCCTGCAGCACGACCAGGGCCGGCGCGAACCATACCGCCATGACCAAGGGTAGATAGAGGAGCAGAAAAAGCAGCAGACCGACCAGGACAATCAGCGCCATTCCACCCAACGCTGCGCTGTCCGAAACCGGGTTCTGCATGCTCCAAAGCTGCGAAAGCACGGCCACACCGAAAAAGGCGACGACCAGAGCCACCACGAGAAGGGTGATTGCGATCGCCGCCACGATGTAAATCAGGCCCACGATCAGCAGCGGCCCGGCCGTCGGCCCGAAGCCCGCGAAGAGATGTCCTACGGTCAAGGGCTCGCCGCGATCGATTGCTCGGCAGCCGAGCATCATGCCCCCGACAAAGAGTGGAAACAGCAGTTGGCTGGCGATGCTGCCCAGGACGGGAATGAAGGCCAGTACCACGTTCAGGACGAACCCGATCACGACGATCAGGATCCACGGACCGACGGCGGGCGTGAATAGCCGCCAGCCTTCGCCCCACCATGCCGCGCCCCGGCCGGCATCGACGGCACAGGGGTGAATGACGGCAGCGGGGGTTCCGGGACGCTGGGTCGATGATGCCAACTCGTCTGCCATGGTTTGTTCCTCGTCACGCCCAGAAGGGATACAAGGAAAACCTTAGCACACGCCATTGTCCTTTATCGCGTCGGCCGTCTTTGCTGGGGAGGAGCAGACATCGTGCAGACGCCGCCGTCAATCGTGAAGCAGCCCGCGCGGCACAGACAGCACCAAACTGGACGCGGTCGAAGGGCTTGATTTTTCATCGCTCTGCCCTTATTATTAGCACTCGCTGTCAACGAGTGCTAACAGCGGTTCAGCATACGCCTTGGTCAGCGGCTTCGATGTGCAGCGCCGACCGGGTCGCGCCAGCGTATTGATTCCGCTAAACAATCTATTCAGGAGTGAGTGCTAACATGAAAATCCGTCCGTTACACGATCGCGTGATCGTCAAGCGTCTGGAAGAAGAACGTACCTCCGCCGGCGGCATAGTGATTCCGGATACCGCAGCCGAAAAGCCGTCCCAAGGCGAGGTGGTTTTCGCCGGGCCGGGCAAGACCGACGAAAGCGGCAAGGTGCTCGCGATGGGCGTGAAGCCCGGCGACAAGGTGCTGTTCGGCAAATACTCGGGCCAGGAATTCAAGCTCGACGGGCAGGACTACCTGCACATGCGCGAAGACGACATCATCGGCATTGTCGCCTGACCTCAAGCTCTTCGAACAACACTGATTTCAGGAGAAACGAAAAATGGCAGCCAAAGATGTTCGCTTCGGCGACGGCGTGCGCAATCGAATGATGGCGGGTGTAAATATTCTCGCCAACGCGGTAAAGGTGACGTTAGGCCCGAAGGGCCGCAACGTGGTTCTGGAGCGCAGCTTCGGCGCGCCGACGATTACCAAGGACGGCGTTTCGGTCGCCAAGGAAATCGAGCTCAAGGACAAGTTCGAGAATATGGGCGCGCAAATGGTCAAGGAAGTCGCGTCGAAGACGTCCGACGTCGCCGGTGACGGTACGACGACCGCGACCGTGCTTGCCCAGTCGATCGTGCAGGAAGGCATGAAGTACGTCGCCGCCGGCATGAACCCGATGGACCTGAAGCGCGGCATCGACAAGGCGGTGATCGCCGTCGTCGAAGAGCTCAAGAAGATCAGCAAGCCGTGCACGACCAGCAAGGAAATCTCGCAAGTCGGCGCCATCTCGGCCAACGCGGACGAAGCGATCGGCAAGACCATTGCCGAGGCGATGGACAAGGTTGGCAAGGAAGGCGTCATCACCGTTGAGGACGGCAAGGGCCTGGAGAACGAGCTGGATCTGGTCGAGGGCATGCAGTTCGACCGCGGCTACATCTCGCCTTACTTCATCAACAATCCGGACAAGCAGGTGTCGCTGCTCGAGGATCCCTACATCTTGTTGCACGATAAGAAGATCAGCAACATCCGCGATCTTCTTCCGCTGCTCGAGCAGGTCGCGAAGGCGGGCAAGCAGCTATTGATCATCGCCGAGGATGTGGACGGCGAGGCGCTGGCTACGCTGGTGGTCAACAACATCCGCGGCATCCTGAAGACGACCGCCGTCAAGGCGCCGGGCTTCGGTGACCGCCGCAAGGCAATGCTCGAAGATATCGCCATCCTCACCGGAGGCACGGTGATCGCCGAAGAGCTTGGTCTCAAGCTCGAGAATGCGACGCTGAAGGATCTGGGCCGCGCCAAGAAGGTCGAAGTCGCAAAAGAGGACACGACCATCATCGACGGTGGGGGCGAAAAGTCGGCTATCGAATCGCGGGTCAAGAACATTCGCGTGCAGATCGACGAGGCGACCTCGGATTACGACAAGGAAAAGCTGCAGGAACGTGTGGCCAAGCTCGCCGGCGGCGTTGCGGTGATCAAGGTTGGCGCAGCTACCGAAGTCGAAATGAAGGAAAAGAAGGCGCGTGTCGAAGATGCGCTGCACGCAACGCGTGCTGCCGTTGAAGAAGGCATCGTTGCCGGCGGCGGCGTCGCGTACCTGCGCGCCCGTGCCAACCTGAAGAATCTGAAGGGGGACAACCCGGATCAGGAAGCCGGTATCAAGATCGTGTTGCGTGCGCTCGAAGAACCGATGCGCCAGATCGTCCAGAATGCGGGCGACGAGCCTTCGGTGGTCGTCAACAAGGTGGTCGAGGGCAAGGGCAATTTTGGCTTCAACGCCGCGACCGGCGAGTACGGCGATCTGGTCAGCATGGGAGTCGTCGATCCGACCAAGGTCACGCGCTTCGCGTTGCAAAACGCCGCTTCGGTCGCCAGCTTGATGCTTACGACGGAAGCGATGGTGGCCGAATCGCCCAAGGACGAAAAGCCGATGGGTGGTGGCGGTGGAATGGGCGGGATGGGTGGCATGGGCGATATGGACATGTGACGTTCGCAGTCCGAACGGTCATTCCGGCGCGTCTCATCGCGTCGGGACCCAAAAAAAAGCCCCGCTTCGGCGGGGCTTTTTTTGGGTGAACGTTCTTCGCAGCCAGGATGGCGGAACGCGCACAACGCACTCGCAAGGCCTGGCGATTCGTGATTGCGGAAACTCGTGCGGCGCCTCTCGTCAGTCCAGTGGCACCCGAAAGACGCCGCCGAAGAAAGTGTCGCCATCGTTCTCTTGCTTGATGCTCCCGTTAGAAACGTGTCGCACGTAAGCGGCGACTTCGTATTTTCGCTTCTCGCCAAAGGCGAGCCCGACGCCGAAGTGCTCGTTGAACTGGAATGCGGTCGCAAATTGACGCTCCTCGTTGAGCCGGGTTTTGGAAAGGCCACTGATGCCTAGCCCTATCTCCGCAAAGACCGTCGCTGCTCCGACAGAAGGCCCCATCCAGCGCAGAGCGGGAGTTACGCTTCCCTCCCAGAGCGACGGAAATTCGCTCGGCCGCTGGGTACCTCGCCAATAGGCGATTTGGCCGTAGATGCGCACGTCGAGGCCGCGTTCGGCCAACGGCGCGCAGACGCATACCGAGTCCCAGTATGTTGAAATGCCATAGAGCGTCGTCTGATCTCCGCTCGCCACGGTGAGCCCGACTCCGGTCGGTGCGGGAATGCCATCAGCCGCAGCATTTGCGCATGCCACGCTTGCGATCACGGACAACAACACGCTTAGCACGCGGCGTCGGAGTGCAGGAGACCGCTCGAAGAAATGGTGAGAATTCATATGGGCTCGTTATCGATAATGGTTGTCACCGTTCGCGATGGCCGGTGGGCGAAAACGAGAGCATCCCGCCACTTGCGCGACCCACACGGACGAATCAGGCGCGCAGCGCATTCTACGGGCGCGCGCAGGCGCGGGCAAGGTTGTCGCGAAGGGGCGGGCGTCTCCAGCAGAGTCGAAAGAAATGCATTAAACTAAACTGTTAGGCACCGCAGGCGGCGCACCGTGCGCGGCCGGCACGATCCGATAAGGTAACGGCTAGCGCCGCAGAAAAGGAGCCTGTCCCCATGACTTCCGGAATGCTCTTCGCGCTCGCGATCAGCGCGCTGGTGGTCGCGGTGCTTTTCGGGCTTGTCCGGCGGCAGCGAATAGGCGGGAAGTCGAAGTCCGGAGGAGAGTCGCCCAGCACCGTCCAATGGACCGAGGGCGAGACCACAAGATTGCTTTCCAGCGCCGAGCTCCCGGGCCTGTATCTGTTGCGCTCGCGCTTCCTGTCGAAAGCCGAGAATGTCGTCTACCTTCTGCTCAAGGCTGCATTTCCGCGGCACGAGATTTTCGCGCGCATACGGCTGGCGGACGTCCTGCAAGTGAAGATCGGGCCGCAAGGAATGGAACGGCTGCGCGCGTTTCGCAAGATCGCCAACCAGCACGTCGGCTTTGTCGTGTGCGATCGGGATATGACGATCGTTGCCATTGTCGATTCGAAAGAACCGGAGCAGGTGCAGAATCCGCGCGACCAGAAGCTCGAGATCATCAAACAGCGGTGCCTGCAGGCTGCGCAGGTGAAGTATTTGTGCGTGTACCCGCCGACGCTGCCTCGTTATCGCGAGCTGCGTGAACAAATACTCGGACCCGCAGCCGATCTCGTCTGAGCTCGGCTACCTGAGCTTGCATAACCGCGTCACGAGCTGTCGCGGTTAGATAGAGGAGCCATCCGCGGCACGCGTCCGGAGGCGACTCTGACGCGCATCGCGAGCCAGGTGCCACCCAAAATCAGCGATCCTCCCAGCAGCATGTTGATCGTAAGCGGCTCGCCCAAGAACAAGTACCCCCAGAGAACGCCGAAGAGCGGGATGAGGAATGTCACGCTCAGCGCGCGTGCCGGGCCGATGTTCGCAATCAGCTTGAAATAGAGCAGGTACGCGACGGCGGTCGATCCAACCGCGAGCGCGAGCACATTGGCAGCAACGGTTGCGGTCACGGGTCCGTGCATGGGAGCGAACGGAAGCGCCGGTGCGAGGACTGCCGCCGCGGCCAGCTGACTGTACAGAGCAGTCGAGAAGCTGGGCACGCCGGTCATGCGCGCCTTGGCGTAGACGCTTGCGATGCCGTAGCACAACGACGCCGCTAGGCACGCAAACACTGCCGCAAGCGCGAAGCCGGTCAAGGGTTCGGGTCGCCAGCCTACCAGCAACACGACGCCCCCGAGTCCGAGCGCCATCCCGGCAAGCTTCGACGCCGGCAATGGATCCTTGAGCCAAAGCGCCGCGGCGAGCGCGCCGAAAAACGGACTGGTCGCGTTGAGGATGGCCGCGGTCGACGCGGCAATGTATTGACCGGCGAAGCAAAACAGCGCGAACGGCAGCGCCGAATTAACGATGCCGATGACCAGGAAATCTCGCCAGCGCTCGCGCCACGGCGGGACCTTGCCGCGCGACAGCGCGAGAACGATCAGGATCACGAACGCGAGAGCGACCCGGCTTTCGGCGAGCCACAACGGCCCGACGACGGGTGCGGCGACCCGGATGAAGGCGAAAGAGCCGCCCCAAAGCGCCGCCAGCGCGAGCAGGCGCGCGAGATCAGCCCGCGACATCTCAAGCCGCGGCGGCGGCAGCCGGCAGTGCAGGCACCAGCGCGAGCTGGCCGCGGGCACGCGTAAAGGTGCGCTCGTGCTCCAGCAGCCATGCCTTGCGCCACAAGCCGCCGCCGTATCCGGTCAGCGTTCCGTCGGCGCCAATGACGCGATGGCACGGCACGATGATCGCGAGCTTGTTGTCGCCGTTGGCGCGCCCGACCGCACGCACCGCTGCCGGCCGGCCAATTTTTGCGGCGACGTCGGCGTAGGCAAGCGTCTGTCCCGGAGGAATCGCGCGCAGCGTCTCCCAAACATCGCGCTGGAAGGGCGAGCCGTCGAGCTGCAGCGGAGTCGCAAACGTCAGCGAGCGCCCGGCGAAATACGCTTCGAGCTCCTCGCCAATACGATCGAGGTAGCGGTGCTCGCCCGGAACGACGTGCTGCGAAAGCCGGCGCCGCAGCGCTTGCACTTCGCGCTCCAGGCCGCGGCGGTCGACGAATTCGAGCAGATACAAACCCGCGTCATTGGCCAGCGCGAGCATCGGGCCCAGCGGCGTCTCGAACCATTTGGCGTACAGGCAATTGACGTCGTGCGCTAGGCTCGGCGCAGTGCCGAAGACCTTGGCGAAGGCTTCGCGGAAACCGCTGGACGATTCAAATCCTTGGTCAAGTTGCAAGTCGAGCATGCTTTTTCCTTCTCTGACACCGGTCAATGCCATGCCCATCCGCCGCGCGCGGTGATAGGCGTGAAAACTCATGCCGCAATAACGCTGGAATTGGCGGCGAGCCGTCGATGGATCGATTCCCATGCGCGCGAGATCCGACTCGGAGAGCCTTCCGGACGGATCGGCTTCCACCGCTGCCAGCAGTTTTTCGACCATCGGCGCGGGTTTGCCGCGTGCCTCCAGTGGCCGGCAGCGCAGGCAAGGACGGTAACCCGCGAACAGAGCGTCGTGCGTCCGGGCATAGAACTCGACGTTCTCGCGCTTGGGTGTGCGAGCGTGGCAGACCGAGCGGCAGAAAATGCGTGTGGTCTTGACGGCAACATAGAAGATGCCGTCGTACGACGGGTCGCGATCGGCGAGCGCGCGGTACATCACGTCAGGCGATGGAAGCTTGGACATGGGCGAATTATAAGAGCGTGTAACAAGCCTCGTCGCCGGAATTCGGGCAGCAAATTGCGCCTTCCACGACGAGGTCGCCCCCGCC